>NZ_CP014691.1:1200000-1500000 GCF_002005465.1 Neoasaia chiangmaiensis | reverse complement strand
CCTGCGTGAAGCCGCGTCCGTCGCGAAAGATCGGGAAGGTCACGACAACCAGATCCAGCTGCGGGAGGTAGGGCGCAAGTGATTCGAATGCCACGTCCGGCGTCAGGACGACTCCGCGGGCAGTTGGTTGCGTGGCGAGTTCCTCGAACGGGACGGCCACGGACCCGACGGTTGCGCGGCCGCTGAGATCAAGCCTTTTCATAAGCCGCCTCCTTGAAGGGTGCGTCACCAAGGCGCGTGAGGGTGTCGAGGAATGTCTCGCCGGTGCTGCGGATCACGAGATAGCGGTCGACCATACGGGCAATCGCATCGACCGTGTCGTCCTCCGGCAGGGCCGGACCCAGAATCTCGCCGATCGCAGCCTGATTGTCCGACCGGCCGCCGAGCGTGATCTGGAAGAACTCCTCGCCGCGCTTGTCGACGCCGAGGAGGCCGATATGGCCGGCATGGTGATGGCCGCAGGCGTTGATGCAGCCCGAGATGTTGATGCGCAGCGCGCCGACCTGCTCCTGCAAATCGGCATCGCCGAAGCGCGCCCCGAGCTTTTGCGCGATGGGGATGGATCGTGCGTTGGCCAGCGCGCAGTAGTCGAGACCGGGGCAGGCAATGATATCGCCGATCAGCCCCACGTTTGGCGTGGCGAGTTCGGCCTCCCGCAGGCTTTCCCAAAGGGCGAACAGACGGTCCTGCCGCACATGGGCCAGCACGACGTTCTGCATATGCGTGATGCGCAGTTCGCCGAAGCTGTAGGTGTCGGCCAGATCGGCGAGCCGGTCGATCTGGGCGGATGTCGCATCGCCCGGGATGCCGCCCGGTGGCTTGAGTGAAACGGTGACGGCGATGTAGCCCGGCGCGCGGTGCGGATGTGTATTGCTGCGCGCCCAGCGGTCGAAGGTCCGGTTCCGCGCGCGGTCTGCTGCGAGGCGCTCTGCGGCATCCGCCGGCGCATCCAGTTCGGGGGTCGCGAAGCGTGCGCGAATGGCGTCCACCATGGCCGGTGTCAGGCGGTAGTCGTCCAGATTCATCCGTGCCAGTTCGGCGCGCACGGCGTCACGATAGGCGTCGATGCCCAGGGCCTGCACGAGGATCTTGATGCGCGCCTTGTAGATGTTGTCGCGTCGGCCATACGCGTTATAGACGCGCAGGATCGCCTCGAGCGTGGCCAGCAGTTCGTCTTCCGGCACGGCATCGAAGATTTCCTGCCCGACGACTGGCGTGCGGCCCATGCCACCTCCCACGAAAATGCGGAACAAGGGGCCGTTGGGGCCGGGGCGCGCGATGATGCCGATATCGTGGAAGCGCGCTGCCACGCGATCGTTCGGGCTGCCGGAAATGGCGATCTTGAACTTGCGCGGCAGGAAGGTGAATTCCGGATGCAGCGTGGACCATTGCCGCAGGATTTCGGCATGGACGCGCGGATCCAGCACTTCGTCCGCCGCCGCACCCGCGAACTGGTCGGACGTGACGTTGCGGATGCAGTTGCCGCTGGTCTGGATGGCGTGCATGTCCACGCTGGCCAGCTTGCGCAGGATCTCCGGCGTGTCCTCCAGCCTGATCCAGTTGAACTGAATGTTCTGCCGGGTGGTGAAGTGGCCGTAGTCACGATCGTAGTGGCGCGCGATCTCCGCCAGCATGCGCACTTGCCGGCTGTCGAGCACGCCATATGGAATGGCGATGCGCAGCATGTAGGCGTGCAGCTGGAGATAGAGGCCGTTCATCAGCCGCAGGGGCTTGAATTCGTCTTCCGTCAGGCGCCCGTCCAGGCGACGGGCCACCTGATCGGCGAATTCGTCGATGCGCGCAGCCAGGAAATCCCGGTCGATGCTGTCATACTGGTAGTGACCGATCGGCGCGTTCATGATTCCAGTTCCGTGGCGAATTGCGGATGCACAGTGGGGCCGAAAGCGCGGATGCGCTCGCGCACGCTGGTCGGCATGGGTGGGGAGGCCGGATGGACAGCCACTTCATAAATGCCGACCAGCCCTTCCGCCTGCGCATTCGTCCCGGCCAGGATGTGCTCCGCCTGATCCGCGTCAAGCAGGGCCGCGTGCGTGATCGAGGGATGCCATATGCCTGACGCATCGCGCCAGACAATATGACCGTCCAGAAGGCGGTTGGCCGTCAGGACGAGCTTTTCGCCCGCGCCCAGTCTTGTCGGACGCTTCATGCGTGGCCCACTTCCCCGGTGACGAACCTGACAAGCGTCTCGACGCTCTCTGCCGTCGTGCCGTTCGTGGGGAGACGCAGTTCAGGCGCTTCGGGTGACTCATAGGGCGCACTGACGCCTGTGAATGCCGGGATCTTTCCGGCGCGTGCGGCGGCATACAGCCCTTTGGGGTCGCGTGCCTCGCAGGTTTCCAGCGTGGCGTCGACGAACACCTCGTGGAAGCGCTCGCCCACGATCTGGCGCGCGAGATCCCGGTCGGCCTGAAGCGGGGAGACGAGCGCCACGATGACCACCTGACCGCTTTCCGCCAGTATCCGGGCCACATGCGCGGCGCGGCGGATGTTCTCGCGGCGGTCCGCCGGGGAGAAGCCGAGGTCGCTGCACAGGCCGGCGCGCAGTGTATCGCCGTCCAGCACGGTGGCCTGAATGCCCTGTTCGGCGAGGTCCGTCTCCGCCTGCCGCGCGACAGTGCTCTTGCCCGAGCCGGGCAGGCCGGTGAGCCAGAAGACCGCGCTGTCATGGCCGCGTGCCGCCGCGCGGGCCTGTGCATCCAGACGACTGGCCGTGGGATGGATGGCGTGGCCACCTTCGGGCAGGGCTGCCGGACCGATCAGCGGTGCGCCGCCGACGATGCGCTGGTAGCGGTCCACCAGTACGCCGCGCCCGTCGCCGAAGCCGGGCGAGAAGGGATCGAACAGCACCGCGTGCGATGCGGACAGGGTGATCTCCGCGAAGCCATCCGGCGGCACGCTGTCGCCGGGGTTCAGCGTCAGGTCGTCCAGATCGACCACGGCGTCGATGCTCGTGACCGTGACGTCATGCTCGGCTGTGGCCAGACGTAGCGTGAAGCTTTCGCCAACATGCAGCGGTTCGCTACGCAGCCAGAACAGGCGCGTCCGGATGCGCGCCGAGCGTTCCGGTGCGGCGGCCGGATCATGGGCCGGGAAAAGCAGGTCGCCGCGGTCCGGCACCAGGTCCGGTTCCAGACGCAGGGCGATGGACTCGCCTGCGCCCGCTTCCGGGCGCACTGGCGCATGCCAGCGGCAGACTTCCGCGACCGTTGCGACCTGCCCCTGGGCGCCGATCGCGATCTGGTCCCCGACATGGATGGTGCCACGCTCGATGCGTCCGGCGACATAGCGTACGTCGTCGAAGCGATAGACATCCTGCACCGGCATGCGGAACGGCAGCGCGAGGCGGGATGCCGGCGGGGGTACGTCGGCCAGGGCTTCCGTCAGGGTCGGTCCCCGATACCACGGCGCCCTGTCCGAGCGGCTGGCGATGTTGTCGCCATCGCGGGCGGAAGCCGGGATAACGGCTTCCACCGTGATCTCCAGACGGGCGAGCAGTGTGCGCACATCTGTTTCCGCCTGCGCGATCTTCGCTTCGTCAAAGTCCAGCAGGTCGGATTTGTTCAGGAGGACGATGACGTGCCGGATGCCGATCAGGCGCAGCAGCATCGCATGGCGGCGTGTCTGTTCCTGTGCGCCTTCCTGTGCGTCCACCACGAGCACGGCGGCTTCCGCGTCCGCCGCGCCGGTGATCATGTTGCGCAGGAATTGCCGGTGGCCGGGCGCGTCCACGATGACGAACTCCCGTTCGCCCAGGCGGAACGGGATGCGCGTGGAATCGACCGTCACGCCCTGATCGCGCTCGATCTGGAGACTGTCGAGCAGGAAGCTCCATTCGATGGTCAGGCCGCGTTTCCTGCTGCTCTCGACGATCTGCGCCAGCTTGCCGTCCTGAAGGCTGTCGGTGTCATACAGCAGGCGGCCGATCAGCGTGGACTTGCCATGATCGACATGGCCGACGATGACGATCGGCGTCGCCGCGGCGCGCAGCGTTGCCGGGGTCGCGGCGGTGTTCATGATGTCTCCCATCTTACAGATACCCCGCCACGCGCAGACGTTCGAAGGCGTCTTCGGCTTCATGGTCCATGGCACGGCCGGCTCGTTCCGACGTGCGGCTGGTTTCCAGTTCCGTGATCACTTCGGCCACGGTTGCGGCATCGCTGTCGATCGGGCTGGTGATGTCCTGATCGCCGAGCGAGCGGTAGCGCTTGCCGTTCCGGGCGAAATACAGGTCGACCAGGGGGATGTTCTCACGCTCGATATAGCGCCAGATGTCGATTTCGCGCCACGCCAGGAGCGGATGGACGCGGATATGCATGCCGTCTTCATACGGCGTGGCGTACTGGTCCCAGAATTCGGGCGGCTGGTTGCGCACGTCCCAGCGATGGCCGGCGCCGCGCGGGCTGAAGACGCGTTCCTTGGCGCGGGTCGCCTGTTCGTCGCGGCGGATGCCGGCGATGACGCCGCGTAATTTGTGTCTGTCGATCAGGTTTGCCAGACCGGCCGTCTTGCGGGCTGCCGAGCGGGCGGCGGGCGGCAGGGACGGGTCGATCTCCTCGATCGGCGGGCAGTCGCCAAGGAGCAGGTCGAGATTCCATTTCTTCGCATATTCCGTGCGGAAATTGTACATCTCCGGGAATTTCTTGCCGGTATCGACATGCATGACGGGGAACGGCACGCGGCCCATGAAAGCCTTCCGCGCGAGCCAGACCATGACGTTGCTGTCCTTGCCGAGCGACCACAGGAGGGCCAGCGGGCGCAGCTTGCGATAGGCCTCGCGCAGGACGAAAATGCTCTGTGCTTCCAGTTGGTCGAGATCGTCCATGGGGCGTTCTTCCGCCAGGTTGGTCATCGTTCTCTCGTCTTTCATGTCGGCTGGTGAATGCCGCATTCGGTTTTTTCCATCCCGGACCACCGTCCGGCGCGGGGGTCTTCGCCCTCCGTGATAGGACGCGTGCAGGGCGCGCAGCCGATCGAAGTGTAACCAAGTGCTGCCAGAGGGTGACGCGGCAGGTCGCGGCGTGTCATTTCCACGTCGATGTCGCGTGGTGTCCAGCTGGCCAGCGGATTGATTTTCAGCCGGCCGTCCGGTTGGCGCTCCAGCGTCGGCAATGCCGCGCGCGTGGTGGCCTGGCTTCGCTTGCGGCCGGATATCCACGCATCGAAGGGGGGCAGGATGGTGTCGAGCGGTTCGACCTTGCGCAGGGCGCAGCAGGCATCGGGGTCGAAATGGGACAGCTGGTTTTGCGGGTCCCGGCTGGCAAGCGCCCCCGGCGAGGGCGCGATGCTGCGGACATCGCGCAGGCCGAGATGCTGCGTCAATATATCCCGGTAGGCCAGCGTTTCGGGGAAATGGCGACCGGTCTCGAGAAACAGGACCGGGACCGCAGGATCGATCTCCGCCGCCATGGCCAGCAGCAGGGCGGATTCCGTGCCGAAGGAGGAAACGACAGCGATACGCCCCTGCAACATACGCAGCGCCACCGCCAGCAATGCCGTTTCGGGCGTGCCGTCCAGATGGTGCAGTTCGTCGTGAGTCACCGCCATTGAAGAAAGTCGTCCCATGCGCTGAAGGAGGAATGCGTTACGTGGGGGTCTTTAAACAATCAACAAGAGAGGTGCAAAGACATAATTCACTATTAACAAGTTTACATAGTGGATTCATTGAGGCGGTAGTTGACGACCTCGCCGATGATCGTGAGTGCCGGGCTGACGATCCCTTCGGTTTCGATCAGATGGGCAAGGGTGGAGAGCGTTCCGATATGCACGCGCTGATCGGTGCGCGTGCCGCGTTCGATGATGGCGGCAGGCCAGTCGGGCGGCAGTCCGTGCGCGCGCAGGTTTTCGGCAAACTGGGCAAGCGGTGTCAGGCCCATATAGACCGCCAGTGTCTGGCCGCGCCGGGCAAGGGAAGGCCAGTCGAGGTCCAGGGTGCCGTCCGCGCGGGCGTGGCCGGTGACGAAAATGCAGCTCTGGGCGCAATCGCGGTGCGTCAGCGGGATACCGGCTGCCGCGCCGCAGCCACTGGCGGCCGTGATTCCAGGAATGACGCGCACGTTGACACCGGCGGCGGTGAGTGCCGCCATTTCCTCGCCGCCGCGCCCGAAGATGAAGGGATCGCCCCCCTTCAGGCGCAGGACGCGTTCGCCGGCTTTTGCGCGGCGGATCATTTCGGCGTTGATCTCGGATTGTGGCAGGGTGTGCCTGCTGCGCTGCTTGCCGACGAAAACGCGCTCGGCATCCCGGCGCACGCGATCCAGAATCGATTCGGGAATAAGCTGGTCGTAGAGGACACTATCGGCATTCTGCATGAGGCGCAGGGCACCGAGCGTGAGCAGATCCGGATTGCCGGGGCCGGCGCCGACCAGCCATGCCTCCCCCCGGCGTGGGGCGTGCTCGGCTGCCGCCGCCAGCATTTCTCGCGCTTTTTCCGTTTCGCCGGCGAGGGCCGCCTCCACGCCGGGTCCGTCCAGAAAGTCTTCCCAGGCGCGTTTCCGTGGCATCATGTCGGGCAGATTCGTCCTGATCCAGTGGCGTTGGGCCCGCATGAAGCGGGCTAGGCCACCGAGGCCGTCGGGCAGGAGGGTTTCGATCTGGGTGCGAAGGCGCCGCGCCAGGACGGGCGCGGCGCCGCCCGTGGAAATGGCGATCTGCACGGGGCGGCGATCGATGATGGCGGGCGTGATGAAGGTGGAGGGTTCCGGATCGTCCACGACGCAGACAGGCACGCGATGCGCGCGGGCCAGTTCGGCAACGCGCCGGTTGACGGCGCGATCGTCCGTGGCGGCGAAGACAAGACGCAGGCGCGGCAGATGCGCCTCCAGGAGCGCATCGGTTGCGTCCGATTCAATGATGTCGATACGGCCCGCTGCCTGCCAGTGCCGCATCTCGTCGTTCAGGTCGCGCGCAATGACCAGAATGCGCGGGCAGCGACCCAGCAGGAGCTTCGTCTTGTTCGCGGCGATGCCGCCGCCGCCCACGACAAGGGCTTCAGCGTCATCGAGGCGCAGGGCGATGGGAAGATAGGCGTCGTCATCCATGATTCCCACAACATGGCGCGGGGATCACCGAACGACAAATCCCGAACCGATGGTATTTTATCCGTCAGCGCGTGGCGCGCCGACGGAAGACCGCAATCCCCCCTGCCACGAGCAGGATGGCCAGGATGCCGCCGCCGATCATGGCGGGCAGGATATAAGGGCTCACCTGTGCGATGAAAGGCTTCGGGCCGCCCTGCCGGATGACTGCGACCTGATCGGGCGTGACGTGGTCATGCGCGTTGCCGAACTGCTTGAGCACATGGTTCGCGACATCCGCGATCTCACGATCGGAGAGCGGCTGCACGAAGGAGGATGCGCCGAAGCCCGGCATATAGACGCGCTTGCCGTCCACCGTGCGATCGACGCCCAGCAGGATCGCGGCGATCAGGTTGTTGGCGGAATTCGCTCCCGTGGCGGAGTTGCGGAAGATCTGCGGATAGTAATGGTCATTGCTGCCGCGACCGTCCGGCCGGTGACAGGAGGCGCATTCGCTTTGATAGATGCGCTCGCCCGAATCCTGGACCTGCGGGTTGCCGCGCAGCAGGGCCTCGTCCGTACCGGCGTGGCCGAAGGCGTCACGCGGCTGGGTCTGGTCGAGATCGGGCAGCGGGGCGGCGTGTTTGATATAGGCGGCGATATCGTGCAGGTCGCCATCGGTCAGATACTGGAAGCTGTGTTCCACGGCTTCCGCCATGGGACCTGCTGCCTGCGCCTTGCCGGGCACATCGCCGGTCTTGAGGTACTGGACGAGATCGTCCTCGGTCCAGTCGCCGATGCCTGCCGGACCATTGGTGATGTTCGGCGCGTACCATGAGGCGATGGCGGCCCCCGCCAGTGGACGATCCGATTTTTCCGCCATCAGTTCGTTGCGGGGCGTATGGCAGGTATCGCAGTGGCCCAATGCGATGGCCATGTAGCGGCCACGATTGACGGCTTCGGGCTCGTTGGGATCGCTCCTGAGCGGGTGCTCGTCGAGGAACAGCGCGTTCCAGGCGATCATCGATGCGCGGATGTTGAACGGGAACGGCAGGCTTGTTTTCGGGCCGGGCACGTTCACGGGCGCCACGTCATGCATGAAATACGCGTAGAGTGCGGCGATGTCCGCGTCCGTCAGTTTCGTATAGGATGTATACGGCATGGCCGGATAAAGATGCGCGCCATCCCTGCGGATGCCTTCGCGCAGCACGCGGGTGAATTGCGCGAGCGAATAATCGCCGATGCCATACTGTTTCGATGGCGTGATGTTCGTCGCGTAGATCGAGCCCAGCGGGGAGGCTATTCCATAGCCGCCGGCATAGGCTTTGCCGCCGAAGGGGTTGGTATGGCAGGCCGCGCAATCGGCGGCGGTGGCGAGATAGCGCCCGCGCGCGATCTGCGCGTCCGGTGGTGTCGTCTGGGCGGTCGCCGTGCCGATCGCAAGCACGGTGGCGGCGGCCCGGAGGGCATTCAGGAAAGGACGTCTCATAGCTTGGTCGCCTGAAACGCGGCGTGGATGGAGTCGGCGGCGCGCAGGCCGAGGGCGGCCATGCTGAGGGTGGTGTTCACCACGCTGGCGGAGGGCATGGCGCCGCCGCCCGGCAGCCAGAGATTGGGGTGATCGTGCGCCTGACAGTTGCCGTCGACCACCGAGTCCTTCGGGTCGTGGCCCATGATGCAGCCGCCCATGATGTGGTTGTTGGCGTTGTAGTTGGTGGTGATGCGCAATTCCGTGCCGCCGAGGAGGCCTGCGATCTGGCGAATCTGGTCGACTGCCGCCTGCGTGCCGTTCCGCACGTAGTCGCCCACATCGTAATAGATGTCGGGGCAGCCGAGTCCGTGGGGGTCCTTGCGGGTTTTGCTGACGGTCAGGCGATTGTTCGGATCGGGCAGTGGTTCGAGGCTCACGGAAAGATCGACGCCGCAGGCCGCGCGGCGACGGATTTCGTTGTCCAGCGCCTCGCCCGTCAGGCCGAGGGCCAGAGCCTGCTCGGTTGCCGGCACGACGCGGCTGATGTTGTTGAGGATCATCTTGTTGGCGGAATATCTGCTGCGGAATTCGCCGTCGCGCGCGCCGACGATGCAGCTGCTCTGTGCCGGCCCACGCCCGAACCAGAGCGGCTCGTTGGCCAGGAACGTGGCGTGGATGCCCGAGTGGTCCATCATGTTGCGCCCGACCTGATCGGACGAATTGGCGATACCGTTCGGATTGCGCTCGTTGGCGGCCAGCAGCAGGAGGCGCGGTGTTTCGATGCCGTTGCAGGCCAGCACGAAGGCGCGGCCGGTCACCTTATGGCTCTGATGCCCGGCGTCGTAATAATGGACGGCCGTGATGCGGTTATGGTCGTCCGTATCCAGACGATAGGCAACGGCCTGATCCAGGACGCGCACGCCCAGGGCCTCAGCGCGCTGGACGTGCTGGATGCCGTTATACATGGCGCCGATCGGGCAGATCGGCTGGCAGTTGTTGTTGCCGCAGCAGCCGGGACGCTCGCCATAAGGCTGGATGCTGCGGCCCTGTGGAATCGGCACGACCTGAAAGCCGTGCGGATTGACCAGCTCCGCGACACGACGGTCGGCGTAGCCGAAGGGGATCATATCGCGCGGATAAGGGCGGGAGCGTTGCGCGGGCGATTGCAATGCCGGATCGTGCGGGCCGGAGACGCCCATCTCCTCTTCCGCGCGGCAGTAATACGGTTCGAGTTCGTCGTAGGAGATCGCCCAGTCGCGCCCGACGCCGTAGCTCGACTGCATGGTGAAATCGACCGGCAGATGGCGCCAGCACGATGCGGCCCAGTGCCATGTCGTCCCGCCGACGACGCGCAGATAGCCCTGCTGATAGGCCGAGCCGTTGGGGCCGTGCAGGCCGACATAGTCGTTCGGGGGGAAATAGAGCGGGGCGGGTGCCTTCTCGGATTGTGGGTAGAGGCCCTGAAAGTCCGAATGCAGTCGATTGTAGAACGACATGTCGCGCCAGCGTTCGACGAATTCGCCGCGCGGGCGTCGCAGCCCCGCTTCGAGCATGATGACGGAGTGGCCCTGTTGCGCCATCTGATGCGCGATCATGGCACCGACGACACCGGTGCCGACAACGACGACATCGGCATGCATGTCACCGGTGGAACTCGAAGAGGTAGCCACTTATCGGCCTTTCGGAATGGGATGCGAGGAGACGGGCTTGGGCGGGATGACGTGGGTGGTCGGCGGCGCCCTGGTTTCCACGGCGACCGGCGGTGGCGGCGGGGGCGTGACGGGTTTGGGCGCTTCCAGCGGCACGCCCAGCGGGGGTGGATCCTGCGTCCACCAGCCCGGCTCGCCGAAGCAGTAGGTCGGCACCGGCAGGGCATCGCGCGTGGGCCGATACATCAGGGCTTCGTAATAGGCGACCATCGGCGCATTGAGGCCGATCTTCGCCGAGCCTGTGTACCAGGCCGTCAGGATGCGGAAGAAATCGTCCTTCAGACCGGCTTTTTCGGCGGCATCCGCCACCGCTTCCGGCGTGGCGCCTTGCGCGGCCAGGGGCGCCAGCTGGCGCAGTCGCGCGTCCAGACCGTCGAAGCTGCGCCCCAGCAGGGGGCGCAGGCGTGCTGCGGTTTCGGCGTTGAGGTCGGTCTTTCCCGTGATGGCGCGCGACAGCGTCAGGAAGGCTGCGTCGTCGGCCGTTGCGGCATGCGCGGGTCTGGTGCCTTGCATGAGTGCGAGCGCCGCCGTGGCCAGTGCCCCACCCATGAAGCGACGGCGATCGCCATCGAGCGGCACATCCGGTGTGGTCATTGCGTTTTGTCTCCGATCGAAAGCGCATCGAGACCGGCCTGGGCCGACTCCTGATCCTGGGCGTTGTTGCCACCGCTGACCCCGATGGCACCGATCACGATGCCGCCCTGCACGATCGGCAGCCCGCCACCCGCCGGCATGGCGTCCGGCAGCGCCAGCACGGCCATCTTTCCGCCGGCCAGTGCATCCTCGAATGCCTTGCTCGGCCGCTTGTAATAGACGGCGCTGATGGCCTTGCGATGCGCGAGTTCGAGACTGGCCAGCTGCGCGCCGGGCATGCGCTCGGTCAGCAGGATATGGCCTCCGCCATCGACGATGGTGACGACGATCTGCGTCGAGAGATGCTCGGCGTGCCGCTCGGCGGCGATGGCAGCTGCGCGGGCATGGGAGAGGGAAAGTGTGCCATCGACAGGCGCGGCATGTGCTGGGCGAACCATGGCGGTGAAGAATGCCAAAATCAGGAAATGGCCAAGTAAATTCTGTTTCAAAGTGTTAACGGAAATGTGATCGGAAGTGTTTCGGCCGCGACCGAAGATGCGGGGATGGATGGTTACGGAAAGAAATCGATTGAGCATGGCATCCTCCTGGAAGTGGGAAGCATCCGATAAAGGTGAGGGCGGTCGGACAATGCAAGCCGTACAGCTCAGCGGCGGGGTTCGATACGACATTCAAATTAAAGAAAGGATATTGCGCCAAACTCATGCGTTGAGCGCATGGCGGAAAAAGGAGCCACAAGATATCGAGACGCATTCGCAACAAGGGCAAAAAGGCATGTTTTCTATGGTTCTAGGATCTATGCCGCTATTTTCATGTTGTAAAAAACGCGGTGATCCGGGGAATGCAATGTGGCGTAAATGGCGATTTCCTACAGGTTTTTCCATTGAGGTATGCGTAATCGGAATGCTATTCACCAAATCGTAAGGGGACGTGGCACCCGGTGTCGTGGCAGGTATCGCCACATGAGTTTTGGATGGACGGCACGACGGTCGGTTCTCGAAATTCGGTTTGATCCTGTCTACCGTTTCTTGGCCGTTTCTGTTCATCTACTTGTTTTGAGGATGAGATAAGCGGTCGATGACATTAGATCCAAAGAAGCGCTTCAGCGCCAAGACGTTACTTCTGGCTGGATGCCTCGCAGTCGGAACGTCGGGACTTCCTCTTGTATCGACCAGCTTTGCCCAAAGCGACACCGGGAGCGATACAGGTGCGGCGATCGTGCATGCTGACGATCACCCGGAAAACTGGCTGACTTACGGGCGCACCTATTCCGAACAGCGTTTCAGCCCGCTGAATCAGATCAACACCAGCAATGTCGGCAACCTGAAACTTGCCTGGCATTACGATCTCGATACGAATCGCGGTCAGGAAGGTACGCCGTTGATCGTCGATGGCGTGATGTATGCCACGACGAACTGGTCCAAGATGAAGGCGCTCGATGCGGCGACCGGCAAGCTGCTCTGGGCCTACGATCCCAAGGTGCCGGGCAACATCGCCGACAAGGGGTGCTGCGATACCGTCAATCGTGGCGCGGCCTACTGGAACGGAAAGGTCTATTTCGGCACGTTCGACGGACGGCTGATCGCGCTGGACGCGAAGACCGGCAAGCTGGTGTGGAGCGTCTACACCATTCCCAAGGAAGCCGAACTCGGTCATCAGCGCTCGTATACGATCGACGTCGCGCCGCGCATTGCCAAGGGACGTGTAATCATCGGCAACGGTGGTGCTGAATTCGGCGCGCGCGGTTTCGTTTCCGCTTTCGATGCCGAGACGGGCAAGCTCGACTGGCGCTTCTTCACCGTGCCGAACCCTGAAAACAAGCCCGATGGCGCGGCGTCCGACAAGATCCTGATGTCCAAGGCCTATCCGACCTGGGGCGATGGCGCCTGGAAGCAGCAGGGCGGTGGCGGAACGGTCTGGGACTCGATCAATTACGATCCGGTGACGGATCTGGTCTATCTCGGCGTCGGCAACGGCTCGCCCTGGAACTACAAGTTCCGTTCCGGCGGCAAGGGCGATAATTTCTTCCTGGGCAGCATCGTGGCGATCAAGCCGGAAACCGGCGAATACGTCTGGCATTTCCAGGAAACGCCGATGGACCAGTGGGATTACACCTCTGTCCAGCAGATCATGACGCTCGACATGCCGATCAACGGGCAGATGCGCCATGTGATCGTCCATGCGCCGAAGAACGGCTTCTTCTACATCCTCGATGCCAAGACGGGTGAGTTCCTCTCGGGCAAAAACTACGTCTACGAGAACTGGGCGAATGGCCTCGACCCGAAGACGGGCCGCCCGAACTATAATCCGGACGCGCTTTGGACGCTGAACGGCAAGCCCTGGTATGGCATTCCGGGCGATCTCGGCGGCCATAACTTCGCGGCGATGTCGTATAGCCCGCAGACCGGTTACGTCTACATCCCGGCGCAGCAAGTGCCGTTTGTCTATGACCAGCAGAAAGGCGGCTTCAAGGCCCATCCGGACAGCTGGAACCTCGGTCTGGATATGAACAAGATCGGGCTGCTGGACGACAACAAGCCTGAGAATATCGCGGCGAAGAAGAAATTCTTCAGCGATCTGAAGGGCTGGATCATTGCCTGGGACCCGAAAAAGCAGGCGCCGGCGTTTGCGATCGATCATAAGGGGCCGTGGAATGGCGGTCTGCTGACGACGGCCGGTGGATTGATCTTCCAGGGTCTCGCGAGTGGCGAATTCCATGCCTATGACGCGGCCACGGGCAAGGACCTCTATACCTTCCCGGCACAGAGCGGGATTATCGCGCCGCCGGTGACCTATACCGCGCATGGCAAGCAGTATGTCGCGGTCGAAGTGGGCTGGGGCGGCATCTATCCGTTCTTCCTGGGTGGCGCGGCGCGCAGCTCCGGCTGGACGGTCAACCATTCCCGTGTCATCGCCTTCGCGCTGGACGGCAAGGACAAGCTGCCGCCGGAAAACGACAAGGGCTTCCTCCCCGTCAAGCCGCCGGAGCAGTCGGCGAAAGCTGACGATCAGGCGCTGGCCGATGGTTACTTCCAGTTCCAGACCTATTGCGCGGCATGCCATGGCGACAACGCGATCTCTGGTGGCACGCTGCCGGATCTGCGCTGGTCGGGTGCCATTCGTGGCCAGGACAAGTTCTACAATCTTGTTGGTCGCGGTGCACTGACGGCCTACGGCATGGATCGTTTCGACAAGTCCATGAACCCGACGCAGATCGAGCATATCCGGGAATTCATCATCAAGCGCGCGCAGGAGAGCTACGATGCCGAGGTGAAGGCGCGTGACAATCCTCAGGGCGTGCCCAACACAACCTTCCTGAACGGGGGGACACCGTGAAGCGCGAGAACGGGCGGATCGAAGTTCTTGGGTCGAAACGTAGCTGAACGGTGAATGATATGAAAAAAACGACGAAAGCCGCTGCCTACGCGGCCCTGCTCTCCCTTGCGACGGGGCTTGTCCCCGTCGCCGGCGCCCGGGCGCAGGATACGACGGTGCCGGACACCAATTCCGACAACAGTCTCGTGGCGCGCGGTGAATATGTGTCGCGTCTTGGTGACTGCGTGGCATGTCACACAGCCATTCACGGCACGAAATATGCTGGTGGCCTGAAGATCGGCACGCCGATCGGCACGATTTATTCGACGAACATCACGCCCGACAAGGAAACGGGAATCGGCAATTATACGCTGGCCGATTTCACGCGCGCCCTGCGGGAAGGTATCCGCAAGGACGGCAGCACGATGTATCCGGCGATGCCGTATCCGTCGTTCTCACGCATGTCGGATGCGGATATCGCAGCGCTGTATGCCTACTTCATGCATGGCGTTCCTGCGGTTCACTCGCCGGACAAGGCGTCGACCATTCCCTGGCCGATGTCCATGCGGTGGCCGCTGGGCGTCTGGCGCATGATGTATGCACCCAAGCCGCAGCCCATGAACACGACCGAAGGGTCGGGCGATGTTGCGCGCGGTGAATACATCGTCACAGGCCCCGGGCATTGCGGTGCGTGCCATACGCCGCGTGGCTTCGGGTTGCAGGAAAAGGCGCTCGACGGCAATGGCGGCGAGGCCTTCCTGGCCGGTGGCGCGCCGATCGACAACTGGGTGGCACCGAGCCTGCGCAGCGATCCGGTTCAGGGTATCGGCCGGTGGTCCGAGGACGATATCGTGACCTTCCTGAAATCGGGGCGCACCGACCACGCGGCCGTTTTCGGCGGCATGGCGGACGTGGTGGGTTGGAGCACGCAATACTTCTCCGACTCCGATCTCCATGCCGTTGCAAAATATCTGAAGAGTCTGCCGGAAGTTCCGGTGCAGGCCGCGGCAACTAAAGATCCGCATGGTACGACCGAAATGCTGGCTTCCGGCAATACGAGCGGTCATGCTGGGGCCGATGTCTATCTGCATCAGTGTGCGGTCTGCCATCAGAACGACGGCAGCGGTGTGAATCGCATGTTCCCGCCGATGGACAACAATCCGGTGATCGTCAGCCAGAACCCGACATCGCTGGTGAATGTCATCGTCAACGGTGGCGTGCTGCCGCCGACGAACACGGCGCCGTCCTCGGTGGCGATGCCGGGTTATCGCCATGCGCTGACCGACCAGCAGATCGCGGATGTCACGAACTTCATCCGGAATGCCTGGAGCAATGAGGTGCATGGCAACGTGACGGCTTCGGATGTGCAGAAGCTGCGCACGGGTGGCACGCCGATTGCCTCGGCTGCCTGGAATGTCAGCACGACGGGCTTCTCCAGTCAGGCTCCGCAGCCTTACGGAGCCGGATGGACGTTCTCGCCGGAGACGCATGCCGGTGCGGACGCCGCACAGTAACGACGGCCTGTCCCGTGTCGATACGAAAAGCCGTGGTTCACGCCACGGCTTTTTTTATGGCCCGTCGTGTGGGTGAGCGATTGAGCGCGTGATCGGAATGCCGGCTGTCGGTAATAAATAACGAGAGCGTCCGCTCATTCGCGCAATGTCTGGAGCCGTGCCCGGACCAACGTCACATATACGCTAAATTGAGGCGGATACCGGTTTCCCCGTAGTGCCGCTTCTGATCCCGGACCGGTTGCAGGACGGGCGCGAGACGGACGCCGTGTCGAAAACGGCGGCGCCTGCTACAGCCGGGTCATGGTCCCGGATGAATTGCTAATCCGGGCCTGTTCTCTGGATTGCCGGACAATGTCGACGGCGAGGGCGATGGTTCTGGCAACGCGATCGCCCGCCGGAAAAGGTTCAACGATCGTCCCTTCGTTACCCGTCAGGTTGCGGGCAACACGAGGCATCCCGATTGTGCCGCACAACGGGGTGGTTGGTTCCACAATGGACCGTCACCCTCGATGCAACGTCATTCAGAGACGGACTGCAAAAACGAGATGCGAGAACTATGCCCGGAATAATCGTCTTCAGGCCGGAAGACTATTTCGTGGTATAGCCGCCATTGACCAGAATGGTCTGTCCCGTCATCCACCAGCCGTCCGAGACAAGAAAACGCACGAACGGCGCGATATCCTCGATATCGGTCAGCCCTGTCTTGCTGAAAGCGGAGAGGGCCGCTGCGGATTTATGATAGGCTACGGCGTCCGGCGCTTCCTGCCCGTAGAAAAACGGCGTGTCCATCGGACCGGGACCAATGGCATTGACGGAAATGCCGCGCGCGCCAAATTCCTTTGAGGCTGCGCGAGTGAAATGTTCGACGGCGGCCTTCGATCCGGCATAGGTCGAATAGAACGGCGTATAGGCGCCAAGAAGCGACGTCACCAGTGTAAGAAGCTTGCCGTTATCGTTGAGATGCAGGCCGGCTTCCTTGATGAAGAAATAGGCAGCTTTCGTATTGACCGCGAACATGGCGTCGAACTCGTCTTCCGACGTCTCGGCGATCGGCTTCTTGAGCACTTTGCCCACCGTGTTGATGGCGATGTCCGGCTTGCCGATGGCGGCAATGGTATCGGCGAAAAGTTTTGCGTTGGCATCTGCCGTCGTCAGATTGGCCTGAATCGCCACGGCTTGCACTCCGGCGGCCCGCAGGTCGGTCAGCGTCTTGTCGGCCTCTGCCCTGGATTCCACGCTGTTATAGTGGATGGCGATGGCTTTGGCGCCCGCCGCTGCCAGGTCGCGGGCGATCAACCCGCCAAGGTTCTTCGCGCCGCCGGCGATGAGAACGGTTTTTCCCTTGATGCTATGATCCGCCATGGTCCGGCTTTCCTATTGGTTGCGGAGCGTGCCTGCCACGCTTTCCATTGCAGCAGGTTATCATTCATAATGCGCTTATAAATCTGCCATTCCTGACAGGACATGTCGCAGATCGCGAACAAGCCCAGCGTTGAGGTGTTTTTGGACCGGATCGATCTTTTTCGTATTTTTGCGCGAGTCGTTGAAACAGGGAGTTTCACGCGCGCTGCCGACACGTTGAAAATGCCTCGCTCGACAGTTTCCACGGCAATTCAGGAACTGGAATCGCGCGTGGGAACACGATTGCTGGCGCGCACGACCCGATCGGTCTCCGTTACCCCGAACGGTGCGGCTTTTTACGATCATTGCGTGAGGCTGGTGACGGATGTGGAAGAAGTCGAAGCGTTGTTCCGGCGGGACGAAATCGGGCCGCAAGGTTTGCTCCGGGTCAATTTGCCGGGGCGGATCGGACGGCTGATTGTCGCACCTGCGCTGCCGGCATTTCTTGAACGCTATCCGGCGGTCGATATCGAACTCGGCATGACCGACCGGGTGGTCAATCTGATCGAGGACGGTATCGATTGCGTTTTGCGCGTTGGTCCGTTGCAGGATTCCGGTCTGATCGGTCGGAAGATCGGGGATCTGGCGCTCATCAACGTGGCGAGCCCGGCGTATGTTCAGCGATATGGCGCTCCGGTGCATCCAGCCGATCTCAGGGCGCATCATGTTGTGCGTTATGCATCGCCTGCCTCCAGTCGGGTGGAAGACTGGGAATGGATGGATGGTGGAGAGGTGCATACGATGCCGGTCGCCGGACGCGTGACGGTGAACAGCGCCGAGGCATCGATCGCGTGCTGTCTCGCCGGTCTCGGGTTGATCCAGATTCCGGCCTATGACGTGAGACACCATCTCGCTGTGGGAGAACTTGTGGAGATCATGCCGGAATGGCCCGCGGCACCACTGCCAATGAGCATCCTCTATCCGCATCGCAAGCATCTATCGAGGCGCTTGCAGGTATTTATGGAATGGGTTGTGCCGCTTCTGAGTGAGTTCCTCCAATAAAACATGTCATGCGTGGTTAGAAATCAGGCTTGATGATGTCCGGTAGGATTCCGTACGGATTTCCTGATTTTTCACACGAGATTATTGTCGGCGGCATGGCGTTCGACAATCTGATGACCGGCGTCGTTGCAGATGCATCGGGCCATGGCGAAATCCGCTGTTTTCCGAGGCTTTCGGGCATGAACTCAAGTCAGCCGAACAGGAGAATTCTGGCAGTAGGCATATTTATTTATATTTGCGTCTATGGCCGTATAATTTCTCCGAAGCCATTAAATACTTAATTCGGAACAGGGAGACGAAAAGCCTGCCGCCTGTTACGATCCGACGCATGTTGAACGTCGTGATCTACGTTGCGGCTGCCCTGGCGGAGATTGCCGGGTGTTTCGCTTTCTGGGCGTGGCTTCGTCTGGCGAAGTCGCCGGTCTGGCTTTTTCCCGGCTGCGGGGCGCTTGTGCTTTTCGCCTATCTGCTGACACGGGTCGATGCCGCCGATGCGGGGCGGGCCTATGCCGCTTATGGCGGCATCTACATCACGTCGGCCCTGTTGTGGCTCTGGCTTGTAGAGGGCGTGCGGCCGGATCGCTGGGATCTGGGTGGCGTGGCGTTGTGCCTTCTGGGCGCGGCGATCATTTTCTTCGGTCCGCACCGTTTGTGAGCGCGCGGTTCGATCAAGCCTTCGCGTGATGCCGACGGAAGCGATTGAAATTTGCGGCGTTGCGGTTCAGGCTTTCCGCCATGACGCCGAAAGAACCGCCGCTACCGCATTACGAAGTCATTTCAACACGCACCGCCTATCAGAATCGGTGGACCGCCGTGCGCGAGGACATCATTCGTCGACCGGATGGCAAGGATGGGCTCTATGGTGTCGTCGAGCGTGGCGAGTTCGTGGTCGTCCTGCCGTTGGGTGAAGGTTCGGCCGGCCCGACGGTGACGCTTGTGCGACAATATCGGTACCCGATCCATGAACGTCTCTGGGAATTGCCCATGGGCATGTGGGAGTCCCGGCCGGATGCCACGCCGGAAGAGGTTGCAGCGGGGGAACTGCGTGAGGAAACGGGCTTGCTCGCCGATCGTCTCGTCTATGCCGGACACATGTTTCAGGGGGCGGGATATTCCAACCAGAAGGGGCATGTCTTTCTGGCGAGCGGACTGACGCAGGGACCGACGGATCGGGAAAGCACGGAGGATGATATGACATGCCATACCGTCCTGCTTGCCGATTTCGAGGCGATGATCGCGCGTAACGACATTACGTGCATGGTGACGCTGGCGGCGTTCACCATGCTGCGCGCGCGGGGACTGATCTGACGGTTCCCGGTATTCGGTTCAGCACTCGGGGAAGTTGACGGCGAGGCCGCCGAGCGAGGTCTCCTTGTATCGGTGGCTCATGTCCCGACCGGTTTCGGCCATGGTGCGGATGACCTGATCCAGGGAAACGTGATGGGCGCCGTCGCCGTGCATGGCGAGCGAGGCGGCATTGATGGCCTTGACCGCGCCGAAGGCGTTACGCTCGATGCATGGGATCTGCACCAGTCCGGCAACGGGATCGCAGGTCATGCCCAGATGGTGTTCCATGCCGATTTCGGCGGCATTTTCGATCTGGAGCGGATTGGCGCCGAGCGCGGCGGCCAGTCCGGCGGCGGCCATGGACGACGCAACGCCGACTTCCCCCTGACAGCCGACTTCCGCACCGGAGATCGAGGCATTGAGCTTGAACAGTCCGCCGATGGCGGCGGCCGTCAGTAGGAAGTCGCGCATGCCCTGACGGGACGCCTCCGGACAGAAGTCGCGGTAATAGCGCAGGACGGCGGGAATGACGCCGGCCGCGCCATTGGTGGGGGCGGTGATGACCCGGCCACCGGAGGCGTTTTCCTCGTTGACGGCGATGGCGAACAGACTGACCCAGTCCATGACTTCATGGGCCGGGCGCTGATTGCGTAAAGCGCTTTCCTGCAGACGTTCATGAAGCGCGGCGGCGCGACGCCGGACATGGAGACGGCCGGGGAGGGTGCCGCGCTGGGTAAGGCCGCGCTCGATGCAGGCCATCATGGTATCGATAATGCGGTCGAGATAGGCGTCGATCTCTGCGCGGGGGCGCAGGGCGCTTTCGTTGGCCATGACCACGCCGGCGATGCTCAGCTTGCTTTCGCGGGTGCGGTCGAGCAGTTCCTGGCCGGAGGTGAAGTCGTGCGGCATGTCGGGCTGGGTATAGGTGGTGGTTTCCGTCACCTCTTCCGGAACGATAAAGCCGCCGCCGACCGAGCAGAAACGCGCTTTCGCGATGACGCTGCCGTCGTTTCCCAGCGCCTCGAACTGGAGCGTGTTCGGGTGGACGGGCGGTCTGGTTTCGCGATCGAGGACGATGTCGGTGGCGGGGTCGAACGCGACTGTCTGCCCGTCGATCGTCAGTTGGCGATGCGATGTGATGGAATGGACGATGTTATCGGCGTCGTCGGGATCGATACCTTCCGGCGTCTCCCCGGCAAGGCCGAGGATGACGGCCTTGTCCGTCGCATGTCCCTGGGCGGTCCAGGCAAGGGAGCCGTAGAGCGTGACGCGGATGCGATGGATTTCGCCGGGATTGCCGATGTGGGCGGCAAAACGTCTGGCGGCGCGCATGGGGCCGACAGTATGGGACGACGAGGGGCCGATGCCGATTTTGAAAAGGTCGAAAAGACTGATCATGCGTGGAGAGCGCCTGTGACGGAATTCAGGGCTCCCCGATAGCACAAACTCATCGGCACGCGGCAAGGAACCGATGCGGCGGGACGTTTCGGACGTCCCGCCTTCTCATGGAAAGGGTTAGTGGTTGGTCCAGCCCTGATAGCTGTCGACGTTGCTGCGCGTGATGAGCTTGGGCGTCATGAACTGGACGTTGCCGTCCTTCAGCTTGCCGTCGAGGAGCGCCTGTCCGGCATCCACGGCGTTGATGCCCATCTGGTACGGATCCTGACTGGAGGAGGCGACGATGGCGGATGTCTTGTCCTTCAGGGCGCTGACGATATCGGGCGCGCCGTCGACGGAGGTGATGACGAGGCCCTGTCGATGCGACTGCTTGGCCGCGAGATCGCTCCCGATGGCCTGGGGATCGTTGATGGTGAAGACGCCGTTAAGGTCCGGGAAGCGCACGAGGTAGCCCTGCATGACCTGGAAGCCCATGTCGCGCGAGCCCTGGCCGTTCTGGTCGTCGCTGACGATCTTGATGTTCGGGTTCTTGGCCAGTTCGGCCTTGCATCCCTTGACGCGATCCGTGACGGCGGAAACCTGCGGGCCGTTCTCGATGGCGACGTTGCCCTTGCCGTTGAGTTGCTTGGCCAGGAATTCGCAGGACATGCGACCGGCTTCCACATTGTCCGTCTGCACGGTGGCGTTCGCGCCCGCCGCGCCGACGTCCACGACGACGACCATCGCGCCGGCTTTCTGGGCGCGCTTGATGGCGGGCAGGATGGCTTGCGGATCGACGGCGTTGAGCAGGATGAGGTTGTCGCCGGAGGCGATGAAATTGTCGATCTGGGAGAACTGCTTGTTCAGGTCATAGTCTGCCGAGACGGACGTGACACGGGCATTCGGTGCGATCTTTTTCGCTTCGGCCGCGGCGCCCTTGGCGAGTGCCACGAAATAAGGATTGCCCAACGTGCCGAGTGAAATGCCGATGCCGGTGATCGGCTTGGCCTGCGCCGTTGCGGTGCCCAGGGAGAGAACCGCGAGACCGGCGAGAAGAGCGGATTTAAGCGTCATGGTGATTGGATCCGAAATGAGGAAAGCAGCACGCTGGAGGTGGAAGGGGCCGCGCGTCAGGTGCGCGCGGCGGGTTGACGGAAACGATCCAGGGCGACGGCGATGATGATGACCAGTCCCTTGATGATGAACTGCCAGATGTCGGAGACGCCGATGAGGATCAGACCGTTGGAGAGCACGGCGATCATCAGCCCGCCGACCAGCGTGCCCCAGATGGAGCCGACGCCGCCGACGAACGATGTGCCGCCCAGGATGACGGCTGCGATCGCATCCAGTTCGTAGGACTGGCCGAGTTGCAGACCGTTGGCGGCATAGAGCCGTGCGGAGGACATGACGCCGCCCAGGCCTGCCAGCAGGCCGGAGAGCGCATAGACGAACATCAGCACCGCGCCGACCCGGATGCCGGCGAGGCGTGCCGCGGCGGGATTGCCGCCGATGGCATAGATATGCACGCCCAGCACGGTGCGCCGCAGGATGAACCAGCTGGCGACGATGACGGCGAGGGCGATGACGGCGAGCCAGGGGATGACCAGCGTGGACGACAGCGGAATGCCGTCATTGCCGATCCACGCGAAGGACAGGGACGGATTGAAGATCGTGCGGTCCTCGCCCATCAGGCGTGCCAGGCCGCGCACGGCGGTCAGGGTGCCGAGGGTGACGATGAAAGGCGGGATCTTGAGGCCCGAGATGAGTCCGCCGTTGAACAGGCCGACCAGAAGGCCCGCGCCGAGGCAGGTCGGGATGGCGAGCCAGCCCAGGCCGGGCAGCAGCGAGACCATGAGGCCGCACATGGCGGAGAAGGCCAGTGTCGACCCGACGGACAGGTCGATGCCGCCGGTCAGGATGACGAAAGTCATGCCCGCTGACAGCACGACGTTGATCGAGGCCTGTTGCGCGACGATGGAGATGTTCTGGCCGCTCAGGAAGCGATGGCCGCCGAACACATGGAAGCCGATTGCCAGCAGGATGAGCACCGGCAGCATTCCGGCGGCCTGCAAGGCGCTGCGCAAGCGTTCGGAATGGCGGATCGAGGATGCGGATTCCGTGGGAGGAACCGTCGGGTTGAGGGTATTGGACATGACGGATTGCTCCTTAGGCCGCGATGGTTTGGGTGCTGATGCCCGCGGCATAGGCCATGATGGCCTCCTGGGTGATTTCGGGGGCGTCCGGGCCGCCGACTTCACCGGTGATGACGCCTTCGCGCATGACCAGAACGCGGTCGCACACGCCGACGATTTCCGGCATTTCGCTGGAGATGACGATGATGCCGAGGCCCTTGGCGGCCAGGTCGCCGATGATGCGGTAGATTTCGGATTTCGCGCCGATATCGACGCCACGCGTGGGCTCGTCGAGAATCAGCACTTTCGGTCCGGTTTCCAGCAGGCGACCGAGCAGAACCTTCTGCTGGTTGCCGCCGGACAGGCCGCCGACGGAAACCAGCGTGTTGGCGGCGCGCACCTTCAGCGAGGAAAAGGCGCCGCTGGCGCGGCTTTTGCCCCGGGCGCGATCCAGCACGCCGCCATGCGCGTCCCGACCGATGACGCCAAGATTGAGATTGCTGGCGCAGGACATGTCCAGGAACAGGCCGAGTGCCTTGCGGTCCTCGGTCAGATAGGCGATGCCCGCGTCCAGCGCTTCCCGCGGGGACTTGATGTCCAGCGGCTTGCCGTCGAGCGTGATGCGGCCGTTGAGGTGCGGGTCTGCCCCGTAGATCAGGCGTGCCAGTTCCGTGCGGCCCGCGCCGACGAGGCCGGCGATACCGAGGACCTCGCCACGATGCAGCGTGAAGCTGGCCGGCTTGACGCGGGCGCCGTCGGTCAGGCCGTCGACTTCCAGAACAGTCTCGCCGAAGACCGGTTTTTCGTAACGGTTCTTGACATAGAAGCCCGACAGGTCACGCCCGACCATCATGCGGACGATCGCGGCGGAACTGATCTCCTGCTTTTCGAGCGTGCCGACATAGGTGCCGTCGCGCAGCACCGCGACGCGATCGGCCAGTTCATCGATTTCGGCCATGCGATGGCTGATGTAGATGAGGGCGATGCCGTCCGAACGCAGTTGGCGGATGAGGGCGAAAAGCCGTTCCGTTTCGCGGGCCGAAAGGGCGGTTGTCGGTTCGTCCAGCACGAGGATGCGGGCCTGGCGGTGCAGGGCGCGGGCAATCTCGACAAGCTGCTGTTCCGCGACCGAAAGGGTGCCGACCAGCGTTTCGGGCCTGAAGGGTGTGCCGAGGCGCTCCAGCAGGGGGCGGCAGGCCTCGCTCATCGCGGCTCGATCGATCATGCCGCCGCGCCGCAGTTCCGCGCCGAGATGGATGTTCTCCGCCACTGTCAGGTTCGGCGCCAGGGCCAGCTCCTGATAGATGATGGCGATTCCCGCATCGCGCGCGGCAGCGGGGCTGCCCATGCGGGCGGGCTTGCCATCGATCCGGATTTCTCCGCCGGCATCGGCCACATAGGCGCCGGAGAGGATTTTCATCAGCGTCGACTTGCCAGCGCCGTTTTCGCCCATGAGGGCGAGAACCTCGCCGCCGTAGGCTGACAGGGAGACGTTCTGCAATGCCTTGACGCCGGGGAAAGTCTTGGAAATGCGGATCATTTCCAGAATCGGCGCATCCGGGCGTTCAGGCGACGTCGGAGACTCAAAACTCATTGCTGATCGTCTTCACTACCTAGGCCGGGGCCTTATGGCGGCGATTCGAATCGAAATGCCGCTATCCCTTACATTTCTTAAAGCATAACTACAGATTACTTCCATGTCATATTCCCGTGTGTAGGCAGAACAAGGACTTGGCGGCAATCGATCTTGTTTTGTTCCTGTGATGCAGGCAGAATGCCAGCATGAGCGCCGATCCGAACGAGCGGACGATCCGTCGCATACTGCATATCGACATGGACGCGTTTTACGCCTCCGTGGAGCAGCGCGACGACCCGAGCCTGAGGGGGAAGCCGCTGGCCGTCGGGCGCGGCGCGGCGCGGGGCGTCGTGGCGGCTGCCAGCTATGAGGCTCGCCGCTTCGGCGTGCGTTCGGCCATGCCGTCGGGAACTGCGACGCGACGCTGCCCGTCGCTGATTTTCGTGCCGCCGCGCTTCGAGGTCTATCGTGCGGTTTCGGCACAGATTCATGAGATATTCGGGCGCTATACGGCGATCATTCAGCCGTTGTCGCTGGATGAGGCCTATCTGGATGTCACGCACGCCGTGGCGACATATGGCTCGGCGACGGCCATTGCCGAGCGTATCCGCGCTGATATCCGCCGCGAGACGGGACTGACGGCCTCGGCGGGCGTGTCGTACAATCGCTTTCTGGCCAAGCTGGCGTCGGATCAGAACAAGCCGGACGGGCTGTTCGTCATTACGCCGCGGATGGGGCCCGATTTCGCGGCCTCCCTCGCCGTCGAGCGCTTTCACGGCATCGGCCCGTCGACGGCGGCGAGGATGCACCGGCTGGGCATTCGCACCGGCATGGATTTGCGCGCCTGGCGCATCGAGGATCTTCGTGGACATTTCGGCAAGGCGGCGGCGTTCTATTACGGTATCGCCCGCGGGATCGACGAACGCCCGGTCGAGGCGACGCGCGTCCGGAAGTCGATCGGCACCGAAACGACGTTTTTGCAGGATGTACATGATCCGGCGGAAGCGGCGGCGGCGTTGGCCCGGATTGCCGCCAAGTTGTGGGACGCCTGCGACAAGCGCGGCGTCAGCGGTCGGACCGTGACGTTGAAAGTCAAATACGCCGACTTCCGCCAGATCACCCGGTCGCGCTCGCAGATCAGGCTTGTGGCGAACGAGCGCAACCTGCTGGAACAGGGGCTGCTGGCCATGCAGCCCATCTTTCCGGTGGAACGCGGGGTGCGTTTGCTGGGCCTGACATTGTCGGCCCTGGCGGCGTGCGAAGCCGATGAGGGGCAGAAGGGGTTGTTCGACGAGACGGCCTCAACCGTCCCGAGATAACACGAATTTTTTTGGGCTTTTTTCGACGACTTTTTCCAGCATCTCGCGTTGGTCGGATACAGGCTTCATATCGCGAGGAATTTTTGATGTTTCGCTCTACGCTGCCCATGTCCAGCATGCTCGCGGGCGCGGCGATCGCCGTTGCCGTCACATTGGCGGGCTGCGCGTCCAATGGCGCGGGAACGATGTCCAGTCCCCTGACGCAGGCGGCCATGACATCCGCGGCGCAAAGTTCGGCGCAGAATGCGCTGGGTGGCATGATCGGCAATATGGGTGTCGGGAGCCTGAACCAGACCAGCGCAGGCAATGTCGCTGGCGTGCTGAACTATTGCCTGAGCAATAACCTTGCGACGACGACTCCGACAGCCACGTCGGCACTCGGCAAGTTGCAGACGCAACCGGGTGTCGCTGGGACGCCGGATTTCCAGTCGGGCTCTCAGGGGCAGTTGATGACGGGCATGAGCAATCCGATTTCGGTCTCGTCCCTGACGGACCCGCTCAAGCAGCGTGTTTGCAATATGGTCATCTCCCGCGCGCAATCGCTCGTCGGCCTCTGATCCTTAATTCGTGACCCGGCAGGCCTGCGCCGTGGCGTGACGCTGCGGCGCAATTTTTCTATCACTGGAAGTGGTGGCATTGCGGGAATGCTCGCCATGTCTGACTTCGAGGAGCATTGATTATATGAGCGCGGCGCAGAATGCGACGGCGGCTTCGCCGACGCGGCTTATCCTCGCCGTGGTTGTTTTCAATCTGATCGTCTATCTCGATATCGGCTTGCCGATGGCCGTCATACCGGTCGTCGTGCATCGCGTGCTGCACTTCAATACCGTGCTGGCCGGCTTTGCTGTCTCGCTTCAATATTTTGCGACTTTCGCATCGCGGGCATCTGCCGGCAACCGGATCGATACCGGCGGTCCCAAGCCGGTCGTGCTTGGTGGCCTGCTCATCTGCGTCATCTCCGGCCTGCTTCTTTTTGCGTCCAGCCTGTTGCAGGCAAGCGCGGTGCTTGCGCTGCTTGTCATGATGGCAAGCCGTATCGCGCTGGGCTGGTCGGAAAGCTGGACGTCCACGGCGGTCATTGTCTGGAACATACGCCGCGTCGGCGCAATGCATACGGCGCAGGCGATTTCATGGAACGGGATCTGTTCCTATGGCGGCATTGCGCTGGGGGCGACGATCGGGGAGGTGTTGTCACACGCGCCGGGGCTATGGGGCGGCCTTACGCTTATCGGGCTTCTTTCCGCCGTCATGCCGATGGCCGGCTGGTTTCTTGCGCGGCGTTATCAGGGGATCGCGCCCATTCCCAATCCCGCGCCACCGATGCCGTTTCTGTCGGTTTTCCGTCGTGTTCTGCAACATGGCAGCGCGCTGGCCTGTGGCTCCGTCGGTTTCGGGGCGATCTCGTCCTGTCTGGCCTTGTATTTCGCCGCCTATCGCTGGGACGGTGCGGCACAGGCGCTGTTCGTGTTCGGCATCGTTTTCGTCGTGGTGCGGTTCGTCTTCTCCCGGCAGATCGGTCGCATGGGTGGCGCTTCTGTCGCGATCGTTTCGTTGATTGTCGAAAGTCTCGGGCTGCTGATCCTCGCCCTGTTTCCCACGCCGGAAGCGGCGACGATGGGCGCTGCCGTGGTGGGCGCGGGTTTCTCCCTTGTCTTCCCCGCGCTGGGAGTCCTGGCCGTCGATCGTGCGGGACCGGAGAATCGCGGTGCGGCGCTTGGCGCCTTTTCCGTTTTCCTCGACTTGGCGATCGGCATTTCCGGCCCGCTGCTTGGCATGATCATTCATTTCTCCGGCTATGCCGCTTTATTCCTTTTTTCCGCTGCCGTGACATTGATCGGTGCCGGACTAAGCGCGATGCTGCGATTGTCCGCGCGCAAGCGGGGGTAGTCTTTCCTGCCCGACGTACCCGTCGATGCGGCGGGCAGGCTGAAGCACCGTTCCTGTGAGGAGAAAGAGCCGATGACCATCGCCGCTGCCGCCGTTTTCTGCGGTTCGCGCCACGGTAACGCACCGTTCTATGCGCAGGCCGCGCGTGACATGGGTGCCGGGCTGGCGCGTGCGGGCATTCGCCTGATCTATGGCGGCGGCGCCGTGGGGCTGATGGGCGAAGTCGCGGGCGCGGCACTGGCGGCCGGCGGTGCGGTAAGCGGGGTCATTCCCGATTTTCTACATACGCGGGAGGTCATGCATCATGGCGTCACGGATCTGGTCGTCACGACATCGATGCACGAGCGTAAAGCACTGATGTTCGCGCGGGCGGAGGCGTTCCTGATCCTCCCGGGGGGGCTGGGCACGTTCGACGAGTTGATGGAGATCCTGACGTGGCGGCAGCTCTCACTGCATGACAAGCCGATCCTGATCGTCGATGTGGGTGGCTGGGCGCGGCATGTCGTCGGCGCGCTGGATGCGGCCATCGAGCAGGGTTTCGCCAGTCCCAGCGCGCGGGAGCTTTATGACGTGGTGCCGGATGTGCCGACCGCCCTGTCGCGCCTGAAGCATCTGCCGCCGTCGGAGCCTAATATCGAGACGGCACGATTTTAATCGTCTCAGGCTCTTGCGGACCCTGCCCGGGGCGGCTATAGCCCCATCCGTCGGTTCGGAGTGTAGCTCAGCCTGGTAGAGCACTGTGTTCGGGACGCAGGGGCCGGAGGTTCGAATCCTCTCACTCCGACCAGACTTTTCAATCACTTATCGTTAAGTGATAAAATGGTACGGCTGTTCAATTGAGCACAGGCCGTTCAAGCCCTTGATGGGAATTCCACTGCAATCTGCTACCTGATCGCACGATTTAACGCGTGCTCGTCATCCGGAGCGCATCTCAGTGATGGGCTGCTTCGGCGTGGTGGCTGAATGGGTTTAGCCCGGAGATATGAGGTGTCGTCAAAGACGTCACCGCCCCGCCCGGATAGACGTTTCATGCCGTGGGCTTCGGTACGCTTGCATAAACCCGATAGTCTCAATGGGTGGGACTCTCGGCCGTTCGACAACGGGACGATTCTTGAGGGGCTGATCGATAGCCTAAAGATAAACCTCGGAATTGGTCTGGCATTTGGACGAAATGTCTCATCGCTCCCACCTTGATACAATGGCACCGCTGTGGCCGGTCGCGTTAACCGCGCTAGGCCCATTGCGAGACACTCGATACCGAAGCAACGGTGCGTTTTAGCACGTTGGCCGACCGCAGTCGGAGTGTTCTGCTGGAATGTACTCAAAGCCATCCGAAAACTCTTTGGGCGTCTTGAACGAATCGAAATTGATTTGATCCGCGTTTTCATCTTTTCCTTGATAGGCATACCTCACGAAATCTCGAACTATTTCTCCGCTATAAGTTTGGAATCAGAAAATTCGAATCGGTTTGTATCGTTAAAAAACGTTATTACATAGTTAACTCCAAATAAAAAATAGTGAATATCTGATTAATTTAGAAAAATAAATCATTATAAAACAGGCACGTATAAATTTTCCGGTTCATAATAATGATTAAAAATATAGTTCGTATGAAAATATTCGTTGATTCAAAAGATGAAATTAATCCTAATCAAGAAGAAATTAATCTTGTTAGAGATTGGATATCAAATGAGCGGCGAAAGCTTTGTATCCACGACTCCAAGTGGCGCAATTTATAGTTTTACCTATTATCCTTCCGGCTTTCTTTCATCCGATTATTATGACCTAAACATAAAAAATACCGACGGGTCTAATACTTCCGTAAATAATATCGATACATCGAGCGTCATAAGTAATGGAGGCTCTTTCAGCCTGGGGGCATTGAATTTTGAGACTTATATTGTGCCGCCAGGCACAACGGCAAGTATCTCCAGTGCTGTCGGGCTTCTGAGTGCTCCAACTGTCTATGTTGGTGGGACGGTTTCCATCAATAGCGGACTTTTATCAGCAGCGACGGCACTTACTTTGAATGTCGCCGGTGGAACGGCCAATGCGGCAGCAGGTGGTAGTGCAATCAACGCTGCCAGTAGTTTGACCGTCAATTTGTCGGACGGGGGCACTTTCAGCGCCAGTAGCGGTTTGATCGGACTACTTGATGCCACAACCATCAACTTTGGCGTCGGGGGTGGAACATTCGTTGCCAATGCAGGCGGCAACCTGATTGACCTCAGTTCTTTGACAATTAATAATTATGATCCGGCAAAAGATGAAATAGAATTTCAGAATACATCATCTTCAATTGCGCATTACAATATATCAAGTCCCGGGTTGTTTTCGAGCGTTCAAACGATTACCGCATATGACGCCAATGGCAATGAAGTTGCGACTGTGGATGTCACGCCGGTAGCGCAACTGGCTGCTGGAGACTATACTACCGGTACGGGGCCTCTATCCTTCAGCAACAGCAATGGTAACCTATATATTGGCAAGTGCTTTCTCGTCGGGACACTGATCGAGACTGTCAAAGGCCAGAAGGCGGTCGAAAAGATCGAAGCCGGCGATCAGGTCATGGCCATTGGTGCAGATGGTCAGAAATTGCCTCGCGCCGTTATCTGGGTCGGTCAGCGTCACATCACTGTTCGCCCATGGTTGCCGGTTGCCGAGGCCGGTTATCCAGTGTGTGTTCTGAAAAACGCGTTAGGGCCGAATGTGCCTGATCGGGATTTGCACATCACGCCGGAACACTGTCTGTATATCAATGGCGGATTCACGCCTGTGCGGATGTTCGTCAATGGATCCAGTATTTTTTACGATACAACTGTCACACAATATACATGCCATCATGTAAAGACAGAGCGTCATTCGATCATTGTTGCGCAGAATACGCCTACGGAAACGTATCTGGATACAGGCAGTGACTTTGATGATGCCGGTGGAAACGTTGTGCGGCTGTTCTCGCGCCGTCAATCTTGGGAGACAGATGCCGCAGGGCCCCTTGTCGTTGATCGTGAAACGGTCGAGCCATTATATCGGGCATTTGAAGATCGTGCACGCAGCGCTGGGTTGCCGTCGCTACCTACCGCTGAAGTGACGAACAATGCCGCTCTGCACCTTGTCACACCATGCGGGCAAGTTGTGCTTCCACAACGCTTTCGCGACGGCGTTGCTTTGTTCTCGCTGCCATCCGGGATCGAGCATGTTCAGCTTGTGTCACGCACAGCGAAGCCATCTGATGCCGTCGGGCCGTTTGTCGATGACCGCCGGGAGCTTGGGGTCCTCGTTGGAAACGTGACGCTGTTTGATTCGGGGGCATCTTACAAGATAGCCAGCCATCTTCGTGACCCCATACTGTCTGGATGGCATGGCCTTGAGAGCGACCGCTGCCGGTGGACGACCGGGCACGCGCGCATTCAACTGCCGTCCAGACTGTCCGACGATATTGGCATGTTGGCCATCGAAGTTCTGGCAGCCGGTCCTTACCTGATAGACTCTGTTGCAACAGAATTTTCGATTGCCGTGTAGTATCTGGACTGCAATTTGGGCCGCGCTTACTTGCGTATGTCTTGTAATAAACGGCTCAAAAGGTATAAAATACTATGTAGATCTATAATAAAAACAATAAATGGTTTTGATGTGATGCGGAGCCGAATAGATTTGCAGCCGGGGCAGGTATGGCTACCGGATATAACGAAAATTGAAGCGAGAAAGATCGTCAAAACATCTTTGAGCGCTGTCTGTTATGCCAAGGAGAAGCAGCCGATAAACTCGGCGCCATATCGATGCACGCAACGTAGTTTTGCATTATGGATAAAAAAGGTGAACGCCTCGCTTACTGGCAGTGCAGCGGCGAAACGTTTTCCAGAGGCGGACGTGATGGTGCGGCGCTCATCGTTTAAAGACAATTGAACCAGGCATGACCGCCGCCCGATCTAAACGGGTGGCGGTTTTTTTATAGGTAATCGACCTAATTATTGCGCGAACTAAACACGCGTTGCCGGGGTGGCCGGATTAAGGCTTCTCACCGTGGAAAATCGCCGCTTGCCTTAACCACTCGAACATGGCGACCTCGAGACGCCATCTTTCTATGAAGGATATAGGGTCCTGGCGCAGACATGTTGAAAAGGGAAAGCGCCCTACGCGTGCAGGCGGCAAAGCGCCAAGGTTCGCGCCCTCTCGATCCGGTCGGGCTTTTCAACGTGTTGGATCGAAACGACCTCCAACGCAACGTTTGTGAGCACCGTGCTCTGTGTAAGCCTGCGGATCTCTTAATCTTTGATGATTGTGTTTACAGATGATGGTCGCTGCTTCATCGCCGTTGCTCAACGGGGCATGGTTGCATGAACCCGGCGATTGACCCCGTTGGGTTCATGGCGCAATACGGCATCTGAATTGGGGGAGATGACAGCGTGCGTCGGTGTTTTTATTGGGGAGCATTCCTGCTTCTGACAGCATGCGGCTCCATGTCGGAGAAGATGGCGACATACGTTCCGGAGGAGATCGCGCCGACCTACGTCGCCGACAGCCGTTATGCGGGGCTCTCGTGCCAGGCGCTGGCACAGACGGATCTGGCCGAAGGCATTCGTTTCAATCAGTCAGTGACGACCGCTCGGCGCGGAGTCGTCGCAAGCGGACTGACACCAACGCCGAAGGCCGGTTTCTCCGCGCTGATCTCGCCGAATGATCGCGCCACACTGGCGCTCGGCAAGGGAACGCTGGAAGCGCTGCATCGCGCTGAAGTTCGTCGTGGCTGTCCGTGGTCACCGTTGGAAGTGGTGACGTTCTGACGGGCTGCTGAATGCGGGTCAGACCGACATCATCAGGAGCCAGCCAATTCCGACGACACCGTAGACGATATGTTTCATCATGCCCTCCATCATTGTCGCAGGGAAAACTGCTGCGACAATGTGACGAGAATCGGTCACAGGCATGATGAAAGCGTGGTTCTTTGCGGACTGGGCCTCAGCCCAGATGCGTATTGGTGAAACCGAAGAAATACATGAAAATGACGATCGCCACGAAGGCGACGCACGGTATGCCGAGCAGCAGCCATCCGCTGCGGCGCGACGGCGCCTCGACTTCGCCCTGACGTGACTCCTGGGCGATTTCGTCTTCCGTAACCTGCGCAGTGACGTTCGACAAAAAATGATTATCGCTCATGGCGTTATCTTTCCCTGAAGCGCGCGGGGGCGGTGGTCGCCACGCTGTTCCTGTTACCAGTCGGCGCGCTGGTCGGCATAACCCTATCGAGGTTCATGCGGCAATGACATCGATATCTTCGACAGGTCTTGTGCCTTAGCCGCGTGTCAGATCGGCGAGGGCGTCTACCTTGTCGGCAATCGCCGAGATCATTTCGCGCGCATCGTGAGACAGGTCCTGCCTGTGTAGCGCCCCATCCAGATCGGCGCGCACTTCCGCAACCAGGTTGCGCAACTCCAGGCTTCGGCTGTCTTCATAGTCCTGATAATCGGCGTTTCTCATCCCTTGGTCCCTTTCGATGGTGTTGAGGCATCCGGCCTTGGCGCCATGGGTTCGTCAGCAAAAATCATCTTATGCGGTTTCGGCGCATGTAACAGCCTTGAAGCTTCGTCGCGTGACCCTGTAAGCCATGTTTCACGATCCTGTGGCGCAATGAGCACGGGCAGGCGACGGCCTGTGACGCGTGTGAGATCGTCGGCCGGTGCGGTGACGATGGCGAAACTGTGCAGGATATCGCCCTCATGTTCCCAGTTTTCCCAGATCGCGGCCAGACCCATGATCTGATTGTTCGGCAGGCTCAGCCAGCGCGGTGATCGGGCGCTTTCGTGAAAGCCCGTTGCGGGAATGATGCAGCGGCGCGCACGATAGGCCGCCCAGAACATGCCGCTGGTCGCCACGGTTTCGGCGCGGGCGTTGTAGGGGCGGCGGGACATGTCCTTTGCCCAGTGCGGTACAAGTCCCCAGAGCATGAGATCGAGCTGACGATGACCGGGACGGTTGCCTGCACGAATCACGGGCGCGGGCTGGCCGGGGGTGACGTTTCGGGATGGCAGCCAGACCGGGCTTTCGCCGGAAAGATGGAAAGTCGTGCGGAGAGATTGCGTATCCAGATCGCAGGCGAAACGTGACGTCATGTCTGAAATTTACCACTATGTTTCGCGAATGCCGACCTTATGCCGTTGCGGCCATGAAATTACCGTGACCCGTCCTGAGATCGCGGTTTATCCGGGGGTGGCTTCGGCAAGTTGATACCGGAAGACGGTGTCCGTTTCGGGATCGGTGGTTGAGCGCCCTGCCGAAGGGTTGCAAAGGGACCAACAGGCCCGGCCGGGCAATGCTGGAAGCTGAAGTCACTGATCGCCGCCCTGATTTTTGTCGCCAGCAGATCGCGATCGACCAGCATGGCAGAGCGTTCCCGCGCGACGACGGCGTCCTGTAGCCCGGCCTGAAGGCCGAACATCACCGCTTCATAGGCGAGGGCGCGCGACAGTTCCGCGTCCGGCAAGGCCGAGAGCGGCGTGAACGCCACGGGCAGGGACAGTTGCTGGCTTTTCGTCCGGCTGCCATCCCCGTTCACGGTGATGCTGGGCATCGTCAGGCCAGCCGTGGCCAGCGCGAAGTTGCCGGAGTGGGTGAAGCTACCGACCAACTGGATCGAGACGGGACCGGTGAGCACCGCGACAATCGGGTCGCTCCGGTTCTGCGCGCATTGCTGCGCGCGGATCATGTCGTTGAACAGGTTGGCTTGCGTGTCGGTCCATGTCGTGGGATGCGCGACGCCCACGACATGCGCATTGGCCAGATCGTTTTGAATGCCCGCGATCGCGGAGCTGATGCTCGGTGGCGAGTCGGTGCTGGCGCACGCTGTCAGGAGGATCGCGACGCCTGTCGCGGCGAGATGGCGTTTCATGATGCGCGCAGCTCCGCCAGAAGGGTGTCGATATCCTCGAACTGCGGCGAGCGGCTTCTGATGCCGAGCCAATTCTGGCGGCTGACCAGCCCATAAGCCTCATCGCAGTAGGTTTCGAACCAGTCCCAGGCCATCCGCAGGGACTGGCCCCAGCTGTTGAAAAACAGGAAGTCCGCGTCATAACCGTGCAGCCAGACGGCGTGACCGCCGATGATCGTCTGGTCGGCGTTCGGTGCGACGACCCAGTCACCACGCGTCTGCATAATGTAGTTCGGCACCTGCACGCCGATATACAGGCCGCCCAGTGCCGCGATGGCGCGTCGCACGCCGTCGCGTTCGTGTGGTTCGACGGTGCCGAATGCCGTGAGATAGTCGCGGATGGCGCCGGGCCGCTCGTATCCGACACGGCACCAGTGGTTCAGCACGTCGAGTTCGACCGCGCCGCGGTCGGTCGCGGGGGTATCGGGAACGTAGCCGCTTTCGGCGCTGTAATTGGCGATGACCTGCGGTGTGGTGAGCGTGACGGTCCCCTGGGCCGCACCGCTCCAGCAGCGGATCGCGCTGGCGACCGAGACCTGCGTGCAGCAGCCGAGCGTATCGTTGCCCCACATCGGCCAGGCGACATCGGGCGCCCAGTCGATCTTGTCGGGGATGGCGATCAGCCGTTCGGCCAGCACGGGCCCGAGGCGATAGGATCGGGGATCATGGCGCGCGGGCGCCTTGCCGAGTTTGCGTTCGGACATGGATTTGTTCCAGTCAAAGGTCAGGAAAATTCGGTGCGGTATGTCACCGTCGGCAATGCGAAAGCAGACCGGGGACAAGGCCTTGCGGCGCTATGTCCGGATCGGCAGTCTGTTCGGTGCGTTTGTTGTTGCAGGCGATGCTGAGCGGCCGCGCGGGCGGCTCATCAATGCCGCCTGACCGGGATGGCCAGCCGGTTAAAAGCACCTTCGCCGCGCCGAACGGCGGCGGTCATGGCGTTCGGTCAGGACGTGCCCGAGCGGCGTGGCATGCCGGCATGGGATTTGCGCACCGTTGAGGGCACGTCGTTTCAGCCCGGCTTATGCTTCGAGAGAACGGGCACGCCGGCATTGGCAACGGCGGACTTCGCCTGTTCGCTTTGGACACGCGGCACCATGATGCCGGTCTGTCCAACCTGGAGGCGATTGGCGGCCCAGCCGATGTTCATCGCCAGCAGCGAGACGATTCTGAACAGGGGAGCATAGCGGGATGTCGCATCGGGCGGTCGGACGAAGATCGTGACCACCTTGCAGGCAATGATGAGCAGCGCGGCATAAAGCTCGTAACGTGCCGGAATCCCGGCGAGAATCGTTGAAAGGTCCATGGGAAAACATCCATAAAAAAAGGCCGTCGCCCGGTGGGCGTCGGCCTGTCTGAAATTGAGAGTCTGAAAGGATCACGTCATGGAAGGACGGATATATGCCATTGGCATAATGCCAACTCTTTAGGACAGGACGCGCCTGAATTCAAGTACGATCATCTCTTGCAAACTTTGTAACAGAGCATCATCTTCCCATCGAACGCGCGGGGAAAGCGCGTTGATGAGGATCAAAGGTTATGAAGAACTCTTTCCGTCATGCCGTTTTCGCGGTTGGCTTCCTTGCCGCAGCGCCGCTGGTGTCGCCCGCAATGGCGGAGCCGGGCGGCTGCCTGAAATACGGCGCTGTTGGCGCTGTTGGCGGGCATATGGTGCATCACGGCGTTCTGGGCGCTGCCGGCGGCTGCGCCACGGGCATGGTCAAGCGCCACGAATATCGCAAGGGATTGCGGGAAAAGGCGGCGCTCTGGGACAAGGAGCATCCGACCGATCCTAACCAGAGCTGGCTGGAACGTCACCGCAACGCCAAGACCGACGAGCAGAAGGCGACCCTGTGGGATGCCGAGCATCCCGCCAATGGCGCAGCGCCTGCCGCTCCGCCGCAATAACGATTGTCACGCTGGGCGATGTCAGGTCGCCCAGCCTTTCATGGCCTGAACGGCCAGCGTTTCGATGACGTCGATGGCGTCCTTGCTGTCATTGAGGCAGGGGATGAGGGCAAACTCTTCTCCGCCTGCATTCATGAAAGCATGCCGGAGTTCGTTGCCGATCTCGTCCAGCGTTTCGATGCAATCCGCCATGAAGCCCGGCATGATGACGGCAATGCGCGTTATGCCCTGTGCCGGAAGGGCCTCGGCGAACGGGGCCGTATAGGGCTTCACCCATTCCGTGGGGCCAAAGCGCGACTGATAGGTGACAGGCATCTGCTCGTCCCGCAGGTCGAGCGCCTTGCGCAGGGCGACGATCGTGCGCTCGCAATCCTGAGGATAGTAATCCCCGGCTTCGACATACTGTTCCGGCAGGCCGTGGAACGAGGCGATGATCCGCTGCGGTCGGAAGGGCAAGTCGGCCAGGCGGTCCCGCACGCTGTTTTCCAGGGCCTTGATGTAGGCCGGATGGTCGGGAAAGGACGGGATGGTATGCACGGCCGGTTGGCGGCGCAGCTTCATCAGGGAACGGAAGAACTGGTCATTGGCCGTGGCGGTGGTCGTCGCGCTGTACTGCGGATAGAGTGGCAGGCAGATGATCCGGTCGCAGCCGCGATCCATCAGTTCATCGACCGCATCCGAGACGGACGGGCGGCCGTAGCGCATACCCCAGGCGACTGGCGTTTCCGTGCCGAGTCGTGTCTGAAGGGCTTCGGCCTGCGCGCGCGTATAGACGCGCAGAGGACTCGCGTTGTGGGTCTTGTCCCAGATACGGGCATAGGCTTCACCGCTGCGGAACGGTCGAACCGACAGGACGACACCTTGCAGGATCGGCTGCCAGATCAGGGGTGAGGCTTCGATAACCCGTCGGTCCGAGAGGAATTCCTTCAGGTACCGACGTACGGCCCGATAGCCGGTATCGTCCGGTGTGCCGAGATTGAGCAGAAGGATACCTGTCCGGCCCTCCTGCGGGACGGGTGTGCGCGGGGCGCGATGAAAAAAAGCCATGCGCGATCCTGCGCCAGAGCAGCGTCGGAGGAAAGAGCCTTAACGGCCCTGACGCCGATGCTTTGCAAGAACAGGAATGGGCCGTGGCACCGGCCGCGCGATTTGCGACGCGATCAGCGCCATGGCCAGGACTCCGAGGGATACCGCGTCGATGACAGTCATCACCAGCTCCGTTCAGTCCGCCACGTTAATGGGCGGACATGCGTGTCTGTTGTTAACTTGGCACAGACTGGCTCGGTTGCAACAGGCGAATCTTACCTGACGCAAAAGTAATCGTGTGGTCAGGCGTCTTTGCGGGGAATGAGGTCGAGCGCGATCAGCGCTTCGGCGATTTGCACGGCGTTCAGGGCCGCACCCTTGCGCAAATTGTCCGACACGCACCAGAACGCCAGGCCGTTCGGCACCGTGGGGTCGATCCGCAGGCGTGAGACGTAGGTTGCATCTTCGCCGACGCATTCGATCGGGGTCACGTAGCCGCCGTCCTCGCGTTCATCGCGCAGCACGACGCCTTCGGCTTCACGCAGGGCGGCTCGTGCCTTTGCGAGATCGACGGGGTCTTCGCACTCGATGGTGATCGCTTCCGAATGACCGATGAAGACCGGTACGCGGACGCATGTGGCGAAGACCTGGATATCGGGGTCCAGAATCTTGCGCGTCTCGACCGCCATCTTCCATTCTTCCTTGGTCGCGCCATCATCCATGAAGCGGTCGATATGCGGAATGACGTTGAACGCGATCTGCTTGGTGAACTGCGCGATCGTCGGCGGGTCGCCCACGAAGCTGCCCTTGGTCTGGGCGAACAATTCGTCCATGCCGTCCTTGCCTGCGCCGGAGACGGCCTGATAGGTGGAGACGACGACGCGCCTGATGGTGAAGAGATCGTGCAGCGGCTTCAGCGCCACGACCATCTGAGCGGTGGAGCAGTTCGGGTTGGCGACGATGTTGCGCTTCATCTTCTTCAACGCATCGGCATTCACTTCCGGCACGACCAGCGGAATGCCCGGCTCCAAGCGGAAATGCGACGTGTTGTCGATGACGATGCATCCGGCCTTCGCGGCACGCGGGGCATGCACGGCGGAGACGGCGCCGCCGGGAGAGAACAGGGCGATGTCCCAGCCGGTGAAATCGAATGTTTCCAGATTCTGGATCTTGAGGACTTTTTTCTCGCCGAAGGAAATTTCCTGCCCGACGGACCGGGCCGAGGCGAGTGCCGCGACCTCCGACACCGGAAAGTCACGTTCCGCCAGGATACGCAGCAATTCGCGGCCAACGGCCCCTGTCGCGCCCGCGACCGCAACGCGATAACCCATCAATCTTTCCCCGATATCTAGTCGTTCAGCCCGCCAGCGGCAGGCGTTTCAGCAGCGCCGACAGGCGATGGCGGCGCATTTCGTAACGCGCCTTGTTGCTCGTGGCCATGTAATTCAGCTGGATCGTATAGCGCGTGCCGACATATTGCCTGTGCCCGTGCCATGTGTCGGGGCCATTCGGGAAGACCAGAAGCGTGCCGTGCGACGGCGGAATCTCCACCGCGTAGTCCTCGATATCGTCAGGCCCACGCAGGAGGCGCAGGCAGCCTTCCTGCGCTGTCCATGCCGCGCTTTGCGGATTGAGATAAAGCAGGATCGTGACAAGCTTGGCGTCCGAATCACGGTGGATGCGCCCGTCCTTTTCCCGCGTGCGGCCGCGCAATGTGAGCATCGTCGGTGCATCGTCCAGATCGAGGCCGAACTTCGCGGCGATCAGCGATTTGAGACGCGGGCCCTGAAGCTGTGCGACCAGATCCGCCACGAGCGGCGACAGGTTGAGGCCCTCCGGCGGGTAGGACCCGCCCGATCGCATGTCCGGCATGGCCGCGACCAGTGCGGTCAGGTCGGCTTCGCTGACGAAGCCGGGGACGGCGACATGCGGGAAGGGGGACGGCGCGACCGGCGTGTCGGCAAGCGCGCCATAGTTCAGGGTGATGGCCATGGCTCGGATATTACTGCCGGGTTCGCGGACGTATCAAGTCGGCAAAACGTCGTGATCGGGATCGCGCCGGCGCCAGAAGTTGCATAGCCACATGCCGGCCACGCCCGCCAGCATGCCGATGGCCGTGGAACTGAGATGACTGGGCGGCAGGCAGGCCATCAGAATGCCGCTGCTGCCCCCGACGGCGAAATTGAGCGTGCCGAGCAACGCCGAGGCCGAGCCGGCCTGATGGGCGTGGTGCGTCAGGGAAAGAACGGTGGCGTTCGGGCCGATGAAGCCAAGCGAAAAAGTCGTCGCGATGATGAGGGCGCAAAGCAGCCATGGATTGTCGGGACCGGACAGGCCGGTGGCGCTGACGAGCAGGAGCAGCAGCCCGAAGGACAATGCCGACAGCATGCCGCCCTGCATGATCCTGATGAACGAATGGCGATGGGCGAGGCGGCTGTTGATCTGCGTCGCCAGAATGAAGCCGGCGGCGTTGATCCCGAAGAAGGTTGCGAACCCGCCGGGCGAGAACCCTAGCATATGTTCGAAGAGCAGCGGTGCATTGGCCAGATAGGCGAACATCACGAACGAACTGAAGCTGGCGATGAGTGCCGACGATATGAACACGCGCTCCCGGAACAGGAAGCTGTAACGCCGCAGGATTTCGACCGGTGGCAGGGCGCGCCGATACTGCGGCGGCAACGTGTCCGGCAGGATGACGAGGCAGGCGACGATCAGCAGCAGCGATGCGATGGCGCCACTCCAGAATATGAGCCGCCAGCTGCCGGCCAGAAGCAGCAGGCTTCCCAGTGTCGGCGCCAGGATGGGGCCGACACCGAAGACCAGCGTGAGCTGCGATGTCAGGCGAACGGCTTCGTGTCCGGTCGCGACATCGCGCACGATGGCGCGTGGCGCCGTGCTGCTGATGGCCCCGCCGAGGGCCGCGAGGAAGCGCAGCAGGCAGAACAGGGTGTAGTTGCTGGTCAGCGCCAGGCAGACCGAGGCAAGGGTGTAGACACCCAGACCGATCACCAGCGGATTGCGTCGCCCGAAACGGTCTGACAGCGGCCCGAGGCAGAACTGGCCGACGGCCAGGCCGATAAACCAGCAAGCCAGAGTCATCTGTGCCGAACCGGGGCCGTGACCGAGATCGCGCTCCAGCTGGGGGAAGGCCGGCAGATACATGTCGGTGGAGATTGGACCGATCGTGCTGACGAGGCCGAGCAGGACGATCTGTCCGCCGGTCAGGCGTCTCGGTGGGGAAACCTGTTGCGAAAAAGACACGAATTCAAAAATCCGGTTGAGAGAGGACGGGTGCTTGCCCGTCAGGCCACGCTGAAAATCGCGGACGTGCAAGGGAAGGGCGGGGGTGTCATGGAACTGTCATATCGCCGTCATCAAAGCTTCGCACCGCCAAATTAAAAATCTTTGTAGGGAGCCGTCGAACGTAACCGCTTGAAGGCGAATCATACGGCCATGTCCTTTTCTTTCCGCGTGAAGTCGAGCGTGCTGCTGGCAACGACGACGCTAGCTTCTCTTGCTTATTCGGCCCCGGCGAAAGCCGACGACTTGGCTGTGATGGAGCATCAAATCAAGGCGATGCAGGCGCAGCTCGCCGTCATGCGTAAGGAACACGATCGTGAAATCAAGCGAATCCATGATCAGCTAGCGCAGCAGCGAATAACTGAAGAGCGCGACCCATATTCTGCGCGCAATGCGTATCGTACTAATGGATCGGTTGCGACACCGTCTATGTTGCCACCTAACAATCCAGGTATGGCGACAGCGTGGGGCGGTTATAACAATAGCAACGTATTGCTGCCTGCTTCGAGTGCGAACACGCCATACGGTCGTCTTACGGGGACGCCGCAGGGGCATGTCGAGAGTCTTTACGGTCCCTTGCATCGTGGTCAAATTCAGATTGGCGGCGTTCGCATTACATTGGGCGGTTACTTGGAGGCTGCGAGTATTTTTCGTAGCCGGAACAACGTATCGGACATTTCGTCAAACTTCGGGTCAATTCCTTTTGCGAACAGTCCGAACTATCACATGAATGAGTTTCACGAATCCGAGCGTCAAAGCCGTTTGGCGGCGCTGGTGGAAGGTGACATTACCAATACGCTGCGGGCACAAGGGTATATCGAAACCGATTTCCAAGGTTCGGGATCGTCGTCTAATTCGCGTCAATCGAATAGTTATGTTTTGCGTGCACGTGTTTTCTATGGTCAGTTGATCGATGATACAGACGATCTGACCCTGTTGGGTGGCCAATCGTGGTCGCTTGTCACCATGTTCAATCATGGCATGGCGGCACGTGACGAACAGGTGCCACTGGTTGTCGATGCCCAGTACGTCCCAGGCTTCAACTGGACGCGTAATAGCCAGGTTCGTATCGTGAAGGGCTTTGATCACGGCCATTATCATGTCGGTCTGTCGGTAGAGAACCCGCAGCAGGTTATCGCGCCAGGATCTGGTGGTGCCTACGTGCCACCGGGTGCGAAAAGCGACACATATCAAAATGCAGGCGTTAACGTTTATAATCCGTCCACCAATTATTCGACTGATGTTGCGCCCGATATTGTTGCGAAGTTTGCGGCTGATCCGGGTTGGGGACACTATGAACTGACCGGTTTATTAAGATTCCCGCACAGCCGCGTCTCGTATGAGGGATTCGGTAAAAGCAAGACTTCAGTGGCTGGCGGCGGCGGCGGCGGCATGGTCCTTCCGCTCATTAACAAAAAGCTCTATTTCCAAGCTTCCGGTCTCGTAGGGACGGGTATCGGTCGCTATGGCACGTCAAATATCCCTGACGTTACGATCGGCAAGGACGGGCAGGTTAAGCCGATGCCGGCAGCTAATGCTTTGGTCGGCGTATATGGTAATCCGACGAAAGCGCTACAGCTTTACGCTTATGGTGGCATCGAAATGCTGCGCTCCCGTTCTTACTTCAATGCCGGGAGTAAAGCGTACGGTTATGGTAATCCGCTTTACAATGTGGGTGGCTGTGACATCGAAAGCGCGACAGCATGCCAAAGCAGCCTGAACAAGGTTGTACAGGGAACGGCCGGTTTTTGGTGGACTTATCTCCATGGAGATTACGGCACCGTCAAAGTCGGCGCACAATACTCTTATACATACCTGACGTCGTTCAGTGGTGCGGGTGGTTCGCCACATACGGATGATAACATGGTGTTCTTTTCGCTCCGTTACCTGCCGTTTCAATAATGCCGGCTGCGTCGTTACATCTGATAAGTCATGTAACGACGCAGAAGACGCCAGCGGTGTGATATCAGCCAGTGTCTACGCCTTCATGGCGTGATCCAGCGGAACCCATAACTCGGCACAAACGCCGTCGGGTTCGAAATTCAGCCTCAGGCCACCTCCACCGCCCAGACCATTTTTCAGGACCCGTGAGCCGGTTCCCGTTTGCGCGGGTGGCGTAACTGGCGGGCCACCGCTTTCCTTCCAGCGCAGGTGGAGCGTTGGCGGAACGCTTGTTGCGTCGATATGCCAGACGACGCGCACCTGACCGCTGTCCTTCGACAGGCTGCCGAATTTCATGGCGTTGGTGGTCAGTTCATGAAGAACCATGGACAAGGCGGTGGTCGTGTTCGGTCCCAGCTGCACATCCGGCCCTTCCAGCAGGATACGTCGTGTGTCGAAGCCGAGCTTTCCCAGAACACGTTCCGCCAGCATGCACAGGTTGCTCGACTGCCAGTTCTTTTTCATCAGGATGTCGTGCGCGCTGCTGAGCGTGATAAGGCGGCTGCTGAACGTCTTGACGGCTTCGCGGTCCGCGACATCGCGCAGGCTCTGATGGGCGAGGGCCTGCACCAGCATCAGCGTGTTTTTCAGGCGGTGCGAGATTTCCTCATTGATCGTCTGTTGCTGCTCATGCGCCTTCAGGCCAGCCATTGCGATATCGAGACGATCTGCAATCGCGCGAACGAAGTTCATCTCCCGCTCGAGCCATTGGCGCGGATCGGGATTGTGGATGAAGAGTATGCCGCTCAATGCGCCATGTTCGATGAACGGAATGCTGATTCCGGCCCGCACGCCGTGGCGGCGATAGACGTCACGCTCGCCCTGTAGCCAGCTCACGCTGTCGACATCGTCGAACGTCAACATCGAGCCACCGCTCAGGAAGCGTATCGTGATGGGAAAATCGGCCTCGATGGCGCTCTCGCCAAAGGGTGGCATCGTGGGTGGATGCCAGCAGCGCTCGACCGTGAAATGTTTTTGGTCGGCATCGTATCGCGCATAGCCGACACGTCCGACACGCAATGTTTCGCCAAGGCCCTGCGTGACGATATCGGTGACGCTTTGGCGGTCGAAAGCGTCGCGCAGCCGGTCGCCGATCGTGATGAGGGCGTTCAGGCGATCGGCGGCCTCCCGCTCTTTCGTGATATCGTGGATCGTGCCGATCATGCGGCGCGGTCGGCCTTCATCGCCTTCGAAGCTGCCCCGGCGAACGAGCCAGCGCTCCGCCCCGTCATTCGCGCGGCGGATGCGATAGATGACTTGCAACGCCCCCTTGCCGGCACGCATTTCGCCCGCGCCCCATACAAGCGGGAGATCGTCGGGGACGACCAGCCGGACAAAGGCGTGCAGGGGATAGCGCGCGCGGATGGGCAGGCCGAAAAGGCGGCACATCTGCGGCGATACGCTCATGCGTTCCGTCTGCAAATCCAGTTCGAACGTGCCGATCCCGCCGGCGATTCCGGCATCCTGCTGCGTCTGGTAGTGCTGTAACAGGGCGCGATGCGCCCGCTCCGACGCGATGAGACGCCGGGCTTCATCCACTTCCCGCGAGGCCCGTTGCTTTTCCGCTTTCCGTACATCGAGCGCATGCCTGATCCGTCGTGCCAGTGCAGCAAGGCCCGCGGTTTCCTGTTCGGAAATGTCTGAAGGACGCGAGGCGGCATCGAAGACGCACAGAATATCCGGCCTGTTATCGTCAGAGCCGGGGAGGGGGCAGCCGGCACAGAACCTCGGGACATGACAGTCAGGCGTGGCGTCGTCGTGGTGGGCTGATGGATGTCGGGAAGGATCGTCGATGGCGTGCGGAGCATCGCACTTCGTCAGAAAAGCGTCGATCCATGCCCGTATTGGCGCGTCCTCGTGTGCCGATGTCGAATGGACGACGATGTGCGAGCGGTTTTGCGTGGAGAAGCGGAGGGCGGCGATCGGTGTCCGGCAGAGTGCCGCTGCGGCGATCAGATAATCATCGAGTTCGGAATCGACGTCAGGTTCAGTGGCGATGCGTGTCTGTCTCTTCTTCATGGCCGCCGAGCCGTTTCCGTCTTCAATAACTGCTCAATAGCAGTATTCCAGCCCGAATGCTTCGTGGAAAGTGTCGTCTTGTACTAACATCCTTATATGCCTGCTTTGGGACTGATCGGGCAATGTCCTTTATGGTTGCCGGACGTGTCGCTTCTCGCTTCGGCGCATTTGCGCTACGTCGTTCTTCCTGAAAAGAGGAGTGAGGAAAGCATGCGTATTGCGATGATCGGCGGCGGCTATGTCGGCCTGGTGTCCGGTGCATGTTTCGCGGAGTTCGGCACGGATGTCGCGATTGTCGAGACCGATGCGCAAAAGCTTTCCGCCCTGCGCGAAGGACGTATTCCCATCTACGAACCCGGCCTGGACGCGATCGTTGCCGGCAATGTCGGGGCAGGCCGCTTGAGTTTCGGCGACGATCTGAAAGCCGCGATCGACGGCGCGGATGCCGTTTTCATCGCGGTCGGCACGCCAACCCGCCGTGGCGACGGTCACGCCGACCTGACCTATGTTTATGAGGCGGCCCGCCAGATCGCACGCATGGCCGCGACAGGTCTTCTCGTGGTGACGAAATCCACCGTGCCTGTCGGCACCGGTCGCGAAGTGGCGCGCATCCTGGCAGAGGAACGTCCGGATCTGACGTTTTCCGTCGCCTCCAACCCCGAATTCCTGCGCGAAGGCAATGCGATCGGGGATTTCATGCGCCCGGACCGCGTGATTATCGGCATCGATCGTGACAATGGCGATGACGGCGCTCATGCCGAGCGCATCATGCGCGCGTTGTATCGCCCGCTCTACCTGATCGAGACGCCCATCGTGATGACCGGGCTGGAGACGGCGGAACTCGCCAAATACGCCTCCAACGCCTTCCTGGCGATGAAGGTGACATTCATCAACGAAATGGCCGATCTGTGCGAGAAGGTCGGTGCCGATGTGCACGATGTCGCACGTGGCATGGGGCTGGATCAGCGGATCGGCCGGCGCTTCCTGCATGCCGGGCCGGGTTACGGCGGGTCATGCTTTCCGAAGGACACGCGCGCCCTGACGGCGATCGCGCGGGATGCCGGCGTGCCGACGCGGCTGATCGAGGCGACGGTCGAAATCAACGAGGCACGAAAGCAGGCGATGGCCGAGCGCATCATCGCGCATGCGGGCGGGGTGCATGGCAAGACGATCGGCGTTCTGGGGCTGACCTTCAAGCCGGATACCGACGATATGCGCGAGGCGTCGTCCCTGCCGATCATTGCGCATCTGGCAGCCGAGGGCGCGAGCATCCGCGCGTTCGATCCGCAGGGCATGGCGGCTGCGCGGTCGTTGCTGCCGCGGGGCGTGGAATACTGCGACGATGCCCTTTCGGCGATCGATGGTGCGGATGTTCTTGTCGTGCTGACGGAGTGGAACGAATTTCGCGCCCTTGCGCCGGAGCGGCTCCGCGAGTTGATGCGCGGCACGACGATTGCCGATCTTCGCAATATCTGGAGCCCGGAGACGATGCGCGCGGCAGGTTTCGATTACCGGTCGATCGGGCGCCCCTGAAATGCCTGACATAGTTTTCACGTAACCATTCGGCGGCATGCGTTGTTCTCCCGCACATGATATCGAGGAGAACTTCCCATGAGCCAGTCTGATGCACCGACCGGGTTGCCGTTCCTGTTCGGCATGAACGAGTTCACGACGCAGCCCTGGCGCTTCGAGGAGGATGTGGCGCGCTATCCGGCATTGGGTGTCGAAGCGATCGAGGTTTGCGAGGCGAAACTCGATCCGGCGCGGCTCGATGCGCAGATGAAGAGCGTTATCGACAGCGGCATGCGCATCAGTGCCGTTCAGCCGAAAATCCGCACCTTCTTCGGCAGTCGCATGGCACCCGAACCGCACGAGACCGAAGCGCGGGTCGCGGCGCTGCGTGACAGTATCGGGAGGCTGGCACCCTATGCGCCGGGCACCGTATTCGTCGTCAACACCGGCGCATCACCGGAAGGCGACATGCGCCGGGTGATGGACGAGACCATCCGTCATCTGCGCGCCCTGTGTCCGTTCGCGGCCGAGCAGGGCGTATCGATCGCGCTCGAGCCTCTTAATCCGACATCGCTCAATATCGAGAGCGCGATCTGGACCGTCGGGCAGGCGATGGACATCGTCGATGGCGTCGGGCATTCCGCGATGGGGCTTTGCCTCGATCTCTGGAATGTCTGGCAGAATGCGGATCTCGAGGCGCAGATCCGGCGCGCCGGGCAGAAGATCACCGTGTTGCAGGTCAGCGACTGGCGGACGCCTCATTCCTTTACCGACCGGCTGGTGCCGGGGCAGGGCGATATCCCCTTGGGGCGACTACTGCGCACAACCTATGCCGCCGGATTTCGCGGCGCATGCACGGTGGAAATTTTCTCCAGCAACGTGCCTGACAGTCTTTACGATGGCGATCTGGCGCGCCTCATCCAGGATAGTCGAGTCGGGTTGCAGGCTGCCTGGACCAATCGGTAGGTCCGGACACTGCTGGATGGCGGGCATGGCCATTTCTTTTGGTGGATTTCGCCACTTTCAAGCTGCCTGAATACTGATTCGACGGGGAAAACGGGTTTGGCATGCTTCCTGCATAGATTGGGTCATGCCGCTTGTTCGTTCATTCCGCGCGTTTGGCGCGCCCCAGAGACTGTCTCGCTTCCTTGTCGGCCAGACCGTGCAGACGAAGGTGATGCCGGAACTGATAGTATGTCAGCCCCAACGCTTCGGCGGCGCGGCGCTGGCTGAACTGGGCGGCGACAAGGGCCTGTTCCAGCAGACGCCGTTCGTAGGCCCGGATTTTGGTGGTGAAATCGCTCGTCGGCGCCGGCATGTCGCTGCCGGACGGCTCGGCGGGTTCGGAAATCGCCGGGGGCGCGGCAATGATGCTGCTGGCGGGCAGCGGCATGACAGTGGCCGCGAAGGGGTTGATGACGATCTCTTCCAGCGGCCGGTCATGGCGTTCCATGCGGTAGACGCTGCGTTCGACGGCATTGCGCAATTCGCGCACATTGCCCGGCCAGTCATGGCTGTGCAGGGTGGCGTGGGCGGATGGGGCGAAGCCCGCGAAAACGCGGCGTCCCAGGCTGGCCGTCATCCGCGTGGCGAAATGCATGGCCAGGATGTCGATATCCTCCGGCCGGGCGCGCAGGGGCGGGATATTGACGACATCGAAGGCCAGCCGGTCCAGCAGGTCGGCGCGGAAGGTGCCGGCGCGGGCCATGGCGGGCAGGTCGGCGTTCGTCGCGCCGATGATGCGGACATCGACATGGATCGGCTCGTTGCCACCGACACGTTCGAAGCTGCCGTATTCGATCACCCGGAGAAGTTTTTCCTGCACGGACTGGGAGGCCGTGGCGATCTCATCCAGAAACAGCGTGCCGCCATCCGCGCGTTCGAACCGCGACAGGCGGCGGCGTTGCGCGCCGGTGAAGGCGCCTGCCTCATGACCGAACAGCTCGCTGTCCAGCAGGGTTTCCGGCAGGGCGGCGCAGTTCAGCTTGACCAGCGGCCTGTCCCAGCGCGGCGACAGCAGGGCCAGCCGGGCGGCGACGAGTTCCTTGCCGGTCCCGCGTTCGCCGATCACCAGGGCCGGGCGGTCGAGCGGTGCCAGACGCGAGACATGGTCCAGCATGGCCGTAAAAGCGGGCGACTGGCCGATCGGCGTCATGTTTTCATCGTTTTTGGCGGAGGGCGCCATTTTTCTGCCGGTCCCGTCAGATCGCAAAGGTTTCAGACCCGAACCAGTTCAGCCGCAATCGCCGCCGCTGACAAGACGGACCGTTTTCTGCTTATCTCCTCATCCTAAGGAAGGAACTACCATGGGCATCTTTTCCCGCCTCGCCGATATCGTGAACTCCAACCTCAACGCCATTCTCGCCGGGGCCGAGGATCCGGAGAAAATGATCCGGCTCGTCATTCAGGAAATGGAAGACACGCTGGTGGAAGTGCGCAGCCAGGCGGTGCGCATGATTGCCGAACGCAAGGCGCTGGAACGCCGCGCCCGCGACATGCTGCGTGAAGAAGACGAATGGCGCCGCAAGGCCGAACTGGCGTTGAGCCGCGACCGCGAGGATCTGGCCAAGGCGGCGTTGGCCGCGCGTGCCACGGTGGAGCAATCGCGCACGGCGCTGGAGCGGCAGATCGCGCAGGTCAGTGAAAGTCTGGACCAGCAGCATGAGGACATTTCCAAGCTGCAAGCCAAGCTGGCCGATGCCAAGTCGCGCGAGAAGTCCCTGACCCTGCGGCACAAGGCGGCGCAGAACCGGCTGCGCACGCGTGAGACGCTGTATGACGGTCGCATGGAGAACGCGCTGAACCGATTCGAGCAGGTCGAGCGCGCGCTGGACGAACTCGAGGGCAAGTCGGAAGTATACGACATGGGACGCGGCGGAATGCCCGGCCGCCGTCAGCCGACCCTGCATGAGGAACTTGCCAGCCTGGAGACCGATGCGGCGGTGGAGGACGAACTGGCGGCGCTCAAGCGGAAGCTGAGCGCGCGGAACACCAGTGGCCAAGCCGATGCGTCATGAGATAGGAACACAGCGGAAATGATGGCGGCGGTGGCCGAAAAAATGCGCGAGAAGAGCACGGGCGATGCATGACGATAGTATAATTGGCCTTGTGGCGATCATTCTGATTTTCGGCTTGCCTTTCTATATTGCAAAGCTGGTTGTCGAAGGGCGCAGGGAACGTCGCGCGCAGGCTCATGCGCCGGAGAACTGGGCTGTGCTCGATCAGGCGCAGGTTCAGGCACGTCGGCTTGAGGAAAGGATCGACCATCTGGAACGTATCCTTGATGAGGACGCGCCGGGCTGGCGTTCCCGGGCGGCACGGTGAGATTGTGATGTTGTTGCGAACCAAGGCATGGCTGGGTCTGCTCTGCTTCTCGGCGGCGATGCCCGTCGTCGCCCGCGCCGAGCGCCCTGCCGAGCATGGCGCCGAGCATGTGACGATGTCGGGCGAGGACCTCGAACTCAGCACGCCGTGCATCGGGCGCGTGCAGGTCAGTGTCGATCCTGCGATGTCGGACGGCGTGTCCTTCGATGCGTCGGCGGCAAGTGCCGCGCATGTGACCATCCGCACGAGCAAGGACCAGAACGAGAGCAAGGTGGTGATCGCCAGCAAGAGCTGCGCGCCGCATGCGCTGCTTTCCGTTCTCGTCGCGCCGAATATCGGCGTTTCCATTCATGACAGCCACGATACGCATTTCGTGATGACGGGTGCGGTCGGGTCGCTCGAAGCCAGTCTGGATTCCGGCATTCTGGATGCCGACAGCGTTGGATCGCTCGATCTGAACATGCGTGACGGCGCGCAGGTCCATGTTCGCACGCTGCATCGTGCGGGGCAGGTGGTGGCGGGCGGCACAAGTGTCATGACGGCCGATCATGCCGATCTGGATGCGTTTTCCGCACAACTGACGGATAGCAGTCATCTCGAGATCGCCGATGGCCGCATCGATGCGCTGACATTGATGGCCGATGGCGCGGCGACGATCGATATCGGGGGCACCGCGAACACGGCCACCGTGACGGCGAACGGCACGGGTCTGGTCGCAATTCCCCGCATGAATGGGCCGCTGACCCGCAATGGTACCGGACCCGTGCGGATCGGCCCGTCACCCCCACCGCTCGCGCCCCCTGCGAGTGCTGCGGCAGCGCCTCCAGCGGCATCTCCGTCGGGTTCAGCGGCGGGTTCCGGGATCAGGCCGCCGTCATCGTCGACGCCCCCCGCGCCGCCACAGACGGTTCAGGCGCCAGATCCCGCGCCCGTTGCGCCGCCGCCGACATCCGCTGCACCGGTCGATCGTCCTCCCGTCCCGCCGGTCACGGTGCAACAGCCCCCGCCCGTCGCGCCGGTAACCCTTCCGCCGACAGCGCCCGCACCGCCGCCGCCCGCAGGCGGGGAAAAGCAGGGTGCGTCCACGCCGCACCCCGTCCCCGTTCGTCCACGGCAGGATACGGCAGCAGTGTCCCCCCCGGCGGCGCCAGCCCCGGCGCCCCGCGACGTGCCGACACCGGGGCAGGAAGCAAAAGCGGCCAATGCCGGGACAGTACCTGTCCAGGCTCCTCAGCCCGCACCACCCGCGGCCCCGTCTGCGCCACCCGCCCGTCAAGGGAACGATCAACCATGAGCCGTCGCCTCGGAGTTCTGCTTGCCATCGGCGTCGTGTCGATGGGCCATGCCTATGCCGACGATCTGGCGACGGCATTCGTCGGGGCTCCGCATCGCCTCTACCTCAATGCACCTTGTCTTTCGGATTTACGGGTGACCATCGGTCCCACGTTGTCGGGCGTTGCCGCCGCGGAAAGTCTGCCGAGCGGGGTTTCCTTCGAGACGAGCGGCAACGACACGATTTTGCGCGGTGAAAGCTGCGACGGCGAGGCTACGTTGCAGGTCGCGCCGCAGACGGCGATCATCGTTCGCTCTGGCGATGGCGATGTCAGCATCTCCGGCATTGGTGGACCGATTGCGATCACGGCCGGAAGCGGCGACGTGCGCGTCGACCGGGCGTCGGCGCTGCTGGTGCGCAATTCGGGGCGCGGGGATATCAGCGTCGGTGCGCTGATCGGCCCCGGGGCGATCATTTCCACGGGCATTGGCGATGTGCAGATCGGCGCAGCCGCGTCGCCGAGCCTGAATATATTGACCTCCGGCACCGGCGATGTGCGCATCAACGGCGGATTCGTCGGCACGCTGGGGCTTCTGGATACAGGTGTGGCGGATGTCAGCCTGCATGGTGTCGTCGGGCAGGCCTATGTCGAGAACACCGGAACGGCGAGTGTCACGCTCGATCGGGTGACGGGCGAAATCCAGCGTCTCAACAGCGGGATCGGGTCGATCAACGCGCATCACCCGATCTACAGCAATGAGAAACAGACGGCATTCGCCGGGAATAACATTGCGCTGCCGGACGGGACGCGTATCGATCGCGATGGCATAATGATGCCGGATGGCACTGTTTTCAGAACCGACGGTTCGGTCGGTGGGCCCAATGCGAATTTCCTGACAGCCTATACCCGGACGTCCGGCAGCCGCATCGCGATACCGCCCATACCGCCAATTCCCCCCATACCCCCGATCCCCCCGATAAGCGTTTCGGTGAATACGGCCTCCTATCACCATGCGGCATCGGGATGGCTGCCGCACAAGGCGCTGGGTATCCTGCTGCTGGTCGCATTGTTCCTCGTCATGCGGCGTCGGGTGCTGCCGGCGTTGCAGCGCGCGGCGGAACGGCGGGACTTTCCGTTCAACGATCGTGCGCGCGAAATCCTTCGTCCTTTCGCGCGGCCCCCGGAGGGCGGTGCCGCCCGCAGCGGCGAAGCCGTGAGCGACGACCCGCGCGTGGCGCAGCTTCTGGCGCGGCTGCAGGCGATGGAGCCGCGGCTCGCCCGTATGGAAGGTTATGTCACCTCGCAGGATTTCCAGCTTCATCGACAGTTCCGCGAACTCGATCGGGAGCAGATTTAGGCATCCGTGCCTGACCGTGCGGTCCAATCGCTTTGACGCATGCCTCGGGGCGCGCTAGGGCATGTTCATGAACCTGCTTGCCGCGTGCTCCTGACGTGAATCTCCTGCTCGATCCCATTGCGGCGGTTGGTCGCGCTGTTCTTGCCATGGTGCGCAAGGCCGGCGCGCTGGCATTGTTCGCACTCGCTGGTATCTCGCACCTGTTGCGACCGCCCTTCTATTGGGGGGTGTTCTTCTCCAGCCTGATCGAGATCGCTTTCTTCTCGTTGCCCGTCGTTGCGTTGACGGCGATTTTCTCGGGCGGTGTGATTGCGCTGCAATCCTATACGGGATTTGCGCAGTATCATGTGCAGAGCGCGATCGCCGGTATCGTCGTGCTGTCTGTCGTGCGTGAACTGGGGCCCGTCCTGGCAGGGCTGATGGTGGCCGGGCGCGTGGGTGCTGCCATGTCGGCGGAGATCGGCACGATGCGCGTGACCGACCAGATCGACGCCCTGCGCACGCTGTCGACCGACCCGATGAAATACCTCGTGGCGCCGCGCCTGCTTGCCGGGACGCTGGCGTTGCCATTTCTCGTGGTCATCGCGGATATTCTTGGCGTGCTCGGCGGTTTCGCCGTCTCCACCAGCAAGCTGGGCTTTGCGCCCGACAGCTACATCCTGGCGACGTTCGCGGCGGTCAAGCCGCTGGATGTGATCGTTGGTCTGGTGAAGGCCGCTGTATTCGGCTTCCTCATCGCGCTGATGGGCTGTTACCACGGCTACACCAGTCGCGGCGGTGCCGAGGGCGTGGGATCGGCCACGACAGCCGCTGTTGTCGCGGCCTCGATCCTGCTGTTGGCGTTCGATTACCTCCTGACCGATCTGTTCTTCGCACAATGAACGATACTGTACCCAAAATCCGCATTCGCGGCCTGACGAAAGCCTTCGGCAGCAAGAAGGTCCTGGACGGGATTGACCTCGATGTCGAGGCGGGGACGTCCTTCGTCATCATCGGCGGCTCCGGCAGTGGCAAATCCGTTCTGTTGCGTTGCATCCTCGGGCTGATCGTGCCGGATGCCGGCAGCATCGAAATCGATGGCGAGGATATCCTGCGCGCTTCGCCCGCGCGGCAGGAGGCACTGGTGCAGCGGATTGGCATGCTGTTCCAGAACGCGGCACTGTTCGACAGCATGAGCGTGGCGGATAATATTGCTTTCGGCTTGCGGGCCAAGCGCCGAAAGGAGGGCGATCACCGCGCGCCGCGCCTGTCGCGGGCAGCGGCGCGGTCGCAGGCGGGCGACATCCTCAAGCAGGTCGGTCTCGATCCTTCGGTCGGTGCGCTCGCACCGTCCGAACTCTCGGGCGGCATGCAGAAGCGCGTCGGTCTGGCGCGTGCCATTGCCGGCACGCCGGAAATCCTGTTCTTCGATGAACCGACGACCGGCCTCGACCCGATCATGGGTGCGGTGATCGATGGGCTTATCGTGGACTGCGTCAAGCGTCTGGGCAGCACCGCGATCGCCATCACGCATGACATGGCCTCCGCCCAGCGGATCGGCGACCGGGCCGCCATGCTCTATCACGGCAAGCTGGTATGGCAGGGGCTGGCCTCGGAATTGATGCACAGCGGTGATCCGATGGTCGATCAGTTCACGCATGGGCGTCGCGAGGGGCCGATCAGCATGGAATTGCGACGGTAGCGCCTGTGCGCCTCTAACCCTCCATGAAGCCGACCTCTCTGGTCGGCTTTGTCGTTTCGGCGACTTGCGTTTCAATCCGAATCGCTTGACGTGATGGGCTTGTTCATGTTTTGTTCCGAATGCCGAAAATGCGGCATCGATGGAGACAGAACTCATGGAACTCGCTCGCCTGATCCTCCCGTTCATCGTCAACACACCGGCGAAAACCGCTGGCCGCTTATTGTTCCTGTTTCCAGTCGCGGCTGAGGAGATTGCATGCCGGCATGCCGTCAGGGGGCTTCAGGGCGATGACCGGGCCGAATGGCATTTCTGGATGGACGTTCGCAAGGCGATGATCGCCCGTCGTATCCGCCGCTCGAGCGCGATCGACGCGCCGCCGCTTCAGCCGCTTTTTCGTCAGTGGGGCTCGGTCGTATCGGTCGCATCGCCGGAGCGGCCCCATGCCGTGAAACGGACGTGTTGATGTGAAGCCGCCCTGCCGGGCCACCGCCGCCGACGACACCGGCTTCGCATGATCGCAGACTTACGGAAGAGCCTGCGATCAGGATCATGACGCATCAGGTTTTCTCAGATCGTGGTATCGACAAGAACGATCTCTGCGTCTTCGAGAGCATGAACCGTCAGTGTGCCTGTATCGGAAATCGCGGCCCCATCCCGTGTTTCGACGGTTTTGCCCTCGATTTCGACCGATCCTGTTGCGGGCACAAGGTAGCCGAGGCGGTCGACGCCGAGTTTATATTCCGCCTTCTGCCCCCTCTTGATCGTCGCGCCCAGAACCCGTGTATCCGAATGGATCGGCAGGGCATCGTCTCCTTCGTAACCCGAGGCAAGGATGACGAACTGGCCGGAACGCTCGTCTTTTGGGAAAGCCTTTGTCCCCCATGACGGCTTATGGCCCTGCTGGTTCGGCATGATCCAGATCTGGAAGATCCGGGTCGTGACGCGCTCACGATTGTATTCACTATGAAGGATACCGGTTCCCGCGGACATTACCTGAACGTCGCCAGCTTCTGTGCGACCCCTGTTGCCGAGGTTGTCCTGATGCGTGATGGCGCCTTCCCGGACATAGGTGATGATTTCCATATCCTTGTGAGGATGGGTTCCGAAGCCTGTGCCGGGCGCGATCGTGTCATCATTCCAGACGCGGAGGGATCCCCAATGCACCCGCTGCGGATCAAAGTAGTCGGCAAATGAAAAATGGTGCTTTGCATCGAGCCAGCCGTGATTGGCATGACCCAGTTTGTCGAACGGACGAACTTCAATCATGGACGATCTCCTTCTGAATGACCGTGTCTGACGATCAGGGTAGGAGCCTGGCCGACGACATCATATAGAAATGGTGGAAAGGCACCGTTTCCCGGATTTTCCAAAAAGTATGGTCGACGGCATGACGTCTGAAAGAGGATATGGAAATATTCGATCGTGACCGGTTCCGGGGATTGTTTGCATGAGGCTCCCAGATTTTGAAGCATGGGCCATTTTCGCCAAGGTGGCCGAACGTGGATCATTCGCTCGTGCTGCCGAGGAACTTCAGTTATCCAAACCGACCATTTCGAAGGCCATCAGCAGGCTCGAAAAATCGCTCGGCAACGCCCTGTTCAATCGCAATTCCCGCCATATGTCCGTGACCGAGACCGGTCGCATGCTGATTGGCCATGCCAGTCGCATTCTGGCAGAGGCCGAGGCCGCCGAGAGCGAGGCACGAGGCGGCACGCATCGTCCATCCGGTCTGATCCGGGTTGCCGCTCCCACCACGTTCGGCATCAGGCACCTTTCCCCCGTTCTGCCGGCGTTTCTGGAAAAATATCCGGAAATCGACATAACCATCGATTTCAGCGACTCTCTCGTTGATCTTGTGGCCGAAGGTTTCGATCTCGCACTGCGGATCGCGTCCCTCGCGGATTCCTCGTTACGGGCACGGCGCCTGTGCGATGTTCGCCTTCTATTGGTCGCGACCCCGGACTATCTGGATCGCATCGGTCGGCCAGCTCATCCAAGGGATCTCGAAGGGCTGAAGAGCTTCGTTTATACGAATAATTCCGCGCCCGGCACGGTTCGTCTTAAAAGCAAGAGAACCAGGGAGGAGTTTGTCCTGTCCCAGGCATCACGCTTCCGCGCGGATAATGCCGAAGCTTTTCTGCCCGCGCTACAAGCCAATCTGGGATTTGGTCTGTTCCCGGAATTCATGGTTTGGCAGGGACTGCGTGACGGGAGTTTTGAGGAAATTTTGCCCGACTGGGAAGCTGCCGGGATTGCGCTGTATCTCGTGACCTCCAGCAACACACTCCGGCCTTTCCGGGTGAATGCCTTCCTGGAGCACCTGATCGCGGCATTCGAACACCCGCCCTGGGCGGTCCCGGGCTTGTGAGACTGTGCCGCCACGATAAGGCAAGGGCCATGATCTCTCCACGATATGTGGCACAGACCATGGCCCATCCGCTTCGCGTCAGCGGGGATCAGGTCAGTTTGTGTACGATTCCCGCGACATGCTGGCCGAGGAATGTCGCCCCCTCCAGTTCGTTGCCGCCCGGCTGGCGGGAGCCGACGATGATGCCGTCATATTACGTCAGTTCATCGGGCGTGGCGATCGGCGCGGCTTGATCGAGTTTGAAGTGGTCGGTACGGGCGCTCTCTTCGAGAACGATTTCAGGAACCGCATAACCTTATGTCCTGAAAAGGACGGTACCAGAGAAGATCGGGAAAGCCTGTGTTTCCCGATCTTCATGGTGCGTTATCGGCGGTATGCATCCAGGGAGAAGCGTCCAGCGCCAGTCGCGGCAAGGGCAAGCAGGCCGCCGGCGATGCTGAAGTTCTTGTAGAAGTGGATCCACATGTCGTAGCGCGCCATTCCGCTGAACGTCCAGTAATGATGCCCGATGAAGGCGGTTGCAATGGTATAGATGGCCAGAATTACTGACAGCGGGGTTGTCAGAAAGCCTGCGAGGAGGGCGATGCCGATACCCAGTTCGGTGATGACGGCGATGATGGCGGACAGGGCGGGAAGCGGCGCTCCGGTGTTCGCCATGTAACCCACCGTCGCGGTGAAGCCGGTAAGTTTGCCCCATCCCATCAGGACGAAGAGGGATGCCAGAAGGACGCGGGCGACCAGAAGTGTCGGGTCGCGGGGGAGGGCAGTGTTCATGGCGCTATCTTTCATATGGCAGGCATGTGGAACCGGGGCGGAGGTTTCCCCTCGGCGTTAGCGGTATTTTTAGCGTGCAATAAAACCAAAAAAATGGAAATGATATAAATGCTGCGTTTCCATTTCTTGACCATTCCTCGGAAAGCCTTGTTGCCAACCCGCGCAGGGGCGCAATCCCGACAACCCCTGTCAGCTCGACGCCAGATGAGCATTGCCGCCGCATCGGGGCTATGTTCGGCAACAGTTTTTATGCGCTTCGAAATCAAGACCAGGCTGAATTCACGAACGGGCGTGTTCGCAGCGTTACTGTCCCATTTCTGACGACATTCTCGTTCTCATTCCGGAATGGTTCACATAAAAGTACCGTCGTTCCCGATTTTATAGCCCGCGATAGCATTACGCATATTTCGACAGCATCGGACTGGTTGTTTTTTGAGGCCAGAGCAGCAGGAGGAGAGCAACCACGGGCATCAAAACGGCATAGATATGGTTTCCGCCTGGGGGCACCGGTCGAAAATTAGCGGGGCATCTTTCCCCAAGGCGATAACGACAGGTTATTGGTTGCAGCCGACTCTGCAATAGACTGACGAAGTTCTTCTAAGGCAACGTTCCTATATCGGAACGTCGGGTGCATGCGGAAGGAGCTTCGTTTATGCAACGGGACAATGGGACAATACGTCGGATCTCGGTACTTGCGCTTGCCTTGCCACTCGCCGCAGGCTGGACGGTCACCGCCCGCGCGCAGATCATCTCACTTCCCGGCACGACGACCGGGCAGGCGATCAGGAACAGTGCAAAAAGCACGACGAAATCGAGCACCTCGACAGCGGATCGCAGCGAGACCATCACGGTGGTTGGCACCCATCTCGGTGCGAAGGAGACCGCCGAAATCCAGCCCGTGACGGTCATCACGGCAGACCAGATCCAGCAATCCTCGTCGATGACGACGGGCGATATCTTCGCGCATATCCCGTCCATGGGCTTCTCGGGAAATACCTATAGTAATAATGGTGGATCCTGCCTCAATATTCGCAGCCTTGGCACGGCGCGTACCCTGGTGCTGCTCGATGGACATCGCATGGTGAACGGAAACGGCGCGGCGGATTGTCCCGACATGAACTCGATCGTCCCCGCGATGATCGATCGGATCGAAATTCTCAAGGATGGCTCATCCACGACCTACGGTTCGGATGCCATCGCAGGCGTGGTCAATATCATCCTCAAGAAGAATTTTACGGGCACGACAGTGACCGCCAACGGCGGCATCAGTGAGTATGGTGACGATCAGACTGCGGCGGTGACAATCGCCCATGGCTTCAACTTCGACCACGATAAGGGCAATTTTACGATTGCCGGCTCCTACAATTACCAGGCGCCCATGGCAGCGGATGCCAGAAAGTGGGCGATGCAGGAGGCCAAGGTCAACAACCCGCCCGGCGACGCACAATATTTCGGCTCCCAGTATGGGCCGCGTCCCGTTTACGCTGCACTCAACGGCGGCAGGCCACTTGCCGGTGCAAGCGACGGCGTGCCTCATTCCGTAATCTCCAATGGCGATGGCAGCTACAGCCCCTATAGCTGGAATGATAATTACGATTACTCTCAGGATAATCAGATCATTTCCGAACAGCAGGTCGGCACACTGGCGGCGAACGGTCATTATGAGGTCAACCGTTATCTCCAGCTCTACATGACAGCGAATTACAGCCATACGCAAAGCCAGGCCTATGGCACGCCCATGTATATTGCCACGCCAGTCTCGACTGTGAACGGCAATTCCGGGGCCATGGTCGTGCCTTCGGGCGAGCCGGGCAATCCTTTCGGCGAGGACGTGGCACTCTATAACCGGATGTTTCAGCTTGGTCGTCGTTACGATTACGAAAATATAAACACCTTCCAGTTTACAGGTGGTGCACGGGGCCTTCTGCCGCATACGGGCGGCTGGACGTATGACTTCTTTTATTCCTACGGCAAGACCGTCAATCATTACTCCGAGAGCGAAGACGTCAACTGGCGTAATATGGAGAATGCGCTTGGCTTCCATCAGACAGGCGGCGCCGGCTCGACGGCGGGTTATTACGATCCCGGTCTCTGTGCCAGCGTCGCAGGTTGTGCATCATGGAATCCGTTCGTGAATAATGGCGCCATGTCTCAACAGGCGCGGAATTATATTGGCTTCACGGATGTCGAACCCTCGGGGCAAGAACTGCGCGATGTGCAGTTCACGGTCGCGAACAAACATCTTGCCAAGTTACCCTATGGTCCGTTGGGCATCGCACTTGGTGTCGAGCACCGGAGCCTCGACGGCTATTTCCACGCGTCGCCGGAGGATATGGCGGGACTGAATTCCAATCTGGCGCGCGGTGATACGGGCGGCGGTTACAACGTCACCGAGGTATTCGGGGAAACCAGCATTCCGCTGCTCAAGGATCTGCCGGCTGCCAAGGCCCTCTCGGCGGAGGTCTCGGGCCGGTTCTCGAATTACAATACTTTCGGACAAACCTATAACTGGCACGCCGGTCTGATTTATGCGCCGACGCAGGATATCAGTTTTCGTGCCAATATTTCCACGGGCTTCCGTGCACCAACGATCCAGGACCTTTATCGCGCTCGTGTCGTCAGCCTGACAAGCACGCGCGATCCCTGTGCCTATCTCTCGACGTTCGATACGGCAGTACAGCCTACGATTGCAGCCAATTGCCGCAAGCAGGGGGTCGATCCCAATAATTTCAAGCAGACCAATGGTTCGCTCAAATACGCCACGGGCGGTAATCCTGAGCTTCAACCTGAACTGTCCCGCACCTATACGATTGGCACCATCCTGACACCGCGCTGGCTACCCGGCTTCACGGCTTCGATAGATTATTTTCATACGCATATTACCGAAACAATTGGCTATCCATCGCTGCCGACGGAACTGAATGGCTGTTACGAAAGCGTGAACCTGTCGAGCAGCTATTGTTCAATTCTCAACGGCCGCGACATCAACGGCCAGCTCAATCCGGTTGCGCGCCTGCATACCAACACCGGCGCGTTCATCGAGGATGGGATGGATATAAACGCATCGTATGTGCAACCGCTCGGCTATGAAAATGCGCTGTCCTTCGGTGCCGATATTCAGGACGTCATGTCCTACAAAGAACAAAGCCAGGATGGTGAACCTCTCATCAGCTATCTGGGGACAGACGCTGGTCCGCCGAAATGGGTGGCGAATGGAACGGCGACGTTTACGCACGGTCCGTGGAGCTTTACCTATATGATTCGCTTCATCGACGGCTTTAATTATTACCCGAATACCGCTTACGGTCCCGGTCTGTCGCTGTGGTGGAAGACGAATCAGGCCTGGTATCATGATGTCTTCGCGACCTACCACGGCAGTCGCTATAACGTAACGGCCGGCGTAAAGAACATCGGTGGACGAGACCCGAATTTCTATGCCAATGGCGATTACAACACGTCTCCCGGGATGTATGACTATGCTGGCCGCTACATCTACCTGAAGGCCCAGGTTCATTTCTAGCGCCTGTTAGGTCTTGATATGATCTGCGGCGGCTGTGATGCAGATCACAGAGAGGAAGGATGTTGCGGTCTTCTCGTATCGGGTGGCGACGGCTCTCCATTTTTTGAGACGCGCCCACAGGTTCTCGGCCAGAGGGCGATGACGATACGTCCATTTTGGACAGGCGATGGGTGACTCGTTGCGTTTCGGCGGGATGACCGGCCGCGAGCCCCTGTCGCAGACGACATGGCGAGGCTTGTCGGGCAAGGCCTCGAGGAGCCTCACGGCGGATGTCGTCGTTCCAGGACCTCGGTGAACCGGGGTGTCGTGAATTGTGAACCCTGGCCCATGTTGAAAATCTGCGGGGTGGCTAGCGCACCAGCGCATCCCGGCGTGCGTCGACGTAGAACTTCGCATCCATTGTGTTCGACAGACGCCAGGACAGCACCTTGCGCGTGTGCCAATCCATGACCGCCACCAGATAGAGAAGCATTCTGTTTCTCCATTTTGGAGAAGAGTTTTGGAGAAATCCCGCTCTCACTTTTAGTGAGAATGATTTCCGTGATTTTTCAATGGATTAACTGGCGGAGAGAGTGGGATTCGAACCCACGGTACGCTATTAACGTACACACGCTTTCCAAGCGTGCGCCTTAAGCCGCTCGGCCATCTCTCCAGCGAGCGGGCGGACCATATCAATTTCCGGCAGGAAGGCAAGAGCCTCTTGCAGCCTGAATGAACTTTCGGATCAGCGCGGGATCCTTTACGCCAAGGCTTGCTTCAACCCCGGACGAAACATCCACCGCCTGTGCGCCACTTTGCGCGATGGCGGTCCCCACGTTTGCGGGTGTCAGACCCCCGGCCAGCAGCCACGTCGCGGGGGCTGGCCAGTCTCGCGTCAAACGCCAGTCGAAAGTCTGGCCATTACCGCCAGGTCTGGTCGCCTGCGAGCCCGCACGTGCTTCGATCACGAAACCATCGAGGACGGTTGCCTGTGGGAGATCTTCCGATCTGGTGATCCCGCAGGCCTGCCAGACCGGTAGGCCGAAACGGCGGCGAATGGCCTCGGCGCGTTGCGGTGTGTCGTAAATCTGGAGCACATCGAGTTCGACATCGGTCAGGACGCTGGCGATGTCATCGTCGGAGGCCTTGACGAACAGGCCGACACGCGCCGGCCCGCCTGCCGGTATCTTTTGCACCAGTTCCGTGGCGCGGCGTATGGAAACGAAGCGCGGCGAACGTGGAAAGAACACAAAGCCGATCCAGTCCGCGCCAGAGTCAATGGCGGCATGAAGCCCGTTTTCTTCCGTCAGCCCGCAGATTTTCACGCCTATGGTCATGGCCGGCTCTCTTCAGGCGTCAGCCAGTTCGGCCTGGATGGCGGAAGCGGCGGCGGTCGGGTCGGGCGAGCGTGTAATCGGTCGCCCCACCACAATCCAGTCCGCGCCAGCTCGGGCGGCCTGGGCGGGCGTCATGATGCGCTTCTGGTCGTCCGAGGCGCTACCGGCCGGTCGAATGCCCGGCACGACCAGCACCGGGCGCCTGCCCAAGGCGTTCCGCAAAGGTGCAATCTCCTGCGCGGAACAAACGAGCCCGTCCGCCCCGGCCTCGATCGCCAGTTGTCCGAGACGCACGACCTGCTCCTGCGGCGTTCGGTCGATTCCGATATCGTGCAATGCCGCAGCGTCCATGCTCGTCAGGACCGTAACGGCCAGAATGAGCGGCCGACGATCAGCCGGATAGGCCGCATCGACCGCCTCACGCGCCGCGCGGATCATCTCCCGGCCACCCGATGCATGGATGGTCAGCATGGCCGGCTGCAACGGCGCGAGACTTGTCAGCCCCTTGGCGACCGTATTAGGGATGTCATGCAGCTTGAGATCGAGGAACAGGGTGCGGCCGTCCGCTATTTGACGGATCGCATCCAGCCCTTGCGCATAGGTAAATTCCATACCCAGCTTGATCGCATCGACATGGCCGTCGAGCTGCGTTGCCCATTGTCGCGCCTGCGTCATGTCCTGCGTGTCAAGCGCGACGATCAGCCGGGTTGCTGCCATGGGCTCAGATTCCAGGCGTGGCGGCAGGGTAGGCGGCAGGTGTCTCGGTCGCCGTGGCTGGTGTTGCCGCCGTATAACGGCCGAGCTGCTGATGCAGGTCGATCAGTTGGGATTCAAGCTTGCGGACCTGGCTCTCGGCGCGTCGGGCGCGGCTGCGCTGTCGGAGTTCGCCGATCCACATGACGAACGCGCCGATCAGGAAACTCGCAACGCCCACGCCCAGCGTCAGGACGCCGATCGACAGTTGCCAGCCATAGGACACGACCCACAAGGATTCCGGATCCGGGTTGCTGAGCGCGAAAGTAATCAGCACGACCAGAAATAGCACGATGACAAGAAGGCGCAGCATGGAAACCTCGCGAGTGATAGGACAGTGGATGGACATATCGTGCCGTCTTGCAACGGCTTACAATCAGGCGAAGCACTCGGCAAGTTTGCACGGTCTGGCGACTTGATCCGGCAGCCTGCCCGTGATCCGATAGGAAAAAAGTGCGTGTCCTGTCGGCACTGTCGATGAAAAGCATGGCCGGGCCGTGCGTTCCCTTTCGAATGCGCTGCATGGGGCGCTATTCGCTTGCCGGGGAGTTGTCTTCGCGTGAACCAGATCATTGCCTTTCGTCCCCCTTTGCCGAATGTCGATACGCTCTGGGCGGTCATCGCCCAGCAGGGACGGCAGTCACGCATTGCGGATGTCCATGCCAGCCAGAGCGCGGCGGAGGCCGACCGTGATTGGCGCGCCCAGCAGGTGCGGGCCTACACGCAATTCCTGATCGGCGAGCAGCAGCCACTGCCCCGTTACTCGGTCCGCAGTATCAGGCGCGCTGAATTGCCGCGTGCATGGCGGCCGCTACCTGCGTTGGGATTCCTGCGTGGACGGTTTGTCTGAGGATCCTGCTAACGCCCGGCATGCATCGCCCCGGCGAGCGGTATCACGACACAAGGCGCGGCAGACGACGGACTGCGAGGATTTTTCCCTTGCGTCCCGCGCCGGGACACCATGCTTGCGAACCCGCCTGTCCTTCGGCAATGTGGCGCTCCGGAATGCGACTACTTCGTATCGGTTTTCGAGGCTGGATGGGCGAGGGGAAGCATATGGAACCGCCGCGCGAACCACGCCAGGGCATGGAGCGGGCCGGAAGCCCGGCTCTCCGTACGGTCCGGGTGCTGGAAAATGTTTTCCACACGACAGAACAGCACGTCATGACTGCCGGAGCTCTGGATGACGTCCAGCGTACAGTCGAGGCCGATCAGCGCGCCCTCAAGCAGCGGCGCGCCATGCGGCGCAGGACGCCAGACGCCATGATCGAAGCGATCCGTTCCCGGCGTGCCGCCAGCAAAGGCGGATGCGATGTCGTCATGATGGGCGGCCAGGATGCTGATGCCGATCGTGCGGTTTGCAAGGAAAGCTTCGTGGGAGCGGTTTGTCCGGTTGAGGCAAACCAGAACCGTGGGTGGCGTATCGCTGACACTGCAGATGGCCGAGACGGTAAGGCCGTGACGTCCGGCAGGACCATCCGTCGTCACCACAACGACAGGCGCGCCCAGCAGGCTCATCGCGTCGCGGAAGGCTGCTTTGGTTGCGGGCGCAGGATTGCTCGAGTTAGGCGTCATGGGATCTTTCGTCATTGTTCCACGGGCAGTTTGCATCCGGTCCGGGCGCTTGCACACCGATCGGCAGGGTTCCCCGTTTGCCACGCGCGCTTCTGTAATTCCACAGCAATGACGGACCTAGTTTGCCGCCGCGCGAATACGATAGGCGAACCAGGCCGCGACAGCAACGAAACCGGCCCCGCCAATGGCGGTTGCCCAGCTCTCCGGCACGGGCAGGGCCAATGCATCGCTGCCGCCCGTTGCGCCGCTGACGGCCGCCAGCACGACGCCCGTCAGGCTCTCGCCCACGATGAAACCGGAGGCGATCATCGTGCCCGTGCTGTTCTCGCCCTTCGGGTTTCGCACCGTGCGCAGGACGAGATAGCTCAGCACGGCGCCGATGCCGATCGTCACCGACACGTCCGACGGCAGATAGATGCCCATGCCGACCGCCAGTGGCGGCAGCGCCAGCCGCCGCAGACGCAGAAGCTGGTCGAGCAGGATCAGCGCGACGCCGAGACCCGCCCCGATCAGGATCATCTCCCAGTCCAGCCGATGCAGCAGAATTCCCTGCGCCAGAGCCGCCATCAATGCGGGCTGCGGCGCCGCCAGAGCGCGTGCCGGGTCCATGCCCGGATGGGGCATGGACCCGACGAAGCCATAGGCCTGATAAAGGACGTTCAGCACCGGCGGGATCACGACCGCCCCCACGACGCAGCCGATCAACAGCCCGACCTCCTGGCGCCAGGGCGATGCACCGACCATCTGGCCGGTTTTCAGGTCCTGTAGGTTGTCGTTGGAAATGGCGGCGGATGCCGTCAGCGCCGTCAGAACGAAGAGTGCGAAGGCGATGGCGGTCTTCTGCTGATCCGCTGAAAAGGCGGCGGGCAAAAGATTCAGGCTTTCCATGCCCAGGATGGCAAGGCTGAGCAGGACGACGGCGATGATGCTGATGCCCGAGATAGGGGAGGACGACGACCCGACGATGCCCGCCATGTAGCCGCACGCCGCCGCCACGAGGAAACCGAGTGCGACGCAGGCCACGAGGCCGAGCGCCACGGCCGCCATCAGGCCCGCACCATGCGGCACGGCAGGCCAGAGAAAGGAGGTGAACAGGATACCCAGCACGATGACGAGGATGGCCCCGAGGCCGAGGATGATGGTCGGCGGCAGGTCGCGGTCGAGATCGTTGCCCAAGGCGCGTGTCCGGACGGAAAGTGCCTCGGACAGGCCGCACATCACGGGCCGCATGAGCGCCAGCAGTGTCCAGACGGCAGCAACGGCGATGGTCCCGGCGCCAAGAAAACGAACCTTATGCAGCCACAGGCCCGTCGCCAGCGCGGCCGGGGCGAGATGCTCCGGATTGCCGTTCGTCACGGTCAGCCATGGCACGGCCACGCCCCAACCGATGAGGACACCCAGCAACATGGCGATGCCGCCGCCGATTCCGACAAGGTAGCCCGTGGCGAGCAGGGCCAGGGAATAGCCGCCATGAATGCGGAAGATCGCGCTGCCGGCGGTAAGGGTCGCCCCGACGCCATCGGAAAAGAGGCGCAGACCGCCGCTGAGGAAGGTGAAGATGGCGGCGACGATACCGCCCGTGGCCAATGCCCTGACCGATTCCCTGTCCCCCTCGGGGGACGAGGCATGAAGGATTTCCGCGCAGGCAACGCCTTCCGGATAGGGCAGGTCGCTCTGCGTGACGAGCGCACGGCGCAACGGGATGGTGAACAGAACACCTGTCATGCCGCCCGCACAGGATATGAGCATCGTCTGCCAATAGGGGAAACTGCTCCAGTATCCGACCATCAGCAGGGCGGGAACCGCCGCGAAGACGCAGCTGAGCGTCCCGGCGGCGGAGGCCTGGGTCTGCACCATGTTGTTCTCGAGGATCGTGGCGCCGCCCAGGGCGCGCAGCACAGTCATCGAGATGACGGTGGCCGGGATGGAGGAAGCGAAGGTCAGCCCGATTTTCAGGCCGAGATAGATGTTGGACGCGGTGAAGACCAGGGTGATCAACGCGCCCAGGATGACGCCGCGCCAGGAAAGTTCGCGTCCGGCGCTCGTCGTATCGCTCATCAAAGAAACCTTCGCTTTCGGAATGTTCCTTGCGCATACGATGGGAAGCAGGATGGGCGCAATGCGGCTTATCGGTCCGCCAGCGTGCAGAAGGGTGCGATGCGCGTCATGTCCAGCGCGATTTTCTGCGGGGAGATCCGCCGGATCAGCCGCCGCTGTTCAAGCTGCGCAAACGCGCGGCTGACGGATTCCGGGGCGGCGGCAAGGTAATCCGCAAGATCGGCGCGTGCGATCGGCAGGGACACGACCTGCGTGGCGGCATCGTAGCATTCCGGGTGCTCGACACATTGCAACAGGAAGAAGGCGAGGCGGGTGGGGAGGTCGCTCTGGCTTTTGGTGACGAGTTCGTGCTGCGTCTCGCGCAGGTCGTTCAGCGTCTTGACCAGAAACAGTCCCTGCAATGCCGGATGTTGCAGGAAGGCGCCGTCGAGATAGCGCATCGGCAGCCGGGCGAGGCGCGTGGGCGCGACCGTCTCGGCGTCACTGACATAGGCGCCGTGCTCCGACAGGCCGAACACGTCGCCAGGCCAATGGAATGCGATGATCTGGCGTCGCCCACTGGCCAGGGTTCGCGCCGTGCGGACCAGGCCGCTCATCAGCAGGAACACGTCCTGCGCGGCGTCCCGCTCATGATAGATCGGCATGTCCGCCGCCGGGAGCGAAACGGGCACGGCGATCCGGCTCAACGCCTGCCGGTCGTCGTCCGACAGAAGCAGTTTTTCGCCATCATGCGGCAGGGCGGACAGCCAGGAATCCACGACCCGGACATTGAATTCATCCGGGCGGATCGTCGATGCTAAAGTCGCCTGGCTTTCACCCACGCTGGTTCCAGCTTTCGATCAGGTCGATCACCGATTGCGGCGACATCGCCCGGGCATTGCCGAGCGTATTGGCGCCGTCGGCGTTCAGCAGCTTGCCGTCAGGCGTGACGATCAGCACCGTCGGGACTTCGTGGATCGTCACGCCGTATTGCTGCGCCAGATCGAGGTTCTCGTTGATGCGACCGACATTGACCGGCACCACCACGAAATTGGATTCGAGCCATTCGCTCACCTCCGGCACGGCGAAAACGCCCGCCAGCATCCGGCAGTCGGGGCACCAGTTGCCGCCGAAATCCAGCAGAACTTTCCGATGGGAGTTCTGTGCGGTGCGGAATGCCTCCTGCACCTGCTTTTTGGCCAGGGCGACGTCCGGATAGACATTCTGGGCCGGAGCGATGTTCTGTCCCGCGTCCAGATGCGGCGGCGGCACGTGAGCCGGCACTTTCGTGCTGGCGGTCGCCGGGCCGGCGGGTGCATTGGCCGATGGGGCGTCGGGTGCGGCCATGGCGGTGACGGGAGCGGCGAGCAGAGCGGCCGCAAGGACGAATGAACGAAGCGTCATAAAACAATGCCTTCTTGGCCCTGCGCCGCGATTGATCGGGCAGGACAGGATGATTATCACGCCTTGCATGGGCGTTGCTGGAAAAGCTACCGCAGCACGCGGCGCTTGTCGGTTAAATTACGTGACAACTCGGGGGTTTGATGAAATCCACGCCGAAAACAAACGATGCGGCATCTCAGATGGCCTCGGCTGACGTCAGCGTCAAGACGACGCTGTTGCGGACCCTGACGCTGGTGATCCTGACATTGCTGCTGGCGGCGAGTGTGCGCGTCGTGCCGCCGGTCGGTCGTGGCATGCAGGCGATCGTCGGAACGTCGGCCTGGCAGTCGCTCTATCATATCTTCGGGCTGGAAAGCGGCATGGCGCGGGAGCAGCTGATCCTCGTCGGCATCGTCGGGGTCTGTTTCGTCGTGGCCCTGATCCTTCAGACGCTGGGGATCGTGGCATGGCGGGCCTATCGCCGCCGCGCGTAACGCAGCGCGACGAAGGCGAGGGCCAGCCAGGATACGATGATCGTCGTGCCGCCCCATGGTGCGAGAAAGGCGATGTCCGGTCCGCGAAACGCCAGGCAATAGACGGGCACGCAGAAAAGCACGATGCCTGCCGCGAATCCCGCGGCGATGCCGCGAACGAAGGGCGCGCCCCACAGGCCCAGGATCAGGAGCGCCAGACTGTGCCACATCTGCATGTCGATCGCGCGTTGGGCCATCTCGCGCCCGTTCTGGACCAGGAAACGTTCGGGTAAATGGGCGTTCAGGGCCGCAATCGCCACGCCGAGACCGGCGGAGAGCGCGGCGAAGGCGATGGCGGCGCGTTGCCATCGGAACGGTAAGCTCAGGTCGGCCATTGCAACTCCGGCGTGGGCAGGGTCATTTACAGTCTTAACCGAACGCCGGTTTCGCAGTCGCTGCAAGTCCGACGGTCCCTGTTTCCTTCTGAAGGAGTGTTCGCCGCTTATGATGCGTCATCGTCTTCTCGCCCTCTCGGCCCTGCCGCTGCTGGCTCTGGCGGCCTGTAATCCCGGACCGCCGCCCGCCCCGCCGCTGCCGCCGCTTTCCAAGGCCGCGCCGCTGGACACGGCCGATGCATCGTTCGTGCAGACGCTGAACGAAGCCGATCTGGTCGATATCGCGCTCGGCAATCTCGCGGCGACGCATGCGGGCCGTAACGACGTCCGCGCCCTGGCCGCCACGGTGGTGAAAGACCATACCGATGATCGCACGGCGCTCGGCAAGCTCGTCAGCCCGCACGACATCACCCTGACGGCCAGCCCGATGCGGGAGGACCAGGAAATGATCGACCGTCTGGGCAAGCTGTATGGCACGCGATTCGACAGCGCTTTCCTCACGCATATCAAATCGGGTCATGTATCGTTGGATCGGTCGCTGGCGCAGGAAATCGCGACCACGAAAGACGGGGATCTAAAGACCCTTGCCGGTTCGGCACAGAAGATGATCGCCGGGCACGTTGCGACGGCCGAGGCGATCGCGCCGACGCGGCGCACCGTGCGGCATCGTCATCGCTGACCCGCGATGAACGTCCGGATCGATCGCGTGACGACACGCGGCGGGGATGGCGGCGAGACATCGCTTGGCGACGGCACGCGGGTTGCGAAGGATTCCGCGCGTATCGAGGCCATCGGCGATGTCGACGAACTCAACGCCATGCTGGGTCTGTTGCGTGTCGCCCTGCCGGATGTTACGGCAATTCCTCGTCTACAGGACGCGTTGTTCGATCTGGGCGCGGACCTTTGTCTTCCGGGTAGCGGTCGGACACCCAGCCTGCCCGATGAGGCGACGGCCTGGCTGGAGGCGGAGACGGAGACCCTGCGCCATCGTCAGGCGGCGCTGACGAGCTTCGTCCTGCCGGGTGGCACGACGGGCGCCGCGTGGGCGCATCTGGCGCGAACGGTGGCCCGGCGCGCCGAGCGGCGCGTGGTGGGGCTGCACGATCCCTCCCTGGCATCGGCGGTGCGATTTCTCAACCGGCTGTCGGACTATCTGTTCGTGCTTGCCCGTCATGCGAACGATGACGGCAAGACCGATATCCTCTGGCGCCGTGGCGGTTGGCGGCCTAACGCAGGCTGACCGGCATATTGTCGATCAGACGGACGCCATCGATCCAGGCCGCGACCAGAAGGCGGCAGCCATCCGTCACGATGCCCTGGGGTTGAAGATCGGCAGCCTCTCGCAGTTCGGCATACTCCACCGGCTCGAATCCCGCCTGCTCGAGGGTCGCGCGCAACGTGGCCAGAACGGTGCCGACGGCGCTTCCGCCTGCGAGCGCCGCTGCCGCCGTCCGCATGGCCGCTGGCAATCGCGCGGCTGTTTCGCGCCCCTGCGCGGTAAGGCGGCGATTGCGGGAGGACATTGCAAGATCGTCCGCTTCACGCCATGTGGCGCAGGGAACGATCTCGGTCGGGATATCCAGATCAGTGACCAGCCGGCGGACAATCTGTAACTGCTGGAAATCCTTTTCGCCGAAAAAGGCGCAATCCGCCTGCGTCTGTATCAGAAGTTTGGTGACGACGGTCGCCATGCCGTCAAAATGCCCGGGCCGGAATGCACCGCACAGCCCTTCCGACAGGCCGCTGACGTGAACCGTCGTGCTGAAACCGGACGGATACATCGACGCCGCGTCCGGGGTGTAGAGCATGTGTGCGCCGGCTGCGTGCAACAGCCGGCCGTCTGCATGTTCCGTGCGCGGATAGGCGGCGAGGTCGGTCGGGTCGTTGAACTGGGTCGGATTGACGAAGATCGAGACAATAACACGATCGCAGGCCTGCAATGCCTGACGGACGAGGCTGATATGGCCTTCATGCAAGGCGCCCATCGTGGGCACGAAGCCCACGCGCAGGCGGTCGCGCTTCCATTGCTGCACGGTTTCGCGCAAGGTCGCGATCTCACTTGCGATCATCATGTCGGTCATGGCGCGCTTCCCCTCCTGCTGGTACGTGGCGTTCGGGCGAGGCCCGGCCTTCCGGCGGTCGTGCGGTCGTCGTGCGGCACGGCTGGGGCCGATATAGTTTCGCGGGATCGCCTTGGCCAGACGTGTGGCGACGCGACAATTCAGGAAGACGGTGCCTTTCGATCCGATGGCCCGGTGTCGTCGACGAACGGTGGTGTCAATGTTTCGGCGACGGCTTCCTTCTTCTGCTGGGGCAGGAGCTTCATCGCCAGGATGAAGCTCGACAATCCGAGACAGATGATGTTCTGGCCAATGATGGCCCATTGCCGGATCAGCGCGCCGTAGGTCAGCCATGCCACGAAACCCGCGACGGTCACGATATATGTTTTTACAGAAATTCCGTCCGTATTGCGGGACCTGATGATGTCCCAGGCCTGTGGCACGTAACTCACCATCGACAGGGTCGCGGCGAAGAGACTGACCACGGTGACGGCATGAAACTGCGGCATGAAGCACGCTTATCCCCCGAAGGCATGATCGCGCGTACACGGCCTTATGGAGACGAGATGTGTGCGGCAGTTTTTTCGTCAGACACGTCGCGTAGCGCGGTGCGATTTCCTAAGGAACGGCGATCAGCATATCGAAGTTCGTTGTTCTGACTGGTTTATCACGAAATAAGTCCTACGCGTTGCATGATGCGAAACACCCACGCGCCCTTGAAGCTCAGCAGCAGCATCAGGGCAAATGAAAGCGGCATGGCCAATTGAAGGAAAGTCGCTGCGCCATCATGGCCACCACAAAGTACCCAGATACTGGCGCGCAAGACGAAGAATGCCGTCCAGGCGAGGGTATACAGACGCAGGAAATGCGAAATATCCGTCCGTCCCGGATCGAAGCTGAAACCCTGCCGCGCTTCGGCAAACTCCTGAAGCAGACTGCGCGGACCTGAAGCGCCGAATGCGAAGGCACCGGCACAGAGGATATTGGCCAACGCAGCCTGATAAAAAGATTGAACGATTTTGTCCGTCAGCAGGGGGAGCAAAGCCAATGAGAGCGCCAACCCGTTGATCGTCCACCAGGCGCGCGTCCTGCCGTCGCGGCGACGGCGCCATGCACTGACCATTATCACGCCGACGGTTGCCGCGAATGCAAGGTGGGGTGACATGTGGGGTCCCATTAGCCAGACGAGAGCCAGCGCACCGAATTCGGAGAGGGCGGATAGCAGTATTTGACGGTTCAGCATGTTGTCACCTAAAACTTACACCGTAAGTTTGGCGGAGCGATACATTCGCTGCAAGTGGAAACTTGCAATGTAAGTTGGAGTTGTACGAATGCCTCGCTCGTCCGGATTGCCCTCATCTCGCGACCTGCCACGCGCCATGCTCGACGCGGCGCATGTGATGTTGCAAGGCGAGGGCATCGCAAGTCTGAAATTGCGCGCGATTGCGCGACGGGCGGGTGTTTCAGCGACGGCAGGCGACCCGCATTTCGGTAATCTGGCTGGATTGCTGTCCGAACTGGCGGCAGACGGGTTCGCCGCGTTGGGAAAGGCAATGCATTCGGCAGGGAGTGATGTGCAAGGCAGGGGAAGAGCCTATATGCGTTTTGCCCTGACCCATCCGGCGCTGTTCAACCTCATGTTCCGTAGCGATGCGCTGGACTGGTCGCGCCCGCGCCTGAAAGAGACGTCAGGGGAGGCTTTCGCGTTTCTCGGCGCGCAAGATGCCGATATGGCCTCCGCGCAGGAGGCGCCTCGCTTCGCCGCGCGTTGGGGTATTGTGCATGGTCTTGCGGCCCTGGCCGTCGACGGGCGTCTGGATACCTTGCGGCAGCAAAGCGGGGACGACGATCTCGATGCCTTGATCGGCCACGCCCTGGGACTGGTTTCGATCGCCTGAGCCTAGGCTGCTTCGCCCGATGCCAGCGCGGCAATGGCGTGCCGGTTGCGCAGGTGAATGCGCGTGATGTGGTCGATGTCGATCAGGCCATCCCGTCGCAACGCATTCAATGTGCGGCTCACCGTTTCGATCGTCAGGCCGAGATAATCCGCAATGTCCGTGCGCGTCATCGGCAGTTCGATGGTCGTGGCCTGGTGGCAACCGGCGCCGCGCTCTATCAGGAAGCTGGCGAGACGTTCGCGCGCCGTCTTGCGGCCGAGTAGCAGCATGCGTCCCTGTGCCGCGACGAGTTCATTCGAGGCCTCGCTGAGAAGGCGTTGTTCCAGGGTGGGAAACTGTGCCGTCAGAAGCCGCATGCCGTCATGGGAGAAACGGCAGAGTTTAAGGGGCGTCAGCGCTTCGGCGCTGAAGGCGTAGCGTTCGTTTGCCGCCAGACCAAGGAACTGGCCTTGTCCGGCGAAGCCGTTCACCTGCCGCCTTCCGTCGGACATCAGTGTGAAGAGTTTGGCGTGCCCTTCCGTCACGACGAAGAAATCGCGGGCCAGTTCGTCCTGCTCGATGAAACATTGTCCAGCCGCAACATCGATATGCTGTGAATGAACCGCCAGATGATTGAGGTCCTCGTCCTCGATCGCGGAGCAGATACTTCTGTCTCGCGCGCCACAACGGGCGCAATGGCTCGCCAGGGTCGCGATATCCTGGGGTCGCATCAGCACGCTGGCCGCTCCTCTTGCGATATCGGCCGGAACGCGTCCTGCGTCCGGTGTGGCCGATTGTCCTCACTTCCGCAGTTTGATGCAACCTTATTGATCCAGGTCAAAGCACTCGTGAAGGGGGCGTGCTCATAGGGCCGCAACGAATTTATGACGGATGATGTCAATGAAGATTTCCCTGAAAGCTCTTGGCGCGGCCTTGGGGGGCGCATGGTTGTCGGCATCGGCGCTGACGCCTGCGGCCCATGCGCAGACGACGCAACCGATTGTGAATGCACCACTTTCCGCCAGCATGCAGGCCGCTCCCGTGGCGCAGCCGGTTGCGGCGCCCGTCAGCAGCGGCGGAAGGTGCGGCATCTTCCAGACATGCGCCAACACCAGGATTGGCCTGGGCCGCGGCGACTTCATCGTGCGGCTGTCGGCGCTCGGTGTCTTGCCGGAAGATACCAGCAGCAAGGTCTGGCTGAACGGCACCGCCATTCCCGGCCGGATCAAGACGACGCGGCAGGTCATGCCGGAGCTGACCTTCGAGTATTTCTTCACGGACAACGTCTCCGTTGACCTGATTGCTGCCAGTTCGCGGCACGAGGTGGCAGCGGAAGGCACGCCGTTCGGCAAGGTCGATGTCGGCAGCGCATGGGTCCTGCCGCCGACCATTACCTTCGCGTGGCATTTCCGCCCGCACAAGCGCTTCAACCCCTATGTCGGTGTCGGCGCGACGCTGGCGTGGTTCCATAACGTGTCGCCGGCCGGTGGGCTGGTGCAGAAGCTCAATGTGGGCGTCACCGGCGGCCCGTCGGTGGATATCGGCTTCGATTATCAGCTGGTCGGCAACTGGTTCTTCAACGTGGATGCCAAACAGATGTTCATTCGCGACCACGCCTGGGCGAACGACCGTGGGTCGGGGGCGTTCATCAAGGCGCATGACTCGCTGGATCCGACAGTCGTCGGCATGGGTATCGGCTACCGCTTCTGAACATTCCCTCTGCGGGTATGGAATCGCTGAAATGGCGCGTCCTTGGACGCGCCATTTTTCGTTTCATCGAGATGTCATCAAGCTCTCATCGAAGCTTCACACACAATCCGGGAACCGGCGCTTAGCTTCCGCCGCGCAAACGTCACTCATTCCGGATTATCTGATGCCCCTCCGCTCATCGCGTCGCCTGGCTCTGTTGTCTCTGTTCTGCGCACCGGTCGCGCTGAACGTGGCTTCGAATGCCGCCCGAGCCGCCTCGCAAAGCACGACGAAGCACACGACCACGAAGGATACGACCAGGAAGCAGGACCGCGTTTCGACCGCGCCGGCCGAGGAGATCGTCGCCACGGCACGCCGGACGCGTTCGGAACAAAGCCTCGGTCATGCACAGCTCCAGCGCATCCTGCCGGGCATCAATCCGGTCAAGGCACTGGAGATCCTGCCGGGTGTGGTCTACAACGACGCCGATCCGTGGGGTAACAACGAGCAGAATGCCTCGCTTTTTATTCACGGCTTCACCCAGAATCAGCTTGGCTTCACGCTCGACGGCATCCCGCTGGGCGATCAGGCCTATGGCAATTTCAATGGCCTTTCGCCCCAGCGCGCCGTCATCAGCGAGAACGTCGGCAGCGCGTCGGTCGCAACCGGCGCGGGCGCGCTGGGTACAGCCTCGACCTCCAATCTGGGCGGGACGCTGCAATTCATGTCGCAGGATCCCAAGCATCATATGGGCGGGCAACTCAACCAGACATTCGGTAGCTGGTCCACCTTCCGCACATTCGCACGTTTCGATACCGGCGATTTCGGCAATGGCAATTCGGCTTACGTGTCATGGGCGCGCCAGGACGCCCGCGCATGGGACTTTGCCGGGCATCAGGGGGGCAATCAGGTCAATGCCAAGTTCGTGCATGACGGCAGCCGCGACAAGCTGACATATTTCTTCGACTGGTCGGACAAGGTGGAACCCAACGAGGACGGCATCGTGTTGCCGAACGGCTACGGCACGTATGTCCGTCCGTTCACCTATCCGGACTTCAACTACGCCAAGTCCTATTACGGATCGCCGGAATACAAACAGGCGGGTCTGAACTATCGCAATTATTATTCAGCCGCGCAGCGTCAGGATTTCCTGACCTATCTGGCCTGGTCGCATGATTTCAACAGCCACCTGCACTGGGACAACCAGTTCTATTACCATCACGACCTGGGAGAGGGCGTTGTTGCCGGTCCGATCACGGCGGCGGGCCTGCCGACGCTGTTCGGCGCCTATTTCCCGAATCAGAGCAACGACCAGCTGAGTTCGACATTCGGCGGGTCCGGCTATGCCACCCGCACGACCGAATATTGGGACAATCGCGGCGGTGTTCTTTCCACGCTGCATTACCATCTCGGCAACCACAACATCGAACTGGGCGGCTGGTACGAACGCAACAACAATACACAGGCTCGCCGCTGGTATCCGCTCAGCGCCACCAATCCGACCACGCCGTACGAACGGCAGCAGGGCGCGCTGATCGACCAGTACACCAATAATTTCTATACCAACACCTGGGTCACGCATTTGCAGGATGCGTGGAAGGTGTCGAAGAACTTCACGCTGTCGGCCGGGTTCAAGTCCGAACTCGTCTACACGAACGGCACCCTGCCGGTGGCGGGCAAGAAGGGCTCGCTCTCGCCGGCATCCTCCGTCACCGTGCCCGGTGGCACGATTGCAGCGGTCAAGCCGTTCCTGCCGGCCTTCGGTGCATTGTGGAACATCACGCCCAATGAGCAGTGGTTCGCCAACATCCAGGAGAACATGCGCTCCTATCAGGATGCCGGCTACGGCAATGCCACGCCATGGGGCGCGACGAGCCAGGCGGCTTTCGAGAACTTCAAGGAGCACGGCAAGGTCGAGACGTCATGGACCTATGAAACCGGCCTGCGGTCGCATCATCGCGTCAATCTGGGACCGTTGACGGATTTGCAGGGGCAGGTCGAATACTACCACGTTCATTTCTCGAACCGCCTTGTCGCGATCGCCACGACGCAGACGCTGTCCTCCATCATCGGTTCGGCGACGACGCTGGCCAATGTGGGTTCGGTCACGACCGACGGCATGGATTTCTCCTTCACCGCGCAGTTCGGGCCGCATTTCTCGTTCTACAACGCGCTGTCCTACAATAAGTCGGTCTATAACGACAATTACGCGACCGGCTCCACCATCGTGCACACGGCGGGTCGCAACGTAACGGGCATGCCGGACTGGTCCGAGAAATTCGTGGCCACGACCATGTGGGGTAATTTTACCGGACAGTTCGTCGGCGATGTGATCGGCAAGCGTTACACGACCTACACCAACGACATGTGGGCATCCCCCTATGCGTTGTTCAGCGTGAACGCGGGCTACACCATCCATGGCATTCCCCACATCCCGGCGCTGAAAGTGCAGGGCAACATCACGAACCTGACGAACGACAAGGGCTGGTCCACCGTCGGCACGACGCAGACGGCCGGGCAATTCACGGCCTATCCCATTGCGCCGCGCATGTTCTTCCTTACGCTGAGCGCGAACTGGTAATGGATCGTTTCATGCTGTCACGCCGCTCGGCACTCGGCCTCGGTCTCGCGACGTTCTGTGCCCAGGCACGCGCCGCGCCGGCACTCGCGCCCAGGCCGCTGGTGTTCGCCCATCGCGGGGCCTCTGCCCTTCGGCCGGAACATACGCTCGCGTCCTACGCCAAAGCCATGGCCGATGGCGCGGATTTCATCGAGCCCGATCTGGTGCCGACCAAGGACGGTGTGCTGATCGCGCGTCACGAGAGCAACATCGCGGGCACCACCGATGTTGCGGACCGGCCCGAGTTCGCCGGTCGCCGACGTACGATGACCATCGACGGGCAAAGCGAGACCGGCTGGTTCACCACCGACTTCACGCTCGCCGAACTCAAGACATTGCGCGCACGGGAGCGGTTGGGCACCGTGCGTGTTCACAACACGCGTTATGACGGGCATTTCGACGTGCCCACCTTCGAGGAGGTCATCGATTTCGTGGCTGCGGAGTCCGCAGCGCGGGGCAAGGTGTTCGGCCTGATCCCCGAAATCAAGAACTCGACCCATTTCCACCAGCTCGGCTTCGATCCGGAGGCGACGTTCCTGCGCACCATCGCGGCGCACGAATATACGCGTCAGGCACCGCTGGAAGTCCAGTCATTCGAAACCGGCAACCTCAGGATGCTGGGCGACAAGGTGCGCGCGGTGAATCCACAGGCGCGGCTGATGCTGCTGATGGGGGAACGCCGTCAGACGCCGCCGGATCTGCTGGCGGTCGGGACGAAAACCACGTTTGGCGATCTCATGACACCGCAGGGTCTGGCCGAAGTGCGCCGTTATGCCGATGTGATCGGGCCGTCGAACACCGACCTGATCCCGCGCGACGCCGATGGCGCCTGGGGCGCGCCCAGTACGCTGGTGACGGATGCGCATCGCGCCGGTCTGCTCGTGCATTCCTATACGGCGCGACCGGAAAACCGCTTCCTGCCAAAACAGCTTCGTAATGACGCGGGCCCCGATGCGCGCAATCCGGCAGGCATGATTGCCGAAGTCAAACGCTACCTCGATCTGGGTCTGGATGGCTTCTTCACGGACGATCCGGCACTGGGCCGACTGGCCGTCGACACGCCGGGTTGATGGTGCGTTGCCTTGCCGGATGCGTTTCGCTTCGGCAGGGTAAAGGCAACCTGCCATTGTCCGGAGCCGCCCTGTGAGTGAACATCCTCTTTTCCCCGATCGCCGCTTCGATGCCTTCCTGTTCGATATGGACGGCACGATCCTGACGTCCATCATCGCCGCTGAGCGCGTCTGGGCACGCTGGGCCACAAAGCATGGGCTGGATGTCGATAAATTCCTGCCCACATTGCACGGCGTTCGCACGATCGACACCATCAAGCGCCAGAATCTGCCGAATATCGATCCGGAAGCGGAAGCACGCTGGATCACGGATCAGGAACTGATGGATACCGACGGCATCAACCCGATCCCGGACGCCGCGCGGTTTCTGGCATCGTTGCCGCCGGACCGCTGGGCGATCGTCACGTCCGCCACGCGTGATCTGGCGTTGCGCCGTATCGAGGTGGCCGGCCTGCCGATGCCGAAAGTCGTCGTGACATCGGAGGATGTGACGCGTGGCAAGCCCAACCCGGACCCTTTCCTGCTCGGCGCGGAGAAGCTTGGCTTCAAGGCTTCCGATTGCGTCGTTTTCGAGGACGCTCCAGCAGGGATCAGGGCAGGCGAAGCTTCCGGCGCCGCGGTGGTCGTGATTACGCATACACATACGCAGCCGCTGGAGACGGGACATCCCACCGTCTCAGGCTATAATGGCGTCCGTGCGCAGGTCGATGCCGATGGAACACTGGCCCTGTACGCGACAAGATAAGACGGTCGGGCGTCAAAGCATCACGAGGCCGTGATAACGATCCCGGCAACTTGTTAACGTTATTTAATGTTCGTATATCGTGTTCAGATATTCGACAGGACGCGATTAACGATGTGTGACAACCGTATCCCCCTTCCGTCTCCCGACAGTTTCGAACAGCCGGCGAAGCCACTTTTCCATCCTTCGATCAACTTCGAGCTTGAGGATTGCTACGCGCCGCGTCAGGTGTTCCTCAGCCAGTACTCCGGCGACAGTGGCCAGGAGCCGGATCTGGGCTGACCCACGATAACAGGGCACGCCGGGACAGCGTTATTCCCGGCGCAAGACCTGATCCGTCACGAACGAGGCGAGTTTTCCGGCGACGAAATCCTGTTTCAGGGCAACTTCATCATATTCGTTGCGCACCCACTCCATGAAGGGGATTCGCCCTTCTGCCTGTGCCTGAAAACGCAGGAAGAACGCGTCGAGAATACCGGTGCGTGAGCGATTGAAATGCCCGAAGCGCCAATGAAGCTGGCGCAGTGCCCGGGCAGTCGTGCCGCCTTCGAACATCACCACGAGACCAGATGCCAGACCCGCGCGATCCGCGCCTGATTTGCAATGCATCAGCATCGGCTTCTCCACGATCCTGTAAAGATCGTAGAAACGCAGGATACGATCGCGATGTGGTGCGCCGCGGCTTTCGAAAGCCATGTCCACATGTGTCAGATTCAGATCCGCTGCGGCCTGTCGCGATAGCGCGTCCGATCCGCAGCGTCGGTGACCGCGCAGGTTAATCAGCGTGCGCAGGCCAAGCCTGCCGCGTAATCGGGCAAGCCGCGCAGGCGTTGGATGGTTGCACCGATAGACACGCCCCGGCACGACCGTCGACAGGTTCGTCCAGGGAAGGCGGAAAATCGCGTGATCGACAAACAGGCTGTCGCGCCATGCGCGGCGGCGGTCGGCGGCGGTCATCAGCGGGCCTTCGAACAAGCGGGTCTTCTCCTCGACGATATGTAGAGCGTTGCTTGTCGCATGTGATGGCGGACGTCAATCGGATGGAAAGCGCCGACGGGCATTCCGGCATCGCTTGCTGCCGGATGCATGAGGCTGGTAGCATGGCGCCCATGTCGCGCGTTATCGCCCTGTTTGCCGGTTCGACAACTCTGGTTCTCGGACTATCCGCCTGCGGCATGACCACGGCGTTCGGGCCGCCCGCAGCCGATCTAACGGTGAACGGACCGCAGGGGCATGGCCGGCACCATCCGCCGCCGACCGCGCTGGCTGGCGCCGCGCCACCATCCATCATTGCCGAAGAGCCATCGCCTGGCAGCCATCGGGAACCGCCCCCGGATGAGGGATTCTCGACGTCGCGTGAAGGCGGCGTGGATGTGACGCCGCATCCGGCGACACCGGACACGGAAGTCAGTTACGGGCGCAACCAGTAGGGGATAACCGGCCAGGGCAGGGCCTGCCCTGAGCGGTTCCGATGCTGGTCCGTAACAAAGCGACCTTTCCCCGCCGCTGGTCCATCCGCCCGTTCGGGCGGTTTATGTCGGCTCCGAGCGGAGCAAGACGGTATGTTGCACCGGAAGGGCATCGCGTTTCGCTTGCGTTTTGATACTATCGCGGATCGGCCTGACGTGCCGAGGCGAAGGGCGGGGCACGATCCATGCGATTGAGACATATCGAAGTCTTCTACAGTATCATGGCAACAGGATCGTTGCGAAAAGCGGCCGAAGTCCTTAACGTCTCGCAGCCCGCCGCCAGCAAGGTTCTGCGCCATGCGGAGCAATCACTGGGCTTTGCGCTGTTCGAGCGCGCGGGCGGCCGATTGGTGCCCACGCGTGAGGCGGAAATCATTATTCCGCGAGTGAATTATATTTTCGAGCAGATGAGCAGCCTTAAAAGGCTGACGGATAATCTGCGGTTGGGACGCGGCGGTCACGAACTTCATATCGGATGCGTGCCAAGCCTTGGATTGAGCATCGTGCCGCGCGTGATCCAACGCTATCGTGAGAGTGTTCCGGGAAATTTCCTGACGGTCGATGCAATGCACGGCGCGGACATCGTGAGTCGTCTGCAAAAGCATGATCTCGATTTCGGCATTGTTTTCGGCGAGCATCGCACGTCGGGGCTGCAATCGCAGAAAATCGCCGACGTGCCACTCGTTCTGCTGGATGCGACCCTGACGAAAGGACCTGTGCGGATCGAGGATATCGACCCGGAGCGATGGATCGGTCTGAGCGACAACGATCCGACGGCCTGGGCGGTCGGGAGTGTCTGGCGCCGGTTGGGACATGAGGTGGCGCCCGCCATCCGGGTTCGCACGCATTACATGGCGGCGGAACTGACGAAGCTGGGCATCGGCAGCACCATCGTCGATGCCTTCACGGCATTGCACGACCCGGAACTGCCGACGCCACTGATGCTGGATCCGCCGATGTCGGTCGAATGTAGCGTCCTGTTTCGCGAGGATTACGCGATCGGCAAGATTGCGCAGCATCTTCTGACGATCCTGCGCGAGGAATTCGCGACGATGCTGACGCGACTGGATGCGCTTGGCCGGAACGAAGACAGCGGCCATGCGCCTGTCAGCCCGCTTTGAGCCGTCAAATGCCGCAAAACGCGCGGTCATAACTTTTGGTTAACGGCGGGCGCATAGTCCGACATGGGCGATCGGCGATGGTTCGCTACACTGGCGCCATCGAAAAACAGGCGGGATATCGGATTGCATGAAGCCGTCACAAACGATGGTGGTTGTGGGGGGCGGCGTTGTCGGTTTGTCGACGGCCTACGCGCTTTTGCGCCGTGGCTTTGCCGTTACGCTGATCGAGGCCGCCGCCGGTGTGGGGCGCAAGGCGAGCTACGCCAATGGCGGGCAGCTCAGCTATCGCTATGTCAGCCCGCTTGCGGATGCGGGCGTGCCGCTGGCCGCATTGCAATGGATGCGGCGGGCCGATTCGCCGATCGCGCTGACATTGCGCGCCGATTTCCGGCAGTGGCGCTGGCTCCTTGCTTTCCTTCGCGCCTGTCGTGCGGAGACTAACCGGCGCAATGCCGAACAGTTGCTGACATTGGCACTGCATGCGCAGACGACGCTGGGCGAATGGCGCAACGAAGGACTTGAACCGTTTGCCTGGCGACGTGCCGGCAAATTGATCATTCACCGCCAGGGGCGCGCCCTGAATGCGGCGGCGAAACACATTGTGCAGCCCGAACTTCAGCAGGTTCTGGACGACCGCGAATGCATCGGGATCGAACCGGCATTGGCCGGGTTACACGGGCGTTTCGCCGGCGGCATCTATACGCCGGGTGAGGAAGTCGCGGATTGCGCGCAGTTCTGCCAGGCATTGCTGACGCGTATGGAGGCGATGTCGCATTTTGCCTATCGTCGCGGCAATGCGTCCTTCGTGGCCGAAGGGGATCGCATCGGCGTTCACGTCAATGGCATGGCGGTCGAGGCGGATGGCGTCGTGGCGGCGACCGGGCTGGAGACGGCGGCCCTGCTGCGTCGCTGCGGGATCGACCTGCCAATCTATGGGCTGAAGGGCTACAGCCTGACGGTGCCGGATGCCGATGGCGCGGTGCCGGAGGTGAGCGTGACGGATTACGCCAATCGCGTGGTCTATGCGCGGATCGGCACCCGTTTGCGCGCGGCGGCGATGGTCGATATCGGCGCGGCGGACGCCGAGCCCAACCTGCGTCGCATCGCACAACTCAAGGCCCTGGCGCAGGACATCTTTCCGCAGGCGTCACGCTATGAAAATGCGGAAGCCTGGGCAGGTTTCCGCCCGGCGACCCCGACGGGATTGCCGATCGTCGGGCGCTCGGAACGATACCGGAACATGTTCATCAATACCGGGCAAGGTGCCCTGGGCTTCACGCTTGCGCCCGCCTGTGGCGAACTGATCGCCGACATCGCCTCGGGAACGCGGCCGGTCGTGCCGCTGGCGGCTTTCGCACCTTCATGAAACGCACCGATAAAAGGTTGAACGTGCTGATATCGAACTCATCATTATCGCTGCGCCGACGTCATGTTCTGCTGGCGGGGGCTGCCGGGCTCCTGACGGCATGCGCAACCGGCGGCCCGGTGCGACGCGTGCGGGGTGTCCGGTCGTCCATCGAGATTGCCGATGATCGTTTCGGCGTGCCCCATATCCGCGCGGCCAGCGTCGAGGATGCCTATTTCGGTGACGGTTACGTGGCGGCGCGCGATCGACTCTTGCAGCTCGATTTCGATCATCGTCAGGGGCTCGGCGCGTTGGCGGCGGTGTTCGGCGCGGCTTTCGTGCCGTCGGATACCGCCAGCCGTCTCTTCCAGTTCCAGGGCGATGTCGAGGCGGAGCTGGACGCGCTCGATCCGCGCGTGCGTGCCTGTGCGCAGGCTTATGTGGATGGCATCAACGCCTTTCTGGATGCGACCGAACGCGACCCGGCCCTGTTGCCGCCGATTTTCGATATCTTCGGTTATCGCCCCCTGCGCTGGGAGCTGCGCGATTTGATCCGTGTGCGGGCGGAGGCCACAGGCAATACGAAGGCAGAAATTCGTCGTGCGCGTCTGGCGGCGCGTGGCGCGCTGGACATGGACGCGTTGATGCGGCCGCTCGAACCGGCCTGGACGCTTCGCGTGCCCGATGGGCTCGACGTGCATGCGGTGAGCGAAGCGGATCTGGGCTGGTTCGGCGTGTTGCAGAAAGGGCCGCCATCGGGTGCGGCGCATGCTGCCGGGCGGCCGGTGCAACGTCGTGCGAACGAAGGCAGCAACGCCTGGGTTGTCGCGCCGGGACGCACCACGACCGGGCGACCGATTCTGGCGAACGACCCCCACCTGGATTTCGGGCAGCCGGGTCCCCGCCACGTCGTGCATCTCACCGCGCCGGGGCTGGACGTCATCGGCGGCGGATTGCCGGGCATGCCGGGCGTCATGCAGGGACATAACGACCGCATCGCCTGGGGACGCACCAACTTCCATATCGATCAGGAGGATTTGTTCGTCCTGCGGACCGATCCGGCGCGGCCCGATCATTATCTCCACCATGGCGAATGGGTGCCGATGGTGGCACGAACCGTGACAATCGCCGTCAAGGATGCACCGGACCAGACGGCGACGCTCCATTTCGCGGCGCAGGGGCCGGTCATATCGCAGGATCCCGCACATCACCGGGCGGTTGCGGTCGCTGCGACCTGGCTCGCGCCCGGCGCGAATGGCCTGCTGGCGAATATCGGCATCAATCTCGCGCGGGACTGGACCGAGTTCCGTCAAGCGCTGCGGTTGCACACCAGCCCGACGAACTTCCTTTACGCCGACGTGGACGGGCATATCGGCTGGCAGGCGGCGGGCGGCCTGCCAGCCCGTGCTTCGGGGCATGACGGGCTGATGCCTGCCCCGGGCGACGGCCGATACGACTGGCGCGGGTTGCAGACGCTGGACGATCTGCCGCATGTGCTCGACCCCGCGCCGGGATGGTTCGCGTCCTCGAACCAGATGAACCTGCCGCCGGGCTACGATCAGACGGCGCACCGCGTCAGCTTCGAATGGAGCCCGCCCTATCGCTATCAGCGCGTGGCGCAGGTGCTGACGGCGCGGGAGAAGACCAGCGTCGCGGATTGCGCGGCCTTGCAGCACGATACGCAGTCGCGTCTGGCGCGCGAAATCGCCGCCCTGGTGCCGGACGCGCCCGATCTGGCTGCCGAGACGGCCCTGCTGCGTGGCTGGGACGGCAACGTGGCGGCCGACAGTGCCGCAGCGGCGCTCTATGAGGTGTGGTGGACGGAGATGGGCAGGGCGCTGCACGAGCGCATCGTGCCCGAAAAATTGCGCGATCTGGTGCCTGAACTCTTTGTCACCGTGACCGAGGGGCTTCTGACGGCACCGGATGCCCGGCTGGGAAGCGACCCGGTGGCCGCGCGGGACATGCTGATGATTGCGGCATTGCGCGCGGCGAAGGCGGAATTGACGCGCCGGCTGGGCGGGGATGCCGCGACATGGCGTTGGGGTGCGTTGCACAGCGTGACCATCCGCCATTCGTTGGCGCGGGTGCCGCAGGTGGCGGCAGCCTACCCCCCGGTTGGCGGTCCCGCTTTCGCCAGCGGCGGCGACGCCTATACCGTTCAGGCGCGATGGTACGATGCGTCGCGCAAGGTCGCCAACCCATACGAAGCGACGGGTGGCGCCAGCTATCTGATGGTGTGTGACGTTGGGGCGTGGGATAACGCCCTTTACCTCAACCTGCCGGGGCAGAGCGACGATCCGCGCTCGCCGCATTATGACGATGTGCTCCCGGACTGGCTGGCCGGACGGATGCGACCGATGTTGTTCTCGGCCCCGGCGATCGCGCCGCACATCACCACACGACAGAAACTACTGCCGGAGGGCGGCGCATGAAACGACTTGTCGGCATCATGGCATTCGCCAGCTTCGCCGCCCAGGCGGCACCGGCCGCAAAGCCCGATATCGATCGGGACATGACGGCCATCCTGACGTCGTCTGCCGGGCAGCCGTTGCAAGGGCTGGCCGCGATCCGTCTGCATGACGGGCAGGAAAGCTACCGTTTTTTCGGCGGTTTTCGGCATCGTCAGGCAGGCAGGGCATGGCCGGTGCAGCCGGATACGCTGTTTCGCGTGGCCTCCGTCTCCAAGGTCGTGACGACCATCGGCCTGATGCAACTCGTGGAGCAGGGAAAGGTCGATCTGGATCGGGACGTGTCGGATTACCTCGGCTTCCGTCTCCGCAATCCGGCCTTTCCGGACGAGCCGATCCGCGTGCGGATGCTGCTGAACCATACGTCCAGCCTGCGGGATGCGGAGGGCTACACGCTGCCGCCCGACAGGCCGATCTCCGCGATGTTCGATGCGGCCCATCCCGGCCCGACGGGCGATCATTTCGCGAAGGGAAGCGACAAGGTGCCCGGCGCGTGGTTCGAGTATTGCAATCTGGGTTACGGGCTGGTCGGCACGATCATCGAGCGTGTCAGCGGCGAACGTTTCGACCGTTACATGCAGCGGCATATCCTGGACCCGATGAAGATCGCAGGTGGCTACAATGTGCATGCGTTGTCGCATCCGGAACGTCTGTCCACGCTTTATCATCGCGATGCCGCCGGCTGGACGCCGGAGACCGACGACCGGACGGCGGGCGGCGATATGGCGGGCGGCTGGCCGGAAGGGCAGTTGACGCATTATCGGCCCGGGACGAACGGCACGTTGTTCTCGCCGCAAGGGGGGCTGCGCATCTCGATGCCGGATCTGGCACGCGTGGCGCAATTGCTGATCGGGCGTGGCGAACTGGACGGCGTGCGTATACTCAAACCGGAGACGGTAGCGCTGATGGAGCGAACGACATGGCGCTACGACGGCCATAACGGCACGACGGGCGAGGGGACCGCCGGGCCGTTCAACCGTTACGGCATGACGATCGCCTGGCTGACCGGCTGGCACGATGCGCGTGGCAAGGGCGATCTGCCCTATATCGGTTATCGCGGCGGGTTGCGCGGGCATCTGGGCGATGCTTATGCGTTGCATAGCGGGCTCTGGTATGACCCGGCGCGTAAAGATGCGTATGTTTTCGCGATCACCGGCTATCCGGCAGATGAATCGAGCGAGCGAGGCGACTATTCCTATTTCACCCGTCCTGAAGAACGCGTTTTCACGGCGCTCTCTCATGCTGGTGGCGGCGCTGCTGGCGCTGCCGGCCACGGTTCGGGCGGCGGATGAGCATCGTGGCGGCACGTTGCGGCTGAATGCCGTCGGCTCCGGCGGCACGCTCGATCCGCAGATCAATTATACGGCGGTGTATATCGACCTGTTCGCCGTGATGTATGATGGTCTGACGGGCTATCGCAAGGCGCGGGGGACCGCGAGCGACGTGGTGGTGCCTGATCTGGCCGAGAGCCTGCCGACACCGCAGGATGGTGGCCTGACCTATGTGTTCACGCTGCGGCCCGGCATTCGGTTCTCCGACGGCCGACCGGTGACGGTCGAGGATGTCGTGGCATCCATGCGCCGCATCTTCCGCGTGGGCTCGCCGACGGCGGGGTCGTTCTATGGCGCGATCAAGGGGGCGGATGCATGTCTGGCCGACCCGCGACATTGCACGCTGGCGCAAGGGGTCATCGGCGATGCGGCCAGACGCACGGTGACGTTCCATCTGACCCAGCCGGACAGTGAATTCCTGATGAAGCTGGCCTTCACCCATGCCAGCATCCTGCCCGCCGATACGCCGGATCACGATGTCGGCAATACGCCGGTGCCCACGACCGGGCCTTATCGTATCGCATCCTACGATCCGGAAGGCGGTCTGATCGCCGAGCGTAACCCGTATTTCCATGTGTGGAGTCAGGATGCGCAGCCGGACGGTTATGTCGACCGGATCGACTATCGCTTCGGCATGACAGACGAGGCGGCGGTGACGGCGATCGAGAACGGGCAGATCGACTGGCAGTATGATCCGGTCCCGCTGGATCGCCTGGGCGAAATCGGCGGCCAGTATACGGCGCAGACCCATATCGAGCCGCATCTGACGATCTATTTCGCGCCGATGAACGTCCATCTGCCGCCGTTCGACAATCTGAAAGCGCGTCAGGCCGTCAATTACGCGCTCAACCGGCATGCGATGACCATTCTCTATGGCGGATCGGCCATTGCCCGGCCTGTCTGCGGCATGGTGCCGCCGGAACTGACAGGCCGGATGACCGGCTGCCCCTACACGAAGGGCGCCGATCTGGCGCACCCCGCGCCGGAATGGCGGGCGCCGGACATGGAACGCGCGCGCGAACTGGTGCGTGAAAGCGGCACGGCGGGGCAGAAGGTGACGCTGATCGTGGCCAATCGCAGCGTGGACAAGGCCATGGGCAACGCCTTGCGCGATACGTTGCAGAGCCTTGGTTATCAGGCGGCCATGAAACCGCTCGCGCCTGCCGTGATGTTCGACTACATCCAGAACAGCGGCAACAGGGTGCAGATCTCGATCAAGGACTGGTCTTCCGACTATCCGTCACCGTCCAATTTTATCGACGATCTGTTCGGCTGCGAAAATTTCCATCCCGGTTCCAGCAGTTCGATCAATATCCCTGGCTATTGCGACGCGCAGACCCAGGCGCTGATCGATCGCGCCAAGACGGACATGACGCTTTCCGATGCGCAGCGCGCCGATCTTTGGGCACAGGCGGACCGGCGGATCGCCATGCAATCGCCCGCCGCGCCGATGATCGAGAAATACGAAACCATCCTCGTGTCGAAACGGCTGGGAAATTATTTCTATACGCATATCTTCGGGCTGCTGTTTTCGCAGGTGTGGGTGCAATGACCGGTCCTGACTGGCTTCATTTCGATGCGGTGGCGATGCGTGACGGCATTGCGCGACATGAGATCGACGGGCCGGCGCTCGTCGATGCGGCGCTGACCCGCGCCAAGGATATGCAGAATGTGCTCAACCATTTCGTATCGATCCGCGAGGATGCCGCACGTCTGGAGGCGCAGGCTGCCCAGGCGGCGCTGAAACGCGGCGCGACGCTCGGGCCGCTGCATGGCGTCCCGGTCGTGTTGAAGGACATGACGCCGACACAAGGCGATGTCTGGACGGAAGGATCGCGCCTGTTCGACGGTCGCGCCGCCACGCATGATGCATTGATCGCGGCACGGCTGAAGGTGGCGGGGGCGATCGTGATCGGCAAGACGACCACGCCGGAATTTGCCTGGTCGGGGCGGACGGACAGCCCGCTCTGGGGTGTGACGCGCAATCCCTGGAATGCGGATTACAGCGCAGGCGGCAGTTCCGGTGGCACGGCCGTTGCGGTGGCGACTGGCTGTGCGCCGCTCGGCGAAGGCTCGGACATGGGCGGTTCGATCCGCATCCCGGCCAGTGCCTGCAATCTGATCGGGCTGAAGCCGAGTTGGGGGCGCGTGCCGTTCGACGGTGCGGCCAATCGTTTCGATCCCCTGGCGCACTGGGGGCCGCTGGCCCGCTCCTGCCGGGATGCGGCGCTGTTTCTGGATGTCGTGCAGGGGCGGAATAACGCCGATATCGCCGGTGCGCCGCCGCCCGTGGCGTTCCTGGAAGGGCTGGCGGCGCCTGTTGCCGGCTGTCGCGTGGCGCTCTCGGTCGATCTTGGATGTTATGCGGTCGAACCGGCGATTGCCGAGAACCTGCGCGCGACGGCGGAGCGGCTTCGGGCGCGCGGCGTGATTGTGGATGACGTGTCGCTGAAATTTCCCGCCGAGGCGACGGCGACATGGGATCGCGAATGGGCGGTATGGCTGGCCTTCAACTACGGCGATGCCGCCGCCGGACGCGAGGAAATGCTGTCGCCCGACGTGCGGCGGCTGATCGAGATCGGGCGGCGCGTTTCCGCTTTGGAACTGCGCGCGGGCGAATGGGTCCGCACGCGCATGGCGCATGCCTTGCAGCCGGTTCTGGAACGTTACGACGCACTGCTTTGTCCGACACTGGCCCGGGACGTGCCGCCGGCGGAAGGTGCTTATGCGAGCCCGCCGCCCGATGCGGAAGGACGTCTGCGTGAGACGACGATGACGGGGATGTTCAATCTGCTGCCGCGTCTGCCGGTGTTGTCCGTACCGAGCGGTTTCGCGCCGTCGGGCCTGCCGACCGGCATGCAGATCGTCGGGCGACCGGGAGCGGATTTGCGGGTGCTCCAGATCGGGCAGTTGCTGGGGCCGTGCGAGATGCCTGAATTTCCAAGCGGTGCCCGCACTTTCGAAGACGGAGCGCAACCCCCTTGCTGACGGGAGCATGGGTGCGACTGGGGCGCGATCTGGCACGGCGGCGGGACGCGATGTTGGCGCTTGCAACCCTCGTGCTGGTCGCGGGCGCAAGCCTGGCCGCGCCGCTTTATGCCGGATGGGTCGGAGTGGACCCGTTCACCTCCGATGTGGCTGGCACGACGATACGCCATGGCCAGACGATCGACCTGATGCAGCCTAACGACAATCCGCTCCATCTGGGCCTGACGCCGGTCGGGCCGGACTGGCGGCCGGGACCCTATGCGCTCGGCGCGGATGCGCAGGGACGGGATGTCGCGGCACGGGTGCTGTATGGCGGGCGTAACTCGCTGCTGATCTCGTTTTCCGCAGCGGTTCTTTGCCTGTTGGTTGCCGGCGCGGTGGGCGTCTGCGCGGGCTATTTCGGCGGCTGGGTCGATATCGTCCTGAGCCGCATTCTGGACATCCTGTGGGCGATTCCGGTCTATCTGCTGGCGATATCCCTGTCGATCGTCACCATCGGGCATGGTCTCAGGCTGGGTCCGGTGACGATCGCCGCAGATAATCTGCTGATTCCCATCGTCATCATCGCGCTGGTTTATATTCCATATGCCGCGCGGCCCTTGCGCGCACGGGCCCTGAGCCTGTCGCGCGCGGAATTCGTCATGGTGGCACGCGGGCTGGGTGCCTCGCATTTCCGCATTCTGACGCGCGAGATCGTGCCGAACCTGATCGAGACGCTGGTGGTGCTGGCGCCGTTGCTGACGGCGCTCTGCCTGCTGGCGGAATCCGCGTTGTCGTTCCTTTCCCTGGGCGTGCAGGCCCCGGCGGCATCTTGGGGCAGCATTATCCAGGACGGCGAGGGTCTGTTGTATACGCGCCCCGTCGTCGCCATTGCGCCGGGTCTGGCGATCGTGCTGACGGTGCTGGCCCTCAATGTGCTGGGCGATGCGTTGCGTGACCAGCTCGATCCGAAGCGTCGGGGGCGGGCGTCATGATGCAGGCGTTCCTGGCCCGCACGGGGCAGATGCTCCTGGTTTTGTTCGGTATCTCCGTCCTGATTTTCGCGGTTTTCTTCGCGACGCCGGGCGCGGACCCAACGGCGCGGATCGCCGGGCGCGGGGCCAGTCCGCAGGTGATGGCGCGCGTGCGGACGGAATACGGCTTCGATCGGCCGTTGCCGGTTCAGTATGTGCGCATGATGGAGAAGCTGTTCGTCTCGCGCGATCTGACGTCCTTCGTCGATCATGGCGAACGCGTGGTGCCGGAGGTCATGGCGGCGGCCCCCGTCACGCTGTCGCTGGTGCTATGGGCATCGGTGTTCTGGCTGGGGCTTTCGCTGGGCATCGGCATCGCGTCCGCCATGCTGCGTGACACATGGCTGGACAGGCTCCTCATGGCGATGGGGCTGCTCGGCCTATCCATCCCGGTGTTCTGGCTGGGCGAGGTTGTCAATCTCGTGACGCAAAACCGCTTTCACGACACATGGCTGTTCCGCTGGGTGCCGCCGCTGGGCTACGTGCCGTTTGCCGAAAGCCCGTGGAACTGGGCGAGAGCCCTGCTCCTGCCAGCACTGACATTGGCGGTGTCGTTCATCGGGCTTTATTCGCGCGTGCTGCGTGCCGAGTTGCTGGCGGCGATGGGCGAGGACGCCATCCGCACGGCCTGGGCGAAGGGCGCGGGGCCGGCGCGGGTCTGGCTCTGGCATGGGCTGAGACTGTCCTGGCTCAGCTATGTCTCCTTGTTCGGCCTCGACTTCGCGCAGCTGGTCGGCGGCGGCGCGCTGCTGACGGAGGTGGTGTTCGCCCTCCCGGGAGTCGGACGCCTGACCTATCAGGGGCTCAATACGCTGGATCTTCCGTTGATCATGGCGACGGTGATGTATTCGGCGGTATTCGTCGTCCTGGCCAATGCGGCGATCGACGGTGTGTATGCACTGCTCGATCCCCGTATCAGGGAGGGGCGGCATGGGCGCTGAACCGTTGCTGGCGATCGAGGATCTGCATGTGGCGCTCCCCGATGGGCGCCGGCTGCTGGATGGCGTTTCACTGGGCCTGACGCGTGGGGAAGCGCTGGGCGTGGTGGGCGAGTCCGGTTCCGGCAAGAGCCTGACGGCGATGAGCGTGATGGGCCTGTTGCAGGGCATGCAGACGCAGGGTGCGATCCGGCTGGACGGACGGTCGCTGCTGGGTCAGAAGGAGCGCGACTGGCGGGCATTGCGTGGCCGCGAGGTGGCCATGATCTTTCAGGACCCGATGACCGCCTTCCTGCCGGTTCGACGCATCGGCGCGCAGATCGACGAGCAGATACGGCTGCATGAAAAGCTGTCGCGTCGGGCTGCGCGGGCCCGCACGGTGCAGCTGCTGGGCGATATGGGGGTGCCGGACCCCGCGGCGGCGGCCGAGCGCTTTCCGCATCAGCTTTCGGGCGGTTTGCGCCAGCGTGCGATGATCGCCATGGCCCTGTCCTGCTCGCCCGCGCTGCTGATCGCGGATGAGCCGACCACAGCGCTGGATGTCACGGTGCAGGCGCAGATCCTGATGCTTCTGCGCAAGCTGCGCGAGCGTGGCGCGGGCGTCATGCTGATTACGCATGACATGGGTGTCGTGGCGCAGGCCTGCACGCACGTGGCGGTGCTTTATGCCGGCGTCGTGCTGGAGCGCGGGCCGGTGCAGGCGGTGCTGCAACGGCCGCTGCATCCCTACACGCAGGCGCTGCTCGCCGCCATTCCGCCGCTCGACGGTCCAAGGCCGGCCGAATTGCCGACGATTGCCGGGCAGCCGCCCGCGCCGCAGGACCGGCCATCGGGCTGCGTGTTCGCGCCGCGTTGCGCGTATGTCCGTGCGGAATGCGCCATACGACCCGCGATGCGCGAACATGACGAACGGGAGGTAGCCTGCGTGCTGTATGCGGCATGAGCATCCTGCTGGAAGCGCGTGACGTGGAGCGGCGCTATCATCTGCGCGGCGGTCGGGTGTTGCAGGCCGTGGCGGGCGTTTCCCTGCACGTCGCGCGGGGTGAGGCGCTGGCGCTGGTGGGGGAATCCGGCTGCGGCAAATCCACGCTGGGCCGCGCGCTGGTCGGGCTGAACGGCGTCAGCGCCGGTTCGATCCGGTTCGAGGGGCAGGAGATCACCGCCCTATCGGAGCGGCGGATGCGGCCCTTGCGCGCACGGATGCAGATGGTGTTCCAGGATTCCTATGCGTCGCTCAATCCGCGCCGCATGGCGGGCGATGCCATCGCGGAGCCGTTGCGGATTCACAGGCGGCCCGACATTGCGGCACGGGTGCGCGAGCTTCTCGACTGGGTCGGTTTGCCGGAGACGGCGGCGGCGCGTTATCCGCACGAATTCTCCGGTGGGCAGCGCCAGCGCCTCAACATCGCGCGGGCGATTGCGCTCGGTCCGTCGCTGCTTGTGGCGGACGAGCCGGTCTCGGCGCTGGATGTGTCGGTTCAGGCGCAGATCATCAATCTGTTTCGTGATCTGCAGGCGCGGCTGGGGTTGGCCTGTGTCTTCATTTCGCATGATCTGGCGGTGGTGCGGCAGATGGCGGACCGGATTGCGGTCATGTATCTCGGCACGATCGTGGAGGAAGGCGAGGGGCTGGCCGTGATGGCCGCGCCGGCGCATCCCTATACGCGCGCGCTGCTGGAGGCGGTGCCGCGTCCGGACCGGCCACTGCCGCCACCGCTGGCCGGGGAGGTGCCCAGCCCGATCTCGCCGCCGCCCGGCTGCCGCTTTCATACCCGTTGCCCGATCGCGCAGGCGCGGTGTCGTGCCGAGGTGCCGAAGCTGCGTGAGATCGGCGTACGGCGATCCGTCGCATGTCATTTTCCGCTGCATGAGGGGTGAGAAACGATTGTCTGACGGGATGTCCTGCGGCATGACGGGGCACAATCAAGGCAATCCACTGATCTTTCGGCAGGTTTCATATGGCAGAATACACGCCCGTCGGGCTTGAGAACGACACGCGCCCGATCACGGCGCTGACCCATTCGGGCAATTTCCATGCGGATGAGACGCTGGGCTATGTGATCCTTCATTACGCCCTGGCCCCGCACGGCGACCTGAAAGGACGTGTGTTGGGAGAAAGCGCCGACGATCGGCTCCGTTTCGAGCGTTCGCGCGCGCCGGACCGGATCGGCGCGGCGGATATCGTCTTCGACGTCGGCGCGGTGAATGAACCGGCGCGTGGCCGCTACGATCATCACATGAAGAACAAGCCGCTGCGCGACGACGGCATGCCCTATAGCGCGGCGGGTCTGCTCTGGAAGGATTACGGTCTGGCGGCGGTGCGCCATCTGGTGGCGACGCCTGTGGACGACGCGACGGCCGAGGCGATCTGGCGTGCGATCGACGGCTCGCTGGTGGTGCCGGTCGATCAGGACGACAACGGCGTGGCGAAGATGGGCAAGCTGTCGCTCGCGGATATCGTCTCGGCCTGTGGGCCGGCCTGGGATACGGCCGAGGTCTATGGGGTGCAGGAGGCGAAACGGCGTGAAGCGCAGGGTTTCGCCAATGCGGCCGGTATCGTGGCGGCGCATCTGACGCATATGGTCGATCGCGTGCGCGCCAGCCTGAAGGCGGCGGATCGCGTGGTGGCGGCGTATGAGCAGGCCGAGGACAAGCGCATCCTCATCATGGATACCGGCATGCCGACGGAGAAGGTGATCTTCGAGCGCGACCTGCCGGTGGTCTATGTCGTCTCGCCCGCCGGGCCGAAGCAATGGAACGTGAAGGCGGTGCCGCCGGTCCGTGGCGATTTCGGGCAGCGCGTGTCGCTGCCGGAGGCCTGGGGCGGGCTGGAGACCACGGCTTTGGCCAAGGTGTCCGGCGTGGCGGATGCGGTGTTCGCGCATCCCGCACGCTTCATCTGCGGCGCGGGCAGCAAGGAAGGCGCGGTGACGATGGCGCGGCGCGCGCTGGAGATCGACGCCGCGTCCAGGGCCTGATTCCTCTGGTCGGACGGCGTGCCTTATTGGCGCGCCGCGTTGCTTTTCGCGCGGATGGCGGCGAATTCCGAGCCCGCCTTCCAGCTTGGCCAGTCGCGCGAGAACGCCGCCTTGTGGCCGACCAGTCGCACGGCTTCCACGTCCTGTGCCGCGCCACGCACGTCCCAGTCCGCGTGCCAGGCATCGCAGGGCTGGTGATAGCAGGCCATGTAGGCGGTGAGCCACTGGCCGCCCGCTTCGGTGCCGCCGTTCAGCAGGTCGAACTTGCCGGCCATGTCCATGACGGCCAGCACGGGCACACCCGCACGCGCGAAGGGCAGGTGGTCGGCCCGATAGAACGCGCCGCGTTCGGGCATGGCTTCCGGCTGGGTCGTGCGGCCCTGCGTCCGCGCGGCTGCGGCGAAATCGTCCTGCAGGCTGTCCTGTCCGGCGCCGATGACGAAGGCGTTGCGGGCAGGGCCAGCCATTTGCAGCACGTCCATCGTCAGATTGGCGGCGGTTTTCTCCAGCGGTGCCAGCGGATGCGTCACGTACCACGCTGAGCCGAGGAGGCCGCGCTCCTCCCCTGTCCAGGCGGCGAAGCGTACGGTGCGTTGCGGCCTGGGTCCGTTCTTGAAGGCTCGCGCGATTTCCAGAACACCGGCGATGCCGGAGCCGTCGTCGATCGCGCCCCGGCGGATGACAGTCTGGCCCTGCGCGTTCCGGCTCTCGCCAAAAGCGTCCCAATGTGCGCCGAACATGACAGTTTCATCGGGGTAAGCGGCGCCGGTGATTTTTGCGAGCACATTCTGGCTTTTCAGATGATCGACCTTGAAGGGCAGATCGACCGAGAACTGTGTGTGCGCCAGCGCGACGGGACGGAAATCCGGTGAGCGCGCCTGCGTGCGCAATGCGGCAAGGTCGAGCCCGGCCTGTGCGAAGAGTCTGGCGGCGGCGTTGCCTTCGATCCAGCCCTGCAATGGCACGGGTGTTTCGCCGCCATGGCCTTCCACGTCATAGACCTGACCCCCGGGGGCGACGACCGTGCTCCAGGGGTAGGACGCACTGGGCGTATCGTGGACGATCAGCGCGGCGATGGCGCCCTGCCGGGCGGCCTCCTCGTATTTATAGGTCCATCGGCCGTAATAGGTCATCGCGCGACCCTTGAAACGTCCGGCGACGGGCTCGTCCGGTTTCGCATCGAAATCCGGATCGTTGACGAGGAAGATCGCGACCTTCCCGTGCAGGTCCACGCCTTTGAAATCGTCCCATTGGCGTTCCGGCGCGTGAACGCCATAGCCGACAAAGACCATGGGCGCGTGATCGATGCGGATGCGCGCCTGCGGCAGGCGTGTCGAGAGCGAAATATCCTTCTGCAAGGTGAAGGGGAGTGTCTGTTTGCCGGTTGTGGCGATGATGCGTGCGGGTTCCAGTGGCTGGGTGCGCAGCATGGGGACGGTCTGCGTCCAGCCGCCGTTTTCGCCACCCGGTTCCAGACCCAGTGCCTTGAATTGTTCGATGAGCCACGGGACGGTCACGGTTTCGCCGATCGTGCCCGGTGCACGGCCATGAAAGCCGTCCGAGGCGAGGGTTTCCATGATGGTGGACATTCGGTGTGGATCGATGGGGCCTGAATCGCCGGTTGCGGCATGCGCTACGGGCGAGAGGAATGTCAGGGCTGTGGTGAAAGCGGCGAGGGCTGCGGTTCTGGATGTCATATCGGCACTGTAATCAGTTTCGCGAGATGATGAAAACGGGATTCATGGAGGAATATCAGCGAACCCGACCGTGCCTTTTGGAAAAAAGGACGTTGCAAGGATTGTGGGGCGGTGCTTGGTTTTTGGAGGGCCTGTTTATGGCGTGACGAGGTGCCCGGTTTGATTGTGAAACAAGGATGTCCATGAGACGCGGCCTTTCCCGGATCGTCATGTTGCCTTTCCTGCTTGCGAGTGTGGAAGGGCAATGCCGGCAAGCACTGGCAAATCCGGCACCTGTCGTGTCTTTCAATGTATTCCGCGCGTTGTCAGGCGTCGGCTGGCACGCATCGGTCGTGGCCGGTCCGCAGAAAGACGAGGTGCTGACGGCGCGGCCGGATAGCGGCTTCACCAGTCCAGGCGTTCTTCGGTTCGATGTGGCGGGTAAAGCCATCTCGGCCGTTATTGCGCGACCAATGGACGGGCGAAACGTTACGGTCCAGGCCGGCAGTGTTTTCAGTTACATGGTCTTTCCGGTCGCCGATCCGCGTTCCCTGACCGATCCGGCGACGTTCACTGCGCTCGATGTCGTCTTTTCCGACGGCACCCGGGCCTCCGCCCTTGGCGCGCGCGACCTCTCCGGTGCGTCGCTGACGGCGGACGGGCAGGGCCATGGACGTGCGCTCTATCCCAACCAGTGGAATCGTGTCGATGTGCCGCTGGGCGCCGTAGCGGCAGGCAGGACGATTGCCGCCATCGAGGTTCATTCGGGCGCACCCGGAACGGGGGCGTATCATTTCTATCTCGATGATATCGCCCTTGGAAACGACGATGACGGCGTGTCCCGAACGCCGGTCGACCGGGTCGACACGCGGCGGGGAACGAACGCCAATGGCCGGTATTCGCGGGGCAATAATTTTCCGGCCGTCGCGGTGCCGCATGGCTTCAATTTCTGGACACCGGTCACGCGCGGCGATTCCAACTGGCTTTACCAGTATCAGGAGCGCAACGGCCCGGATAACCTGCCGCGCCTTGAGGCGCTTTCGCTGAGCCACGAACCGAGCCCGTGGATGGGGGATCGCCAGACATTCCAGATCATGCCGGTCCCGGGCGGCCCGCCGCCTTCGGCGGATCGGACCGCACGGGCGGCGGCTTTCGATCACGAGCACGAAACGGCACGTCCCTATCGTTATGCCGTGTCGCTGAAAAACGGGATCACGGCGGAAATCGCGCCGACCGACCATGCCGCGATCATGCGCTTCCGTTATCCGGGCGACGAGGGTCAACTGGCCTTCGATAATATCAATGACCACGGCCATTTCGTCATCGCACCGGATGGGCAAGGCGCGGACGGATATACGGATGTCGCAAGCGGTCTTTCAACCGGTGCGACGCGGATGTTCATCCATCTGGTGTTCGACCGGCCCGCCAGGGCGCAAGGACGTCTGACCGGCCAGAAGCGTGACGACGTGCAGGCCTGGGCGTCTTTCGATACGCGCGGTGGCAGGCCAGTCGAGGTTCGGATTGCGACATCGCTCATCAGCCTCGATCAGGCCCGGCGCAATCTCGAAATGGAAGTGCCGCCCCACGCGACCTTCGAGGCCGTTGCGAATGCCGCCAGGGATGCGTGGAACGCGCGTTTGTCGCGCGTTTCGATTCCAGGTGCCGGGGCCGACGAGCAACGCACGCTCTATGGCAATCTTTATCGTCTTTATCTCTATCCCAATGCGGCGCATGAAAATGTCGGTACGCCTGAAGCGCCACGTCTGGTGCATGCCAGTCCGTTCGTGCCGCATGTCGGTCCGGATGGCGAAACGCATACCGGCGCACGGATCGAACCGGGGGCGCTCTACGTCAATAACGGGTTCTGGGACACATATCGTGCGGCATGGCCGGCCTATGCGCTGCTGACGCCGGATGAGGCCGGATCGCTGATCGACGGGTTCGTGCAGCAATATCGGGAAGGGGGCTGGATCGCCCGCTGGTCGTCGCCCGGCTATGCGGACCTGATGACCGGCACGAGCGCCGATGTCGCCTTCGCGGATGCCTGGCGCAAGGGCGTGCGGAATTTCGACGTTTCCGATTTTTATCGGGCGGCACTGAAGGACGCGACGGTCGTGCCGGACGATCCGGGCGTCGGGCGCAAGGGGCTGGCCCGCTCCGCCTATCGCGGTTTCACGGATACCGATACGGACGAGGCGCTTTCCTGGTCCAATGCCGCGACGCTGAACGATTTCGCGCTGGGAGAAATGGCGGCCGATCTCGCGGCGAACGCCCCTTCCGGTTCCGCGGCGCGCACGAATTTTCTGGCCGAAGCCTGGTATCTGCGCAATCGGGCGCTGGACTATGTTCATCTCTTCGACCGGGATGTCGGCTTTTTCGTCGGTCGCAGGCCGGACGGTTCGTGGCGTGTGGCGAAGGGCCTGTTCGATCCGCTCGCCTGGGGTGGTGACTATACCGAAACGAATGCCTGGACGATGGCCTTCGACCCCGTGCAGGACGGCAGGGGGCTTGCCAACCTCTATGGCGGGCGCGATGGGCTGGCCCGCAAGCTGGATGCGTATTTCACGACACCGGGTGACTATCATGTCGGGGCTTATGGCGGCGTGATTCACGAGATGCGCGAGATGCACGATATTCGCATGGGGCAATACAGCCATAGCAATCAGCCGTCGCATCATATTCTCTACATGTATGACGATGCCGGTCAGCCGTGGAAAACGCAGGACAAGATCCGCGATGCCATGAACCGCCTGTATCGTGGCTCGACGATCGGCCAGGGTTATCCGGGCGATGAGGACAATGGCGAAATGTCGGCCTGGTGGATTTTCAGCGCGGCGGGTTTTTATCCGCTGCGCATGGGGACGCCGACCTACGCCATCGGCGCGCCGCGCTTCGAGACGATGCGTCTGTCTGTTGGCCGGGACAGGATACTGACGATACGCGCGCCGGGCGTGAGCGACGACAACCGCTATATCCAGTCGGTAACGCTCAATGGTCGGCCCATCGCGCATTGGTGGCTTTCGCAGGCCGAAATCGCCAGGGGTGGAGAGCTGCATTTCGTGATGGGGCCGCACCCGTCCCGATGGGGTGCCGATGAGGCTGCGGCCCTGCCGTCCCTTACCGCCGGGAATGCGCGGCCCGATCCTGCGGGGGATCTCATGGACATGGCGGGCGCGCATGTCGAGGGTCCGGCGACGGCGTTCGACAATGACTCGATGACGGCAGCGACATTGACGCCGGGCGGCCTGGGCCTGACGCTCCCGGCGCCGTCGGCAGTGCTGGCCTATACCGTGACGTCCAGCGATGCGCCGTCGCGGGCGCCATCCGCATGGGATGTGCTTGCTTCGGATGATGGCGTGCACTGGACGGTCATCGATCGTCGGGCGGGACAACGTTTCACGTGGAACCATCAGCTTCGCCCGTTTCTGCTCCATGAGCAGCACCTCCATCGCTTCTACCGCTGGACACCGCGCGATCCCCGTGCCGTGGAGATCGGCGAATTCGAGTGGCTCGGGCATCGTCCGTAACGGTGTCCGGTGTCGAATTTCTCTTTCAGTCCGGGTTCTTTCGTATGAGATATTACGCGCTGTGTGCCTTTATCCTTGCAGGTTCGACGGTTCTTTCAGGGGGGTCGGCGCAAGCGGATGAGCGCGCGATCGGTGCCGTCGATCCGCGGATCGGCACCGGCGGGGCGGGCCACACCTATCCGGGCGCGAGTGTGCCATTCGGCATGGTGCAACTCTCACCCGATACGGCGATGACGGATTTCAGACATTCGTATGCCTGGGCTGCCGGCTATCAGTATGGCGACCCCACCATCATGGGATTTTCGCACACCCACTTCACCGGCGCCGGCCATTCCGACCTGGGTGACGTGCTGGTGATGCCGATCGCGGGCGACGTGCGGCTGGAGCCGGGCGACGCCGCTGTGCCGGGCAGTGGTTATCGTTCGCGTTTCCGGCATGCGACCGAAGTGGAGAAGCCCGGCTATTATGCGGTGACGCTCGACGATTATGGTGTCCGGGCGGAACTGACGGCTGGAAAGCGCGTGGGGTGGCATCGTTATGTCTTTCCGCAGGGAAAGCCGGCGCATGTGCTGCTCGATCTGCGGCCGAGCATCTACGATTATCCCGGCAAGGTCAGTTGGGCGCGGCTGCATGTCGGCGCGGACGGGACGGTGTCCGGCTGTCGCATGACCCGGGGATGGGCGCCGGGGCGCGTGTTGTGTTTCGCCATGCGCTTCTCGCAGCCGATGACGGCGCGCACGCTGTATAATCGGGAGACGAACGTTCCTTACAGGGGCTTCAAGGGACCGGGCTATCAGCCTGTCGATCACGATGCGCAGAACGGTCGTGCGCTCGAAGCGGTGTTCGATTTCGGTGCCTTGAAAGCGCCGCTTCTGGTCAAGACGGCGATTTCCCCGGTGAGCGAGGCGAATGCGATCGACAACCTGACGCGCGAGGGCGCGGGGTGGGATTTCGATGCGCGACATGCGCAAGCGCAGGCGGCGTGGGAGCATGCGCTTTCCGTCATCGATGTTCAGGGAACACCCGACCAGCGCACGCAGTTCTACACGGCACTGTACCATGTCATGCTGGCGCCGACGCTGAGTACGGATGCCAGTGGCGACTATCGTGGCCCCGATTACGAGGTTCACAAGGCGAACGGCTTCGATTTCTATTCGACATGGTCGACATGGGATGTCTATCGCGCGCAGCAGCCCCTGCTGGCGATCCTGCGTCCCGATCTCAGTGCGCAATTCGTGCGGTCTCTGGTGGTCTCGGCGCAGGACAGCCCGTTCGGCCTGCTGCCCGTATGGGCGTATCAGGGGCTCGAGACGTGGTGCATGATCGGTTATCACGCCGTGCCGATTATCGCGGATGCCTATCTCGCGGGCGTGCGTGGCTTCGATGCCGATGCCGCGCTGAAGGCGATGGTGCGCAGCGCGACCTACGGTCCCTATGGCGATCTGGCCGATTACATGAAGATCGGTTACGTGCCGATCGACAAGGAGGCGGAAGGGGCTTCGAAAACGCTGGAATACGCCTATGACGACTGGGCGCTGGCCCGGATGGCGCGCGCGATGGGCAAGACGGCCATCGCCGATGAATTCGAGCGGCGCTCCCGTAACTGGCGCCATGTCTGGGATTCGAAAACCGGTTTCATGCGGGCGCGCACCACGGACGGCCAGTTTCACACACCGTTCAATCCCGCCGCGGCGGCCTATGGCAGCGATTATACGGAAGGCAATGCCTGGCAATATTCATGGTATGTGCCGCAGGATGTTCCCGGCCTGATTACGGCCATGGGCGGTCGGGAGAAGTTCACCGCGAAGATCGACGCGCTTTTCGATGCCAGGGTCGATCCGGCGATCTTCAGGAATGTCGAGGACATCAGCGGTCTGATCGGTTGGTATGCCCATGGCAACGAGCCGGATCATCACGTTGTCTATCTGTATGACTATGCCGGTCAGCCATGGAAGACGCAGCAGCGGCTGACGCAGATCATGCAGACGCAATATGCCCTGCGGCCGGATGGGCTGGCGGGAAATGACGATCTCGGTCAGATGTCGGCCTGGTATATTTTCACGGCCCTTGGTTTTTATCCCGTGGCGCCGGCGAGCGGGGAATATGCCGTCGGGCGTCCCTTCGTTTCGAAGGCTGTCGTGCATCTCGGCAACGGGCATGCGTTCACGATAACCGCCGATAATCTGGATGACGCGCATCCCTATGTCGGTGCGGTTACGCTCAACGGTCATCCATTGCCGAGGTTCTTCCTGCAACAGAAGGATGTTCTGGCGGGTGGCGAATTGCATTTCGTCATGCAGGCGACACCGCAGACGAAGTAAAGGGCGCGATGGCCCGACGGAGAGCCTTCCCGCACGTCAGGGAATATAGCCTGACGGGTCCGGGCCGAGGGCGAACAGGCTTGGCGTGCTTTTGTAGGTGCGTGACGCTGCCGTGCGCAGGACAAGCGTCATGCGGCTGAAGCCTGTCTGGCCTTTTTCCGACCATGGACTGGACGGTAGCGAATGGGAGTTGATTCCCGGGCCATAGAGAAGCCGGTCGAGGGCTTCCGATACGTCCGGTGGTGCATGCCGGGAGATCTCATCCCGAAGGGCTTCAAGGGACGCGAATTGCCGATCCTGCTGACCCGGCGCCGTCTCGCCGCCCGGAAAGAGAGTTGAGACGAAATTAATCAGCTTCCCGAATTGCGGCGCATCGGCATGTATCCACCCACGAAGACGCAGATGGACCGGTTCGCCGGGGCGGATGACGGCGAATTTCGGCCAGAGCTGACCGGTCGCGCCATCGAAGATATCGACCCGACTGCTGTACTGGGCCGCACCCGCATAGGTCGTCACCAGACGATCCGTGATAACGGCAGGCGTGCCGCCTGTATTGACGATGACGGCATCGGAAAAAACGCTCACCGAGAACCCGGCGCCCGGCACATATGCGATGGTGGCAGGATGCGTGCGGTCCAGGTCCAGAAAAATCTGCAAATTTTCGTCCGAGCGTCGAAGCGTCTCGACGGCAGCGTCGGCGGAGGCGCGGGCGTAGGGCACGCTGTCGGCCGCCGCCTTGGCGCTGATACGCGCCGAGGAAGCCTGATCCTTCGCAAAGAAGGCGGACCAGACCGTCGCGCCTGCCGCTGCAATGGATATGACAGTGGCAATGATGGCAATGCGATCCGTGGTCTGAACGGGCCAGAAAACGGCGCGACCGCGGGAGAACAGTCCGAAGGCGAAACGAAGCGGTTTGTGAAGGAGATTCTTCATGAAAACGCCCTGTGGTAAATATTCGCAGGCGAAAAGTGCCGTGTCATTTCCTGTCGGGGGCTTCCACCCGGATTGGGTGCATGTCCTGCACGTCGAAGCTGAAATCGTGATCCACCACGCGCAGTGTCATGTCCGTGACCTTGCCGCTCGTGTCGCGATGGAACTGCACGTATGAATCATCCGAACCGTCCATCGCGCGATTGTCCCAGCGTACGACGAACAGGTCATGCGGCAGCGGTTGCAGGCGGCCCGTCAGTCCGTCCGCCCGGCTGAAGGTCAGGCGCAGGCCGCCCGTATCCTGTGCGACGATGAGATCGCCGCGCCACGCATCGCGATAGGTGCCGACAAACGCATGCTGTTCCGCAGGATCGAGCGTGACGAACCGGAATTGCGGTTTCGGGCGGGCCTGATCCCGGTTTTCCCGGTCCCGATAATATTTGACCCAATCGTTGGGTTTGTCGCCCAGAAGCATCTCGCTGATGGACAGGGCGAGGCTCTGCGTTGCCGCATGATCTTCCTGGTTGGTGAGGACCACCACGCCGGCATGGGCCTCCGGCAGCATGGATGTCAGGCTGACCATGCCGGAGACGGTGCCGGTATGCCAGACGCGCTTCGCGCCATGAAAATCCTCCAGGAACCAGCCGTAGCCGTAAGCGCGGAAATGCGTCCCCGTCATGACGGCGTTGTCCGGCACATCAAGCAGGGCATGGGGCGTCCAGAGGTCGTCCCGCGTTTTTTCGGAAAGGATGCGCTGCCCGTTCGGTGCCACGCCGCCGGCCAGCAGCAGGCGCATCCAGACATTCATGCCGTCGATGCTGCACACGATGCCGCCGGCGGGTGCCGCGGCGATCAGGGGGTCGATCTTCGTGGCGCGCAGAACGCCGTCCTCGACGCTATGCCCGGTGACGAAGCCCGGTTCCGGCCGGGTCGGGGATTGTGTGGTGCAGCGCGGCATCCCGGCGGCATCGATGATCCGCGACTGGATGAAGTGCTCCCAGCTGTCGTGGCTGACATGTTCGATGGTCACGCCCGCGATGCTGTAGAGCAGGTTATTGTAGGCGTAGTCCTGCCGGAAGCGCCCGGTGAACGGCATGTCGCGCAGGCGTGGCAGCAGCTCCGCGCGCGCGAAGTTGCTGCGGGAGAACAGCAGCAGGTCTCCCGCGCCCAGGCCCATGCCGCTATGATGGGTCAGGAGATCGCTGACGCGAAATTCCCGCGTCAGCCACGGATCGGCCAGCTGGAAGCCGGGCAGGACATCCTCCATCCGGTCGTTCCAGTGAAGTTTGCCGTCATCGACCAGAACGCCCAGTCCCGCGGCGGTAAAGGCTTTCGTGTTGGAGCCGATGCCGAACAGCGTGCGCGCATCGACCGGCGGGCTGCCGGGACCGTCCTGCACGCCATAGCCCCTGGCCAGCACGACATGCCCGTCCTGCACGATGCCGATCCCGATGCCGGGGACGTTGAACTCTTTTTGAACGCGTGCGGCCAGACGGTCGATCTGCCCGATATCCGGTGGTGCGGCGTATGCGATGGACATGCAGGATGCGACGAATAAGGCCATCGCAAGACAGCGCAACGGAAAGGGCAATGATCGGCTCCGGCTCATGATATCCGTGCCACCCTAGAACATAACGGAAGCGAACGGAAACCGGCGCCGGGACGCGGACGGACTTCCCGCACGTGCAACCATCCCGGCTCTCAGGCGGTTAATACCGCCGAAGCAACCGAAAGGAACGATGGTATGACCACCAATGAAGTGAACCGTCCGACGAAAAAGCGCGCGGCCCTGTCGGCAGCCCTGATGACGGCGGCCTGCCTGTCTCTGGCGGCCTGTAATGCGACGCGCGGTGCCGGCGAGGACGTGAGTTCGGTAGGACATGACACCTCGCAGGCGGCGACCAATGTCCAGCAAGGCATCGCCAACACGACCGGCGCCGCGTCGCGCTGATCCGGTCGCGGGCCGGACGTTCTGACGTCCGGCCCGTGTGCGCCAAAATCCGGCTAACTGCCCTTGCCTATGTCGGTGCGCCGGTCGAAATCCGCGCGGGCCGTCTCGATCCTGCTCAGGTTCTCCTCGGCCCAGATCCAGACTCCACAGAATGCCGCGCCCAGACTCCCGCCCAGTTCCGTCAGGGAATAATCGACATGCGGCGGAATGACGGGGTGGACTGTTCTTGACAGCATGCCGTCACGCTCCATGCGGCGCAGTGTTTGCGTCAGCATTTTCTGGCTGATGCCGGGGATGAGGCGACTCAACGCCGTGAACCGCAATGTGCGGTGCGCATCGAGTGTCTCAAGCACCAGCATGGTCCATTTGTCGGCCACGCGGCCGATCAGGTCCGTGACCAGGGCTTCTACCTTTGGATTGACTGTGTCCGGCGGGGTTGATTCCGCGATTTCCCGTGTTTGAGCGGTGGCGTGCTCATCGTAGGACTTCATGTTGCCGATCTCACTCTCTTTCAGGTGAGTATAATTCTTTTTGGTGCCTTCTTTCTATTGGAAAGCATGCAGTCCACCTTCGGCCTCGCAATGTTTTTCTGTTGGAGGAAAGAGCATGAAAATATCCGGCAATACGATTCTGATGACAGGCGGCGGGTCCGGCATCGGCGAGGCTCTGGCGCATCGCCTGCACGACGCGGGGAATACGGTGATTGTCGCAGGGCGTCGGGCGGAGGCGCTGAAACAGGCCTGTGAGGGCCGGGCGAACATGCACGCCGTCACGCTCGACATCGACAGCGCGGCGGAAATCGCATCCTTCGCGGCCCGCGTGACGGCAGGCTTTCCCGCACTGAATGTGCTGATTAATAACGCCGGTTTGATGCGGTTCGAAGTGCTGGATACGCACCGCGACCTTGCCGATGCGGAAGCGACGATCACGACCAATCTGCTCGGTCCGATCCGCCTGTCCAATGCGCTGACCGACCATCTGGCCAGACAGCCCGATGCCGCGATCGTCAACGTGACGTCCGGGCTGGCCTTCGTGCCGCTGATCGATACGCCGACCTATTCCGCCACGAAGGCGGCGATGCATTTCTATTCCGTCGCGCAGCGGGAGGCCCTGCGTGGCAAGGTCGAGGTCATCGAACTCGTGCCGCCCGGCGTGCAGACCGACCTGACGCCGGGACAGGCAAGCCGCTCAGGCTATATGCCGCTGAAGGACTATATCGACGAGGTGATGACCCTGCTCGGGCAGACGCCGACGCCGGCGGAAATCCTTGTCGAGCGCGTCCGGCCGCTGCGCTTCGCCGAAGCGAACGGGCAGTTCGATCAGACGCTTGCGGCGTTGAACGCGCTTGCCCGCAGCCAGCGTTAGGGCGGGCAGTCGTCAGATGGCGGTGTCGCGCGGCATGGTTTTCTTCAACGGGTAGAGCGACAGGCTTTCGACGGTCGCGGCCGCGCCGCTTGCTTCGAGGCGGAGGAAATCGAGCGGCCCGGCAGGAAAAATCAGTGCCGTGCCGACGCTCAGACCGCCATTGGCGAAGATTTCCAGGGTGGATGCATCCAGGATGACGCGAATGTCGAAATGCCGGTCGTCCGGATTCAGGACGGTCGAGAACTGCCCGGTGAAGAACGGCTGGGCAAAGCCCTTGAGATCGTTGCGATCCAGCCAGAGTTGGCCGGAGAATGCATCGAAGCCGATCGTCAGCGTCTCTCCCTGCTCATTGCCGAAAACGATGATGAAGCGACCGGTGCGCCCCTTGTCGCCGAGCGGCAGGTCGTGCGGGCGTTCGTCCACCGTGACGCTCATGGCGAGTTCGATCGCCGTGCCGGGCGGCAGTGCGACCTGCGCGCTCGATCCGGCGGCGATGCGTCGGGTGGCGAAGGGAATGGCCGTGCCGCGCAGCGTTTCGATATGGCGCGGGGTCTGCGCCAGCCTGATCCAGCCGGCGAAATCGCGTTTCAACGTCATGGTGCGAGGCAAGGTCATGGCGCCGCGCCAGCTCTGCGTCGGGAGTTCCTGACAGTATTGCCAGTTGCCGAGCCACGCGATCGATACGGCTTCGTCCTGCGGCATGTTGCTGTAGACCTGCATCGCATAGGCATCCTTGGCGAAGTCGGTCAGGCCGATGACCGTATCGTCCGGAATGAAGCGGGTGCCGTCGAATTCGCCGACGAAATACTGCGTGATGCTGCCCCCGGTCGGTCCGCCCGGATTGACGGAGACGAACAGCACCCAGCGCCTGCCGCCGCCTTCCAGTGGAACCTCGATCAGGTTCGGACATTCGTAGTCGACGCCGAACAGGCCGGAGGGACCGAAATCGCTGAGATGGACCCAGTGCGCCAGATCGATCGAGGCATAGAACGCGATCTGATGCAGGCGTGATTTGGCGACGACCATGACCCATTGTTTCGTGGGTTCATGGAAAATGACCTGCGGGTCGCGGAACGAATTGCTGCCGATATCGAGCACCGGGTTGTGCGCGTGTTCCGTAAAGGTTTGTCCGTTATCGTGGCTGATGGCGAGATACTGCGCCTGTCTGTGCGAGCTGGCGCGGGTGTAGAGCGCCGCCATGCCGCCCTGTGCATTCTCGAACAGACCGGAGGCGTTGGTCCTGTCGATGACCGCGCATCCGGTGAAGGCTTCGCCATCCTTGGTTTCCGGAATGGCGATCGGCTGGTCCTGCCAGTGCAGCAGGTCGTTGCTGGTGGCATGGCCCCAGTGCACGTGGCCGGCATAAGGCGCGAAGGGGTCATACTGGTAGTAGAGGTGGAAGTTCGTGCCGTCGAAGACCAGCCCGTTGGGGTCGTTCATGAAGCCGATGGTTGGCGTGAAATGGATCGTGGGACGATAGAAGATATCGCTTTCCGTCTTGACGACAGGGTGCGACGTGCCGCCCGGCTGATCGGCGGGCGAGGGATGCGAGGCGTTCGGCTCGGCCTTGTGTGTCGCGTCCGGTGCCTGTGGGGGCGTCGGCTTTTCGGGCGTGGAAGGTTTGGTGTCCGCCGCCCGCGCGCCGGCGCCCAGACCGGCGGCGCCGAGGGCGACGATGGAGGAGAGTGCGAAGCGGCGGCTGAGGCTTGGCGTGGTAACGTCCGTCATGTGCGGACGATACCACAAAGTGGCTAGTCGAGCCGAACGGAGGGGCGTACGAAGTTGTCGAGCCAGTCGACCACGCAGGACACGAAGCCGCGCCACGGCCCGTAAATCTCGAACTGATGCTGGCGATAGAGCGCGAGATGCCCCAGCCGCGCCGACAGGCCGCGCAGCCAGCCGCCGCCGAAGACGGTGCCGCCGGAGAAGGTGCCCCAGCCGTTATAGCTGCCGAGTGCCACGATCGCGCCCTTGTTGTGGAATGCGAAAGGCTGAAGCGGACGACTGGCGGTGATCCAGCCGGGAATCTGTCTCGCCAGATGATGTGCCTGCTGGCGGGCGGCCTGGGCCGTCGGCGCGACCGGGGCTTCCGAAATGAAGGCGCAGTCGCCCATGGCGAAGATGGCATCGTCCTCGACGGTCTGTAATGTCGGCCGGACCTCGATCTGCCCGGAGCGCGTCAGCGTCAGGCCGCCGAAACGGGTGGTGACGTCGGGTGCCTTCACGCCAGCCGCCCAGACGCGCAGGCTGGCTTCCACGCGGGAGCCGTCCTTGAGTATGAAGCCGTGTTCGTCCGCGCCGCTGACCATGGCGTTCACCTGAACCGTGACGTCCAGCGCCTCGAGTTGCTTGGTCGCGGCTTCCGACACGCTTTCGGGGAAGGCGGGGAGAATGCGTGGACCGGCCTCGAGCAGCGTCACCTTCAGCTTCGGCGGTTTCTGGCCGAAGGAATAGAGCGAGACGAGGTCCAGCGCCTTGTGCAGTTCGGCCGCCAGCTGGGTGCCGGTCGCGCCGCCGCCCACGATGGAGATGTTGAGTTCCTCGTTATCGGCATAGGCGCGCAGCAGCGCCATGCGGAACTTCTCGTTGAAGCCGTTGGCCTCCACGAGGTTGTCGATGAACAGGCAGTGCTCGGCAACACCCGGCGTGCGGAAGTCGTTCGCACGGCTGCCGATCGAGAGCACGACGGCATCGTAATGCACGGTGCGCTCGCCGAGCACTTCGCTGCCGTCCGTCGCCAGGACCGGCGCGAGGGTGAGGGTCTTGCTGCCGCGGTCGAGCGCGGTGATCTCGCCGGGCCAGAATTCGAAGTGATGGCGGCTGGCCTGCGACATGAAGCTGATGCGGTCGTTTTCGTTCTGCGCCGTGCCTGCCGCGAAGCAATGCAGCATCGGTTTCCAGACGTGCGCGAAGCTTTTGTCGACGAGCGTGATTTCGGCCTGCCCGGATTTGCCCATCCGGTCGCCGAGGCGCGAGGCCAGTGCAAGGCCGGCGACGCCGCCGCCCACGATCACGATACGGTACTTCTGCGACACGTATACTCTCCCACGTTTCCCGGCTGGCGACGCGGTTGAGTCCGGGGGCGCATGGTGCGCGCCCCGGCCACGTCGCTCAGAAAAAGCCGAGCTTCTTCTCGCTGTAGCTTACCAGCATGTTTTTGGTCTGCTGATAATGGTCGAGAACCATTTTGTGGGTTTCCCGACCGATGCCTGACTTCTTATACCCGCCAAATGCCGAATGGGCAGGGTAGGCATGGTAACAATTAATCCACACTCGGCCTGCCTGGATGCCGCGCCCCATGCGGAAGCAGGTGTTGGCGTCACGGCTCCAGACGCCGGCGCCAAGGCCGTATTCGGTGTCGTTGGCGATGGCCAGGGCCTCTTCCTCGGTCCTGAACGTGGTGACGCTCAGCACCGGGCCGAAGATCTCCTCCTGGAAGATGCGCATCTTGTTGTTGCCCTTGAAGACGGTCGGCTGGACATAGAAACCGTCGTTCAGGGACGCGCCGAGATCGGGGCGCGCTCCGCCAATCAGCAGTTCGGCGCCTTCCTGATTGCCGATATCGATATAGCCGAGGATCTTGTCCTCCTGCATCTTCGAATTCTGCGCGCCCATCATCGTCTCGGGATCGAGGGGGTTGCCCTGGCGGATCGCCTTCACGCGGGGCAGGACACGCTCCATGAAACGATCATAGATCGATTCATGGATGATGGCGCGGCTGGGGCAGGAGCAGATCTGGCCCTGGTTCAGGGCGAACATCGTGAAGCCTTCCAGCGCCTTGTCGAGGTAGTCGTCGTCATGGTCCATGACATCGGCGAAGAAGACGTTGGGCGATTTGCCCCCGAGTTCGAGCGTGGCGGGAATGATGTGCTCGGCGGCGGCGTGGGCGATCATCTTGCCGGTCGCGGTGGAGCCCGTGAAGGCGATCTTGGCGATACGATCGCTGTTCGACAGCGCCGCCCCGACGTTCCTGCCCAGACCGTTGACGATGTTCAGGACGCCGGGCGGAAAGAGATCGCCGATCAGTTCCATCACCACGAGGATGCTCGCGGGCGTTGTCTCCGCCGGTTTCAGAACCACGCAGTTGCCGGCCACCAGCGCGGGGGCGAGCTTCCACGAGGCCATCAGGATCGGGAAATTCCAGGGAATGATCTGCCCGACCACGCCCAACGGTTCATGGAAGTGATAGGAGATCGTCGTTTCGTTGATTTCGCTGATGCCCCCTTCCTGCGCACGCATGCAGCCGGCGAAGTAGCGGAAATGGTCGATGGCGAGCGGGATATCGGCGTTCAGTGTCTCGCGGATCGGCTTGCCGTTGTCCCATGTTTCCGCACGGGCGATGAGGTCGAGATTCTGTTCCATGCGGTCGGCCGCGCGGAGCAGCACGAGGGCGCGATCGGCGGGCGATGTCGCGGCCCAGCAATGTTTGGCCTTGTGGGCGGCGTCCAGCGCCAGTTCGATATCGGCGGCGGTGGAGGATGGCACTTCGCAGAGAACCTGCCCGTTGATGGGCGACGGGTTCTGGAGATAATGGCCCTCGACGGGCGCGCGCCATTCGCCACCGATATAGTTTTCGTAGCGGGGTTTGAAGGGCGGAACTTGACTGGATGCGGACATGATATGGGCGACCCTTGAGGTTGCGGACGTCGGAGCGGGCATGTCGAGGGTCGGTGTTCAATAATCGCCGTTCTGGTCGATACTGGCTGACTTGAAATGGAATAGACGGCGTTGATTATCGTACTTCGGCCCTATTCATGTCGTCGCCAGCTATTTTTCCGAATACTTTCTGGCGATGGCCGAGTCCTCTACGCTGGGAGGCTGCCAGGGCGCAACGGAGCGGTGCATCACGGGTTGGTTATGATGGCAGGCCGTGCCGCTTCCCGTTTCGGGAAATCATGGCATATCAATGGATAAGCGCCTGGCCGATTCAGGGATATCGAGTTTTTGTGACAGGTAACATCCGGTTGTGATTCCGGTTGTGATTCCGGCGGAACAATGACACAGCGGAAACCGGTGTAATTTTATCATGGATGACTCGATGCTGCGTCGCTCCCGTTTTCTTCCGGCCGTGTTTCTCGGTCTCGGCGTTTCGGCCCTTGTGCCGCAGGCGCGGGCGTGGGGGCCGTACGGGCACGCCATCGTCGCTGATATCGCGCAGGATCGTCTGACGCCCGAGGCCGCGAAGGCGGCAACGGCCTTGCTGGCGCTCGAAGGCAACCATGGTCTGGATCAGGTCGCTTCCTGGCCGGATACGATCGGTCATGTGCCCAAGAGCAAGGGCGGCATGCCGGAAACGCTCAAATGGCATTATGTGGATATCGACGTCGCCTATCCCGCCTACGATCAGTCACGCGATTGCCCCGATACGAATTGCGTGACGGAGAAGCTGCCGATGGAAGAGGCGGTTCTCGCGGATGTGCATGCGTCACCGCAGCAGCGTCTGGTGGCACTGAAATGGGTGGTGCATCTGATCGGCGATCTGCATCAGCCCCTGCATGCCGCGGAGCACGACCACGACAAGGGCGGCAACGACGTCCGGCTGACCTATTTCGGCAGCGACCATAACGGCCACATGAACCTGCATGCGCTATGGGATGAGGGCGTGATCGATCGTCAGGCCGATCTGCACGTCGGGCCGCATTACAGCATCGATTTCGCGGCGGCGCGGAAAGAAGCCGACATCCTGTCGCGCCAGATCACACCCGACGAGACGAGCTACTGGGTTGCCGGGTTCACGCCGCAGCAGATGCGCGATGCGACGATCAACTGGGTCGACGAAAGTCATTCGCTGGCACGCAGCGTGGCTTATGGCGCCTTGCCGCAGTGGCACGGTGCGGATCTGGGGCAGGATTACACGACGATCGTCTGGCCGATCATGCAGCTTCGTCTGGAACAGGCGGGCGTGCGTCTGGCGGCCGTGCTCAACGCGGCGTTGCAGGGCGGTTGACATAATTTGTCGTCAGGGAACGATCCTTCGCCCGATATGCGGCGTTAGCGGCATGACACGCTTTTCCGCCGCAAGAAGGATCGACCGCCCATGTTACGACGCGCCGCGTATCTCCTGAGCTTTCTGGTTGCGACAGGCGTAGGCCACGCGGCGCGCGCGGACGATCCGCCCAATCCGGTCCGGCATTATCATCATCTCTGGACCGACAAGGACGGCATCAGCCATCTCGCCGATTGCGAGGTGACGCATTTCTTTCTCAAGAGCATGTCGCCGCCTGCCGGTCCGCAGTGGCAGGATCCGATGAAGCCCCAGACGGCGACGATCATGTTCACGGTCCAGCCCGCGCACTGGAACGGCGCATGGCATCCGGACCCGAAGCCGCAATGGATCATCCCGCTGCATGGCAGCTGGTGGGTGCAGAGCATGGACGGGCAGAAGATCGTGTTGAACCAGGGCGATGTGTTGCTGGGCGAGGATCAGGACGTAAGACCGATGCCCAGCGGACCGTATAAGGGAAAGAAGGGGCATAATGCGGGTAATGTCGGCGACGATCCGGTGACGCTGATGGTGATCCAGTCCGCCAATCCGCCCACGATCGGCGCCCCCTGCCAGTATCACTGACGGTATCGCACAAGGAATATATCGTCGCGCCTGCTTCGCTCGGATGCCGGCGCAACTATTCACCGGGCATGGCGTCTCGACTTCGGATCCGCGTCTTTAGGCGCATGGTGATGAGGAGAGTAACGATGTCCGGTTCGAACAATCCCAACCGTAACCTGTCCAACAACAACGCCACGGGCGGCGGGACGATGTCGACACTGGGCAATGCGCGCGGTCGCATCGGTATCGTCGGGATCATCATCGTCGTTCTGCTGGCCTTGTGGTTCGGCGTCAGCCCGATGCAGGCGCTGAATCTTTTCGGTGGCAGCCAGACCACGACGACCACCCAGACCACCGCCAACCCGAACCAGCCCGATACGACGACGCAGGCACCGCGCTAGGGCCGTCGTCCGCCTCAACGCGCGCCGCGTGGGCGAGGCGGTGTGGCATCGGCCGGGTTCTCCGGCCAGTCATGCCTGGGGTAGCGACCCCGCATGTCGCGTCGCATGTCTGGCCAGCCGGTCTGCCAGAAGGCCGCGATGTCCGGCGTGATGGCCTGCGGTCGCCCGGCGGGCGATAGCAGGGAGAACTGGATCGGCACCTTGCCGTGCGCCAGTCGGGGCGTCTCGCGCATGCCGTAGAATGCCTGCGCGCGGGCGGATACGGTGGGTGTGACGGCGGTGTAGTCGATGGACAGGCGCCCGCCCGGTGTGTCCAGCGCCGGCGGTAGCGTCCGGTCGATCTGCATCAGCGTGTCGTAAGGCACGCGCGCGCGAAGGATGCTCAGGAGATCGAGGGCCTTGACCTGCGTCAGGCGTGTGATGCCCGACAGGTATGGCGCCAGCCAGTCGTCGACCGTTGCGGCCAGTCTTTCGTCTCCGCAGTCCGGGATATCCGGATCGAGATGCTGGCGGGCGAGGAGCAGGCGGGCCTGGAACTGGCGCGCGGCGTCGGTCCAGTCCAGCGTGCCGGTGATGTCGCCGCGGATTTGCGCCAACAGCAGGGTGGCGGCTTCCTCAGGCGCCAATGTGACGTTCCGGTCGCGCAGGACGAGCGCGCCGAGGCGCAGGCGCTTGCGGGCGACGATGCTTCCCGTCGTGCTGTCGAGTGTCGTTTCCACCTGCTCCGTCGTACGGTCGATCAGGGCGCGCGGCAGGTTCTCCGGGTCCAGAGGTGCTGCGAGCGTGATGTCGGTGGCGGTCCGCACATGCAGCGCGGCGGCGGCAAGGAGCGTATGGCGTGCCAGCGGATCGTTCGCGGCGACGCGTCCGCTGCCGCCGCCAGCGAGCCGGTAACGCCCCGGTTCGCCACGCGACTGCGCCACGCGGTCCGGAAAGCCGGCGGCGATCAGGGCCGCGGCCGCATTGGGATCGGGCGCCAGCCGACCACTCAGGCGGAGGCGTCGCTGATAACGCTGCGCGGACTGGCGAATGCGCGCCAGACTGGCGCGGTCTGCGTCGGGGGCATGGTCGTCGCCCGCGATCAGCGCCAATCGCGCCCGGATATCGGCGGGGGGCGTGATGGCGCGCTGTCCGGGCGCCGGGCGGGGACGCAGGGGGTCGCGTTCTTCCAGCAAGGCGGCAAGGCAGGCGGCGGTGGCCTGTTCGGCGGCTGTGCGGGCGGCGCAGAGCATGGCGGCCAACCGGGGCTGCGCGCCGAGTACGGCCATGGCCTGCCCGGTCGTCGTGATATGCCCCGCACCGTCCAACGCGCCGAGATCGCGCAGCAGGGCATCGGCGGCCTGAACGGCCCCCTGGGGTGGTGTGTCCAGCAGGGGCAGGGCATCGGGCGGAGTACCCATTGCCGCGCGCCAGGCGGCGACGTCCAGTCGATGACCGCCGAGATCCCCGTTCAGGATCTCGGGCGGGTCCTGCAGGGCCATGGCGCGCCCCGTGGCTTCCGTCCAGAGGCGGATGGCAATGCCGGGTGCCTCGCGTCCCGCACGGCCTGCGCGTTGCGTGGCGGTGGCACGCGAGATGCGGCGCGTCTCCAGTCGGGACAGGCCCGATCCGGCATCGAAGCGCGGCGTGCGATGGAAGCCGCCATCGACGACGACCCTTACGCCCGGCACGGTCAGCGACGTTTCGGCAATGGACGTCGCGAGCACGATCTTGCGTTGCGCGGCGGGGCGCAGGGCGCGGTCCTGTTCGGTGGTGGCGAGTTCGCCATGCAGGGGCAGGACGAGGGCCGGCAGGTCGGCCAGGGCGCGTTCGGCGCGTCGTATCTCCGCAAGTCCCGGCAGGAAGGCGAGGATATCGCCCTGTTCCGTTTCGAAAGCCTCCCGAACGGCGCGTGCCATGGTGTCGGCCAGTTCACGCGGGGCGGCGATATCGCGTTTCGCATGGCGGATATCGATCGGATACTGGCGGCCTTCGCTTTCGATCAGTTCGCCATCCAGCAGGCTGGCGAAGGCGCGGCCATCGGTCGTGGCGGACATGGCCACAAGCCGCAGTTCGGGGCGGAAGCTGCGTTGCAGGTCGAGGGCGAACGCCAGCGCGGTGTCCAGATCGAGCGATCGTTCGTGCACTTCGTCGAACAGGATGGCGGCCACGCCGTCCAGCAGCGGATCGGTCAGCAGGCGGCGCAGAAGCAGTCCTTCGGTCACCACCTCGATACGGGTGCTGGCCGAGACGGCGGAATCCGTGCGTGTGCGGAAGCCGACGGTATCGCCGGTTTCCTCGCCCAGCAGCGAGGCCATGCGGTGGGCGGCCGAGCGCACGGCGACGCGCCGGGGTTCGACGACGACGATGCGTCCGTCCGTGCGCCACGGGGCCTGAAGCAGGTACAGGGGTGCCAATGTCGTCTTGCCGGCACCGGGCGGCGCGACCAGCACGGCGTTGCGGCCACTGGCGAGCGCGCGTTCCAATTCGGGAAGTGCGGCTGTAACCGGAAGGTCCGGCAAAACGAAGACACTGGTGGAAGCGGGCGTGGCGTTCATATATCCGTGTATGACGCGACGGACCGGGAATGCGCAAACCTTCGGCGCCGACGCTTTGTGGAACTGGATTTTGTCGTGATGGGAAACATGTCCTTGCGTGGATTTTTGACGGGAGCGCTCGCTGCCCTGACGTTGTGCCCCCTGGCATGGGGCGGGACGGCGCATGCGGCCGAAAGCACGCCCGTGACGTCCGATCACGACGTGGCGACACTGGTGTCGGACCGCGATGCCATCGGCCCGGGTCAGGTCTTGCATGTGGGCTTGCACCTGAAGCTCAAGCCGGGCTGGCATACCTACTGGCTCAACCCCGGCGATGCGGGTGAGGCGCCCACCCTGAAAGTGACGGCGGACGGTCGGGGCCAGTCGGAAAGGATCGACTGGCCGACGCCGGTGCGCATCTCCGAAGGCGGGCTCATGTCCTATGCCTATACGGGGGATGTCCTGCTGCCGGAGGCCCTGACATTGCATGGCAATGGGGGCGCGACGCTCAAGGCGCATGCGGAATGGCTGGTCTGCGCCTCGACCTGCGTGCCGGAGAGCGGCGATTTCACGTTGGCGCTGCCCGCTGCGCCGAACGATCCCGGCGTTGGCAAAGACGGCGCGATTTTCGCCCGCGCCGCCGCCGCGCGCCCCATGCCTTCGCCTTTCGCGGCCAGTATCGCGGCGGACGGGACGCTGAGCCTGACGGGGCAGGGCCTGTCACCGCAATCGGTGGAGCGGGCGTGGTTCATGCCTGCCACGACAGGTGTGATCGATCAGGTGGCGCCGCAGAAATTCGAGGTGACGGACGGGCGTCTGGCGCTGCACCTGAAATGGATGCAGGGCGTGAAGCACGACGGGGACATGTCCGGCATTGTCGTGTTGCAGGATGCCGCCGACCAGAGCAGTTCACTCTGGATCGACGCCAGGCCGGGAGCGGGTGCCGCGGCTTCGACCCCGGTCCATGCCGCGACGGCGGCCCCGGTTGCGGCTCCGATTGCGGCCCCGGCGACGAGCCTCCCGCGCATGTTGCTGTTCGCCTTCCTCGGCGGATTGATCCTCAACCTGATGCCGTGCGTGTTCCCCGTGCTGGCGATGAAGGCGCTGTCCGTTGCGAAGATGGGCGGCGCGGGGCGGCAGGTGGCCCTGCGAAGCGCCCTGGCCTATTCCGGCGGCGTGATGGGTACGTTCGCGCTGCTGGGCGGACTTATGCTGGTGCTGCGGGCGGCGGGATCGGCGGCGGGCTGGGGCTTTCAGTTCCAGTCACCGGTTTTCGTCGTGGCGGTCTGCTGGCTGCTGTTCGCTATGGCGCTGAACCTGCTGGGTGTCTTCGAGATCACGACCGGCGGAATCGGGCAGGATATCGTGCCGAAATCCGGACTGGGCGGCGATGTGCTGACCGGCCTGCTGGCGGTCGTCGTGGCCACGCCCTGCACCGCGCCCTTTATGGGCGCGGCCATCGCGGCGGCGCTGGGCGGCCCGGCCTGGGCGGGGATTGCGATTTTCCTGGCCATGGGGCTGGGGCTGGCCGCGCCTTATCTGCTGATTGCGGGTGTTCCGGGGGTTGCGTCCCGTCTGCCGCGTCCGGGCGCGTGGATGAGTGTCATGAAGCAGTTTCTGGCATTCCCGCTGCTGGCGACCTGCGTATGGCTGCTCTGGGTGGCCGGCTTGCAGCGCGGGGCGGATGTCGTGGCGATGGCGACCGGCGGTGCCGTGGCGCTGGGATTCGCCGCGTGGTTGTTCGGCATGGCGCAGCGGCGTGCGATGATCGATGGGCCGACGCGCGGCGTGGTGTTCTCCCGCGTGCTGGCGGTCGTGACCGTTGCGCTGGCGTTCGTCGTGCTGTCGCGCGTGGCCACGGGACCGGCGGATGCGGTCGCACCCCCGGCCACGCAGGCCACCACCGCGCAGGCCGGTATCGTGCCGTTTTCCACGGCGCGTCTGGATGCCGCGCGCGCGCAGGGCAAACCTGTTTTCATCGACATGACCGCGGCCTGGTGCATCACCTGCATGGTCAACGAGCGCGTGGCGCTGGATACGGGCGCCGTGCAATCGGCGTTCAGGGACAGGGGCGTCGTGTATATGAAAGGCGACTGGACGAACCGGAACGAGGCGATTGGCGCATATTTGCGCGCGCATGGTCGTGACGGCGTGCCGCTCTACGTCTATTACCCGCCGCATGGCGATGGGCAGGTTCTGCCGCAGATCCTGTCGCCGGGACTGGTTCTGGCAACGTTACAGGGGAAAGCAGGATAATCGTGGGTGGAAAAAGCTTTGCGCTGACGGGTCAGGAGCGCGACTGGGTCAATCGTGCCGTTCAGAAGATCGAGGCGGATTTCAACCGTTCCGCCGACACGCATCTGCTGCGTGTGCCCTTGCCGGGCTTCGCGGGGATATCCTTCTATCTGAAGGATGAGTCCACCCATCCCACGGGAAGCCTCAAGCACCGCCTGGCGCGTTCGCTGTTCCTCTATGCCTTGTGCAATGGCTGGGTCGGGCCGAAGACGACGATCATCGAATCGTCCAGCGGGTCCACGGCCGTTTCGGAGGCCTATCTGGCGCGTTTGCTGGGTTTGCCGTTCGTGGCGGTGGTGCCGCGTTCGACATCGCCGGAGAAGCTCGAAGCCATTCGTTTTCATGGCGGGCGCTGCCATCTGGTGGCGGAGGCCGCGCAGGCGCATGACGAAAGCCTGCGTCTGGCCGAAGAACTTGGCGGCCACTACATGGACCAATTCACCTATGCCGAGCGCGCGACGGACTGGCGTGGCAACAACTCCATCGCGGAATCCATCTATCGCCAGATGGCGCTGGAAACCGATCCCATACCGGGCTGGATCGTCTGCGGTGCGGGCACGGGCGGCACGTCGGCCACGATCGGCCGGTATATCCGCTATCGGGGACATGGCACCCGGCTCTGCCTCGCCGATCCGGCAAGTTCCGTGTTCCATCGCCATCTGAACGATCCGCTGGTGCGGCATGTCGAGCGGTGTTGCAGCGTGGTGGAGGGAATCGGTCGCCCGCGCGTGGAGGCATCTTTCGAGCCCGCGCTGATCGACCGATGCGAGGTGATCGACGACGTGCAGAGTCTGGCGGCGGCACGCGTCCTGTCGGCGTGGATCGGCCGTCCCTGTGGCGGTTCGACCGGCACCAATGCATGGGCTTGCGCCCGTGTGATCTCGGGCATGGCGGCGCGCGGCGAGCGTGGTTCGGTGGTGTCGCTGCTCTGCGATTCCGGCGATCGTTATCAGGGCACGTATTTCAACGACCACTGGCTGGAGGCCGGGGGCTTCGACATCGCGCCGGTTGAAAACCAGTTCCGCGCCTTCCTCGGGGAAGGCATGCCGATCGAGGCCTGACGCGGGCGCCCGGTCATATGCCGTGCGCCCGCGTCAGGCTTTCGGACGCCTTGGCTCAGGCGTCCGCCCTGGCGCCGGCCTTCGTCCGGCGCGCTTTCTTCTTCGGTGCCGCGATGGCGACGGGAAGCAACGGCTTGAGGAAGCGCCCCGTGTAGCTGGCGGGTGTCGCCACGATATCTTCCGGGGTGCCTTCCGCCACGATCCGACCGCCGCCTTCGCCGCCTTCCGGACCGATGTCGATCAGCCAGTCCGCCGTCTTGATGACCTCCAGATTGTGTTCGATCACCAGCACGGTATTGCCCTGCTCGACCAGCGCATGCAGTACTTCCAGCAGCTTGCGCACGTCTTCCGTATGCAAGCCGGTCGTGGGTTCGTCGAGGATGTAGAAGGTTCGGCCCGTCGCGCGTTTGGCGAGTTCCTTGGAGAGCTTGACGCGCTGCGCCTCGCCGCCGGAAAGGGTCGTCGCCTGCTGGCCGAGGGCGACGTAGCCAAGGCCCACCTGTTGCAGGATCGCCAGCCGGTCGCGGATGCGCGGCACGGCGTGGAAGAACGGCAGGGCCTCGTCCACCGTCATGGCCAGGACATCGGCAATGGACTTGCCCCGGAATTTCACGTCCAGCGTCTCGCGGTTGTAGCGCTGGCCCTTGCAGGTGCTGCACGTCACGAACACGTCCGGCAGGAAGTGCATTTCGATCTTCAGCACGCCATCGCCCTGGCAGGCCTCGCAACGACCACCCTTGACGTTGAAGGAGAAGCGTCCCGGCTTGTAGCCGCGCGCCTTGGCCTCCGGCAGTTCGGCGAACCAGTCGCGGATCGGCGCGAACAGATCGGTGTATGTCGCGGGGTTGGAGCGTGGCGTGCGACCGATGGGCGACTGATCGATGTCGATGATCTTGTCGAGATGCTCGATCCCCTCGATGCCGCGATAGGGCAGCGGCGTCTGTCCGGAACCCATCAGCTGGCGGGAAAGCGCCTTGTAGAGCGTATCGACCACGAGGGTCGATTTGCCGCCGCCCGAAACGCCGGTGACGGCGATGAAGCAGCCGAGGGGAAAACGTGCGGTGACATCGTGCAGGTTGTTGCCGTTCGCGCCGATCAGGGTCAGCACCCGTTCGCGGTCGAAAGCTCGGCGCTGTTCGGGCACGGGAATGGCGCGGCGGCCCGAGAGGTAATCGCCGGTGATGCTCTTTTTGTTTTTGGCGACTTCGGCCGGCGTGCCGACGGCAATGACTTCGCCCCCACGCGCGCCCGCGCCCGGTCCCATGTCGATGAGGTAGTCGGCCGCGCGGATGGCGTCCTCGTCATGTTCCACGACGATGACGGTGTTGCCGAGGCGCTTGAGACGATCCAGCGTGCCGAGCAGGCGTTCGTTATCGCGCTGGTGCAGGCCGATGGACGGCTCGTCCAGAACATAGAGCACGCCCGTCAGGCCGGAGCCGATCTGCGAAGCCAGGCGGATGCGCTGGCTTTCGCCGCCTGACAGCGTGGCGGAGCCGCGGGAGAGCGTCAGGTAGTCCAGCCCTACATCGTTGAGGAAATGCAGCCGGTCGGTGATCTCCCGCAGGATGCGCCGGGCGATTTCGGCGCGCTGCGGCGTCAGCGTCGCTTCGACGGTCGAGAACCATTCCAGGGCGCGCCGGATCGTCAGGTCGGAGGCTTCCGCGATGTTGCGCTCGGCGACCTTGACGCACAGTGCCTCCGGCTTCAGGCGCGCGCCGCCGCAGGCGTGGCATGGATGGGCGGACTGGTAGCGCGAGAGTTCCTCGCGCACCCAGACGCTGTCCGTCTCCGCGATGCGGCGGCGCAGATTGTTCAGCACGCCATCGAAGGGTTTGCTGATGGAATAGGCGCGACGCTCATCGCGATAGGTGAACTCCACCGAATCCTCGGTGCCGTTGAGGATGGCGTCCCGTGTCGCGGGCTTCAGCCGGGCCCAGGGCGTGTCCATCCGTTCGCCGAAATGCCTGGCGAGGGCTTGCAGCGTCTGGTCATACCAGGGGCTCTTGGCATCCTGCCAAGGGGCGATCGCGCCTTCGTCGAGGGAGAGTTTCTCGTTGGGTACGACCAGATGCGCGTCGAAATGCGTCTCGGTACCGATGCCGTCGCAAACGGGGCAGGCGCCCATCGGCGCGTTGAAGGAGAACAGGCGCGGTTCGATCTCCTCCAGCGTGAAGCCGGAAACGGGGCAGGCGAACTTGGCGGAGAACACGACATGGGCCGGTGGTTCGGCGTCGCCGTCGCGTTTGACCTCCTCGGCATAGGCGAGGCCGTCGGAAAGATTGATGGCGGTCTCGAAGCTGTCGGCCAGACGTGACTCGATCCCTTCCTTGACGACGATACGGTCGATGACGACCTCGACCGTGTGTCGCAGCTTGCGATTGAGGTTCGGCGCCTCGGCGATATCGTGGAGTTCGCCGTCGATCTTCACACGGGCGAAGCCCTTGCGCTGCAATTCCGCGAGTTCCTTGCGGTATTCGCCCTTGCGGTCGCGGATGACCGGGGAGAGCAGCATCAATCGCGTGCCTTCCGGCATGGCCATGACGCGGTCGACCATCTGGCTGATCGTCTGCGCCTCGATCGGCAGGCCGGTCGCGGGGGAGTAGGGTACGCCCGCACGCGCCCAGAGCAGGCGCATGTAATCGTGGATTTCGGTAATCGTGCCGACGGTCGAACGCGGGTTCTTCGACGTGGTTTTCTGTTCGATGGAGATGGCCGGAGACAGGCCCTCGATCGAGTCCACGTCTGGCTTGCCCATAAGTTCCAGGAACTGCCGGGCATAAGCGGAAAGGCTCTCGACGTAGCGCCGCTGTCCTTCCGCGTAGATCGTATCGAATGCCAGCGACGACTTGCCGGAACCCGACAGGCCGGTGATGACCGTCATGGCATCGCGCGGGATATCGGCGTCGATATTCTTGAGATTGTGAACGCGCGCGCCACGGACGCGGATGGCGTGTTGAGAAAAATCGGGCATCGGTTCCGGCAGGTCTGAAGAGGATGTCACGGTGTTCTACGCGCGACGCGGCCTTCAGATTTGGGGAGAGTTCCGGTTTTGTCTACTGCCGTTCCGCCTCCGATGTGGTTTTTCGCATCGGCAGGCGCATGGCGACCAGAATGGCAAGGATGATGACACCCAGTGAAAAGCGGATAGTGTGGCCGAAGGCGTGGCTGATGGCCGGAAGCATGTCGGCTGTCGGGGCGGTCTGGGCGCCGGGATGCGCGGAAGCACCGGCGCGCGTCATTTCATGGGCCAGGATGACGGTCAGCAGTGCCGTGCCGATCGAACCGCCGACGCGTTGCAGCACGTTGAGGCCGCTGGTGGCCCGGGCGATCTCGTGACGCTGAAGCTGGGCCATCGCGGCGCTCATGCAGGGCATCATGACGCAGCCCATGCCGAGTCCGTTGAGGAAGAGGGCGCCTTCCAGCAGGGGGAGCGCCGTGTCGGCGTGGACGTCGCTCAGCACGGCCATGGCGATGGCCACCGTGCCGAGGCCGGCGAGGACGATCCGGCCTGCACCGATACTGTCCGTCAGACGCGCCGCCAGCGGCATGGCGAGCATGGCGCCGATTCCCTGCGCTGCCAGATGCATGCCTGCGCCAAAGGGAGTCTGTTGCCGGACGATCTGGAAATAAAGCGGCAGAAGCAGGGTCATGCCGAAGAAGGCCATGCCGAAAAGGAACATCGTCAGGGCGGAGGCGGCGACGGGACGACGCGCGAACAGGCGCACATCGATGAGGGCATCCGTGCGTCGGGCGGCGTGAAGGACGAAGCCGACGATCAGGATCGCGCCCGAGATCAGGCAGGCGTCGTCGCCTATGTTGCCGAGCGAGCCGGCGGCGGTGATTTCCGCCAGTCCGAACACGAAGACGGCCAGCCCCGGCGAAAGCATCAGGGCGCCGGGCCAGTCGAGTTTATGCTGCGGCCCTGGCTTGTCCGGCGCCAGAACATATTGGGCGACCGGCAGCGCGATGGCGCCGATGGGCAGGTTGACGAAGAAGATCCATCGCCATGAGACGTTATCCACCAGCCAGCCGCCGAGGATCGGCCCTGCGATCGGGCCGAGCAGCATTGGAACGCCGACGATGCCCATGACGCGCCCCATACGCTGCGCGCCGGCCGCCTGGGAGAGGATCGTCATGCCTGCCGGCATGATCATGCCACCGCCCAGGCCCTGTAGCACGCGGAAGAGGATGAGCGTGTTCATCGACCATGCCGCGCCTGAAAGCGCGGAGCCCGCCAGGAACAGCGCGATGGAGGTCAGGTAGAGCCGCTTCGTGCCGAAACGGTCCGCCGCCCAGCCGGTAAGGGGAATGACGGCGGCCAGGGCGAGCATGTAGCCGGTGGCGATCCACTGGGTGGTGTTGATGCCGACATGGAAATGCTGCGACAGATCGCGGATGGCCACATTGATGATGGTCGTATCCAGGATCGACATGATCGATCCCAGCACCACCACGGCGGCAATCTTCAGGACTTTTGAGTCAAGGGTGGGTGGGGCGCTCGCTACCTCGGCGGCGTTGCTCTCACTGCTCATGGATGAATGGATTTATTGCACATGAAGGGAAAGGTAAGGCGCAAAACGTTCTGAGGCAGCAAATTTCTTGCGACAGATCGACGGCAAAAAAAGGCGTGATGAGCAGTGGTTTTCATAAAAGACGACAGAATACAGTATGAAAGATAAAATTCCCATTGAAGTGTGGTTTAATTTCGAATAGGAGACGAAACACCAACGAAATTCGTTGATTGGCCCGGCAACGCCCTTTCGTGGTGTTCTCGAAAGGAGCAGTGGAAGCACGTCATGAAGCGCCAGCCGAAACGGTATGCCCTGATGCGATTTTGCGCTTTGGCGACGCCTTTCTGTTATGCCGCGCCCGGTGCGATCGCGGCGCCGGATACCGGTACGACGAACGAAAGCCTGATCGTGACCGGAACGCGCGAGACCCACAAGAAGGCGCGCGACAGCCTTTCGCCGATCGATATCGTCACCGGGAGCGAGCAGGCCCGGACCGGCCAGACGAACGTGACGGCGGCGTTGCAGCAACTGTTGCCATCCGTGACGCGGCCAGCCGTCGGGCAGTTCGATGGGGCGCCGACGGATTTCATCAGCTTGCGCGGCCTTAATCCGAACCAGACACTTGTGCTCGTCAACGGCAAGCGACGGCATAATTCGTCCTATCTCTATACCGATGGGTTCGCGGATTCCGCGACGCCGACCGATATCGACCTGATCGCGCCGGAGCTGATCGACCATATCGAGGTTCTGAAGGATGGTGCGGCCGCGCAATACGGGTCCGACGCGATTGCGGGTGTCGTCAACATCATCCTCAAATCCTCGGATCACGGCGGCGTGGCGCGGAGCCAGATCGGCCAGACATATGAGGGTGACGGCTTTGTGGCGCAGGCAGGGGCGCAGAAAGGACTGAAGATCGGGTCGTCGGGATTTCTCGATCTGAGCTTCGATTATCGTCATCAGGATCATACGAACCGCAGCGGGATCGACGAACGGACCGACGCGCATACGTTGCGCGTGGTCGGCGATCCGGCGACGACGCGATACGACTTCGCGATCAATGGCGGTTATACCTTCGCCAACGGAATCGAGGCGTATACGACCGAAACATACGCGCATCGTTTCACCGAAATCGCGCAGGTCTATCGCGTGCCGACGCGGCTGCCCGAATATTATCCGAACGGTTTTACGCCGCAGCAGACGGCGACCGAGAACGATTTCTCCGCTGCGATCGGCCTGCGTGGCAAAGACCTGCTGGGGTGGCGCTGGGATTTGTCATCGAATTACGGCGGCGATTACATCAACAGTAACCTCAACAACACGGCCAATCTCGGTCTGTATGCCGCCACCGGCACGACGCCGCTTTCGGTGCATCTGGCCGATTATTCCACGACGCAGCTCAACAATACATTCGACCTGAGCCGGGATGTGCATGTTCCGCTGCTGGCTGGTCCGCTGACGATCGCCACCGGCGTTGCGCATCGTTTCGAGACATACGGCACCGGCGTGGGCAGTTCCGCCTCCTATCTCTACGGCGGCAGCCAGGCGCAGGCGGGGCTTCTGCCATCCAATGCCGGGCCGCATTCGCGTGTCGTCTACAGCACCTATCTCGATCTCTCGGCGCATCTGACCCGCGACTGGCAGGCGGATCTGGCGGGGCGTTACGAGCACTACACGGATTTCGGCGATACATTCAACGGCAAGGCCTCGACGCGTTATGACATCACGCGGAATCTGGCGGTTCGCGCCACGTTCAGCACAGGCACGCGTGCGCCAAGCCTTGCCAACGAGTACTACAGCGCGTTGGCCGTGGGGCCGGAAAGTGCCAGTGGCACGCTGGCCGCGAACTCCGCGGCCGCGCGCCTGCTGGGTGCCACGCCGCTGAAGCCGGAGCATGCGACGAACATCACGGCCGGCGTGGTATATTCGCCGATCGAGCATCTGCATCTGACCCTGGACGCCTATCAGATCGATATCCGCGACCGTATCGTCAGTGGGCCCGGAATTTCCGGCGATGCGGCACTGGCGGCGTTGCGCGTGCAAGGTATTGCCGTATCGTCGAGCCTGACGCCGGATGACGTTTCGGCATCGTTCTTCACCAATGCCGCGGCAACACGCACGCGGGGCCTCGACATCACGGCAACCTACACGACACGCTGGGAATCGTTCGGACGCATCGACTGGGACGTTTCCTTCAACGCGAACGATACATCCATCCGGCATGTGAATACGTTGGCGAACGGCCTGTCGGATCTGAATGCGCAGACTGCCGCCTATCTGACAGGCAGCACACCAAAGAACAGGCTGATTTTCGGTGGTCGCTGGCAATCGTCGTCAGGCCGCTGGGATGTCGTTCTGCATGAGCAACGATATGGTCAGACAACGGACGCGTTGACGTGGTATGACGGTCCTTACGCGTATTCGACCACGAATTTCAATTCGATCACGAATCATCCACGCTGGATCACGAATCTGGAATTGGGTTTCCGGCCCATCGACCGGCTTCATCTCGCCGTCGGCGCCAATAACCTTTTCAACCGGTACCCGACGCGCATTCCTGCCGTCAACGGTTATTACGGCTCAGGACGATATGACGGGTCGGCCAGCCAGATCGGCGTCAATGGCGGTTTTTATTACGCACAGGTCAGCTACGACCTCTGACGGTCGGCTGGCGGTTCATCTCCCGGAATTCAGGATAGGCAGACACGCCCGATGGTCATGATAACGAAACGACAATTCGCATCGCTTGCAGTGGCAGCCGGTGCCAGTCGTGTCCTGCCGGCTTCGGCGGCGGTAACGATCACGCCGGTGCAGGCCTCGTTGAACGAAAATCCTTATGGCCCGTCACCGAAGGTGCTCGAAGCGTTGCGCCGGGCAACAGTCACGGTCAACCGATACGGCGATGCCGGTGCGGCGGATGACCTCGTCGCGCAGATTGCGGCTCTCGAAGGGGTGGCGACCGAGCAGGTGATCCTGGGCGAGATCCTGGCGCCGCTGGGTCTCTTTCTGGCGACGACGGGGCAGCGTGGTGGCAATTTCGTCTATTCGACGCCCGGTTACGGCGCGCTCGTGGATGCAGGCCGTCCGGCTGGCACGGCGGTGAAAGGCGTGCCGTTGGGGCCCGATCTGCGTAACGATCTACCGGCGTTGGCGCGCGCCGTTACGGCCGAAACGAAAGCGCTTTATCTGGTCAATCCGCACAACCCGAGCGGCACGATCAACGCGCCGGGCGATTTCAGGCGGTTTTTGCGGGATGTCTCGACGCGGACGCTGGTCATCGTTGATGAGGCGTACCTGGAGTTTTCCTCGGCGGCGCAAAGTGCCGTGTCGCTGACGCGCGCCGGTGCGAATGTCGCGGTGTTCCGGACGCTGGACAAGGTTTATGGACTGGCTGGCCTGCCGATCGGCTATTTGCTTGCACCGCGACCGCTGGCGCGGGCATTGCGCGATGCCGGCTTCGGCGATCCGCACGAATTGGGTAGTCTGGCGATCGACGCGGCGCGTGCCGCGCTGGCGGATCAGGCCTGGGTGCGCACGGTCCGTGAGCGGATCGCTGCCAGTCGTACGCGTCTGACGCAGGCGCTTGACGATCTGCATCTGTCACATACGGCGAGCGAGGCGAATTTCGTCTTTTTCGAGAGCCCGATTGCAGCCTCGCAGGCGCGTGCGCAGCTGGCCACGCAAGGAATTGTGGTGGCCCGGGCCTTCACGCCGCTGGAAAACTGGATTCGTATCAGTATCGGAACGGATGCGCAGGTCGACAGGACAATCTCGGCCTTGCGGGACGTCTACAGGCGCTAAACCCGCAACGGCGTGGGTGTCATGGCGCCGGAGGTTCGATCGGCCAGTCGGTGCGGGCGAGTGCAGCGGGGGCCAGCCGGTCGATCGCGATGCAGAACGGCACGATCATGGCGGCAATGGCCCAGCTCCAGACGGGAACATGGTGTGTTTCGAGGAAGAATGCGACCGCCAGCTGCACGCCGATCGTCGAGGTGATGGTGATGAGGAATTGCGTGATGCCCGGCCGGGGCGCGCGTGTGGCGAAGACCGTCAGGCTCGGGACGTAGGCAGCGGCCAGCATCGCGCAGGCAATGGCCGCCGTCGCGGCGGGCAGGCGCGAGAGGGGTGTCATGCCGGATGCGCAGGCGATGCCGGTCGAGAGCAGCGCGGTGATTGTCACGGTCTGCAGGGCGCGGAACGCGTGCGCGCGATAAAGCCGGCGAGTAAAGACCGCGCGATTGCCGAACGGTCCGAGGACGAAAAGAAAAGGCCAGTCGCGCCGGGACAGCAGCCATGACGACAGGCCCATCGCGCTGATCATGCAGATGAAGCGCGGCACGCTCTGCGCACCGCTGAGCGCATCGTGCCATTGCGGCCAGTGACGGTGGGATACGGCGTTGAACGCTGTCGCGCCCAGCATGAAGACGACGGTCAGCGATATAATACCCAGCATGCTCAACAGCGGTGCCGTGGCGTCGAACGATTGTGGGACCGGCATGCGTCTCGTCCATGGTGGCTGCCAGCTGAGCACGCGTAGCACTGCGGCCGGGCGGTGGCCGATGGTTCGCGCCGGTTTCTGCTGGCGCGCCTTGCTGTCTGCCGTCGCCGTCGGCGTATCGACGGGCACGGGAGAATGCTGCAATTCGATGAAGGCCAGTGTGGCGCCGAGCACGATAAGTCCGAGTGCCACGAACCAGGGTGCTTCCAGAATCCGGTCTTGCATGCTTGGAATCATGAACATGATGAACACGAGCATGATCAGTGCGAGACGCAGCCAACGCATGCGGGAACGCAGAACCCTGGGCCCGGCAATATCGCTGCCGAGCGTCATGGGCAGCGAAACGGCCTCCAGCGCCGCGACGTTCAATGCCGGTGCGCCGACGAGCAGCATCGGCAACAGCATCGCAACGATGCCGAAACCGAGCACGATCAGGATCGCCCTGTATTCCGCTGCGAGCATTCTGGGATAGAGCGACGACAGTGGCGAGCGAACCTGCCGCCAATACTGATTGGCGATGCCCGCGAACAGCATCTGCTGGGCGAGCCACCACCATGTCGCCAACGTGGTAGGCTGATGGAAATGCCCATGCTGCCACAGCTTTGTATCATGCAGATGAGAGAAGGTCTGGAGGGCCAGCAGGACGATATAGAAACCCGCACCCACCAGTGATCCGTTTTCGCGGAAAAAGACCGGCGAGGCATAAAGCCGCAAGGCGTGCAACGTATCTTTCATCGGGACAGCGCGAGAAACAGACGTTCGATATCGGGGGTGTCGACGGCCATGCCATGCTCGACTGCGGCCATGTCGAGTTCTGAACGCCAGCCGCGCACCCACGTCGTGCCGTCATCGTTGCTGGCGAGGATTTCGACGGGCCAGTCGGCGGGTGGTGGTGCGGCGATGACGCGGATGGATTCCATGATCTCGGGAATGGTCATGTTGAGGCGGATATGGCCGCGCCGCAGAATGACGATCCGATCCGAGATATCCTCCAGATCGGAAATGATATGCGAGGAAATCAGCACGCTGGCGCCGCGACGGCGCGCATATTCCGGCAGGAGCCGCATGAAGTCGTGCCGCGCCTGCGGATCGAGGCTGGCGACCGGCTCGTCCAGTATGATCAGGTCCGGCATGAACCGCAGGGCAAGGACGATGGCGAGGCGTTGCCGTTCGCCGCCTGACAGTGATTTCACGCGTGCGGCGGGATCGAGCGCTGCCCATTCCTCCCAGACCCGGTCTTCCGGGTCGTTCGGGCGTTCACGGTAGGCGGCGAGGTAATCCATCAGTTCGCGAACGCGGAACCATGTGAAGCCCGTCAGCGCCTGTGGCACGAAACCGATGCGCGCGCGTGTTTCGGGGCTGAGTTCGGCGACCGGCTCGCCCCACAGCGTGATCGAGCCGGCGGAGGGCGTCAGCAGGCCGAGGAGGCAGCCGATCAGCGTCGTCTTGCCGGCCCCGTTCGGTCCCAGCAATGCCACGATCTCACCAGGCGGAATATCGAGATCGACACGATCGAGGATGTTTCGCTCGCCGATGGTTTTCGTCATCTGCGTGACGCGTATCGGGTCTGTCTGCCGCATGTTCCGCCATGTTCTTCCGCTAGAGTAACGAACTATTGCAGGTGGCAGACTGGCGGTCAATGTGCCGCTGCGGGGCAGGTCGCGTGAAGGTGATCGCGCCGATCGGGGATGTCATGGCGTTTATCCCGTCGACGATATTTTCGTGTCCAGAGCGGGGAGCATCATGAAGCGTTTCTACAATCACCGGGACAGCATCGTGACGGAAGCCATCGATGGGCTTCTGCGCTCGTCGGCCGGAGCGCATCTGTGTCGGCTGAAAGGTCACGACAACATCCATGTGGTGCTGCGTCGCGACTGGGATAAGTCGAAAGTTGCGATCGTGTCGGGCGGCGGTTCGGGCCATGAACCGGCGCATGCGGGGTTCGTCGGACGCGGAATGCTGACGGCTGCCGTTTGCGGGGCGTTGTTCGCGTCACCCGGCGTGGATGCGATTCTCGCGGCCATTCTGGCTGTGACGGGGGAGGCGGGGTGCCTGCTGGTCGTCAAGAACTACACGGGCGACCGGCTTAACTTCGGTCTCGCCGCCGAGCAGGCGCGTGCGCTGGGGCACAAGGTGGAGCTCGTGATCGTCGCGGATGACGTGGCGCTGGAGCGCGGCGGCAATGCACGTGGCATTGCGGGCACCGTGCTGGTGCAGAAGGTTGCGGGATACGCGGCGGAAAAAGGGGCGACTCTGGCGGCGGTGACACAGACGGCGCGCGATGCGATCGGCGCGACGGCCTCGATCGGTCTGGCGCTGACGGATGTGAATGTCTACGACCCGGAGCACGAAACGCGGCTTGAGGACGGTGAGGCGGAGCTGGGGCTTGGCATCCATGGCGAGCCCGGTGCCGAACGGATCGACATGGCGCGGCTGGATGATCTGGTGGTGGCGGCGGCGGAGAAGCTGGCGGAGCATCTGACGGGTGATCGGCAGGTTCTGATGGTCAATCTGCTCGGTGCCGTGCCGGTTATCGAGGCGCAGGCGATTCTGGACGCTGTTTCCCGCACCGATATGGCGCAACGTCTGGCTTTTGTGGTGGGACCGGCACCCTTGATGACCTCGCTGGACATGAACGGCTTCTCGCTTTCCGCCATTCCCGCGACTGCCGCGTTTACCGAAGCGTTGCAGGCAGATGTCGAACCGGCGGCGTGGCCGGGCATCGCCGCTTTCGAGGCTGTGCGGACGCAGCCCGTGCCGGCGTTGCCGGAGACCTTCATCGATGCGGCATCGAAAAACCCGACGGTCGAGGCGCTGATCCGTCGTGGGGCGAAGATACTGGTGGATAACGAAAAGGAACTGAACGCCCTCGACGCCAGGATCGGCGATGGCGATGCGGGATCGACATTCGCCGAATCCGCACGTGTGGTCCTGAAGGATATCGACCGGTTGCCGCTGGCCTCGCCACGCCAGCTTTGCGCCACGATCGGGCGGTTGCTGGCGCGCAATGCCGGGGGATCCAGCGGCGTTCTCCTGTCGATCATGTTCGCGGCGGCGGGTCAGCAGGACGACTGGCGCGCCGGGTTGCAGGCGGGCGTTCGGCGCATGCAGGACTATGGCGGGGCGTCGGAAGGCGATCGCACCATGCTCGATGCCCTGATCCCGGCGGTTGCCGCGCTACAGAAGGGCGATCTGGGTGGCGCGGCGACCGCTGCCCGGAAAGGCGCGGATGCGACGCGCGATATGCCGGCCCGCGCCGGGCGGGCGGCCTATGTTCCGGAGGAGCAGCTGCGTGCCATCCCCGATCCGGGTGCGGAAGCGATTGCGCGGTTGCTGGAAGGGCTGACGCACGCCGGATAGCGGGCCATTGGACTGGTGTCGCAACTGTCATCCGGCGTCATTGCGTCATCGATACGGTAAAGTTACCCGTCATGTCTTTCGTCAGGAGGTTAGACATGGCGATTCGAAAAAAACTGGCCGGGTTGATGTCAGTATCTGCCTGTGCGTTACCGGCGCATGCTGGCACGCCGGCGCCCTCGCAGGCCATCGATGTCGTTCATCAGTTCCTGCAAGCCGAAGTGGCATTCGAGCCTGACAAAATGGCATTGCTTATGGCGTCTGATTACACTGAAATATCGCCGGTCGGCGATGTGGACAAGCGCGCCGATGTGCTGCGGTTTTATGAACCGCGCGGCAAGGTGCCTGCCTCCGTCGCCCTGTCGATGCCGAGCGTTGTGCCGTATGGACATATCGATCTCGTGACTGTCCGGCTCGCTTTCGACCTGACGCTTGAGGGCCGGATCATCCATCGGTCGATGATCGCCAGCTTCATCCTCCGTCGGGAAGGCGGAGTGTGGCTGATCGAGCATGCGCAGTACACGCCGTATCATTCGGGGCGCCACGCGGAATGAGCGCGGCACCCCGACTTGTCGCATATTTCAGATAACGGGTGTCAGGAGCGGCTGGCCATTGAAATAGGCGACGAGATTGTCGATCACCAGATTGCCCATGGCCGTCCGCGTCTCCACCGTGGCGCTGGCGCGGTGTGCCTGAAGCACCGCGTTGTCGAGCTTGAAGAACGCTTCCGGCACGTGAGGTTCCTGCGCGAAAACATCCAGTCCGGCGCCGGCGATCCGGTTCTCCTGCAAGGCGGCGAGCAGTTCCGGCTCATCCACGACACTGCCGCGTGCGATATTTATCAGGAAGCCTTTCGGTCCCAGCGCGTCCAGCACTTCACGGTTGACGATACCCTTGGAGCGTGGACCGCCCGAGACGGCGAGGACGAGCACATCCACGTTCCGGGCCAGATCGACCAGCTTGTCGTGGAACACGTAGGGGCTGTCCTCGCGCTTGCGGGAGTTGAAATAGGCGATCTCCATGCCGAAGGCCGCGGCGCGCGTGGCGATTGCGCCACCGATCTGCCCGAAGCCGGCGATACCCAGTCTTTTGCCGGTCACGGTATGGGAATTCGGCACGGGTTGCTTGCCCCACTGACCCGCGCGCACGAAACGGTCGCCGGTGCTGATGCCGCGCAGGGTGTCGAGCATGAGCGCCATCGCCATGTCCGCCACGTCGTTGGTCAGGACGCCCTGCGTCGTGGCGACGCGAATGCCGCGACGTTTTGCCTCCACGAGATCAATGGCGTCCGTGCCGACGCCGTTCACGGAGATCACCTCGAGATTGGGCAGGGCCGCCATGATCTCCGGCTTCAGGCCGCTGCCACCGCCTGTGGTGACGCCGCGGATGCGTGGTGCGAGATCGCCCAGTTCGTCGATGCCGGAGAAAGGATGCGTGGTGAAGAAGGTTTGCAGTCGCTGTGTGATCGGGGCCGGCATGGGGTCGATCATCAGGATTTCGGTGCGATCAGGCATGAACGGTCTTCCTTCGAAATTGCCGGTAATGTTTTGTCGAACGAAAGGGATTACAGCGGAATTGCATCGAGCAGGCTGCTCACCATGCCGTGATAGCTGCCGCCGAAAAGGCGCAGATGAACCAGCGCCGGCCAAAGCCGGTAGATGGCGATCCGTTCGCGCCAGCCTGCGTCGAATGCTCCGTAGGCGGACCAGAAAGCGGCGTCCGGGCGCGCAAACAGGGTCAGCATGGCGAAATCGGCCTCTGCCGCGCCGATGCAGCAGGCAGGATCGATCAGGCCGCTGATCCGTTTCTGAGACACCAGAACGTTACCGCTCCACAGGTCGCCATGCAGCAGGACGGGTCGCGGATGCGCCGGCAGGCGGTCCGGCAGGTGTCGGGCGAGCGCTTCCAGCCGATGCGCCAGCGTTGTCGGAATATGGGGAACATGGGTCAGCAGGCGATGATCGCGCCAGAAGCGGGCCCAGTCCGCGTGCCAGCCGTTGACGATCGGTAGCGTGCCGAATGCGAAATCCGTTGCCCAGCCATACCCTGCGGCAGCGGCGACCGGCGCATCGTGCAGGCGTCGCAGGACGCTGCCGAGATCGGACCAGGCCGCTGGCAGCGTGCCGCCGCCCGGCAGGCGCTCCAGCACAAGCGTCCGGTCATCGACTGCCAGAACGTTGGGGGCGGGTGCGCCGGCCTGTCGCAGGGCGCGCAGCATGTCGGCCTCGATGGCGGGCAGGGGGCCGGTCTTGACGATGGCGCGCCGACCGTCCTGCAGGCCGATCGCCCAGACTTCCGCCAGATCTCCGCCACTGACGGGCGATGTTTCCGTCAGCACGCCATCGAGCAGCCCTGCGGCATGGCGCGGCAGGTTGAGCGTATCCCCGGTCACGACCGGTTGCGTTCGTCCAGCGTGGCGGCGGCAAGGTGGCGGCACGCTTCGGCAACGTCGCGCCATGTGGCTTCGAAGCCGGAATCCGGACCGTAATAGGGGTCGTCGACTTCCTCGCCCCGGCGATTCGGTACATGGTCGAGGAGCAGGGTGATCTTGTGGCGTATGCTGTCTGGGGCCAGGCGCAGGAGCGCGCGGCGATGGCTCTCGTCCAGGGCGAGAATATGGTCGAAACGTTCGAAATCCTCCGGCTCGACCTGCCGGGCGCGATAGGCGTCGATCGTCAGGCCGTGCCGCTGCGCGGTGGCGCGGGCGCGACGATCGGGTGGATCGCCGATGTGCCAGGACCCCGTTCCCGCCGAATCGATATCGAGGCTGAGGCCGCGTCTCGTGGCTTCGCTGCGCATTGCGGCTTCGGCAAGGGGAGAGCGGCAGATATTGCCGGTGCAGACGAAAAGAAAGCTGGGTAATTTCGGCACGGAGGCTCCTCGATATCAGGTCCGGGGAATGACAGGCGGGGCGGGTATGCTTTGAAACGGGCTGGTATCGTCATCAACCCCCGGATAGATTACGCATATGCAACACCTTTATAACCTGATCGTCGGGCTTATCGTTGGTTTGTTCAGTCTGATCGTGGCGGCGATTGCCGTCATCGAGCATGGCGCGCGCGTTGCCCTGATGCGGATTGGCATTGGCGGGGAAGCGCAGACCGCGCTCCTGGCATTGCTGCTGCTGGCCCTGATCGTCGTGGCGCTGCGTTTGTTCGGACGATTGTTCGGCGTCCTGATTGCGATTCTTCTCGTGTTGGTCCTGCTGCATGCGCTGTTCGCGCCGGGCATGTCCGGAACCCTCTCGTTTTGATTTCGTATCTACGACGTGTCATGCGCCGAGTCGGCGACTTGTGGTGTCCGCGGCGGGATTCGAACCCACGGCCCCAGGATTCATACCACTTCGGCTTTCGCCGCCGCATCGTGCGATGCGTTCGTGGTCTGGACTGTCTCTTCGCCATGGACCGGCTTGCGGTCGACAGGCGCCACCCGTTCAGTCTCTACACCTTCCCGACGGATCGGGCTTGGCTCGGGATCGGCAGGGTCTTCGACCGTCAGCTTTCCCCGAATTTGAGTGGATCCACCATGAAGTTTCCTTCATGACGCCCAATTCGTGCCTTAGGAATCCTGTGCTCTATCCTGCTGAGCTACGCGGACACGTGGCCCTAGCACTACCGGATCGTAGGGTCCGGGGCAAGCGCGATGGTGCGCATCGATGTTATGACGATAGATTCCTGCGGAACGCCAGTGCCTTGCAAACGCTAGATGCGACGACTGGCTTCTCTAGGCCAGCGACAATTGTCGTTAACCGACATTAATGCGAAATCATTTTCACTGTTCTGTGAGCTTGCAGAAAATGGCAGATATTGGGTAGTTCACGAACATTCATGTCAGACGTTTTTTTGAGATATAGATTTCTGAAGCGGCAACAAGTTCATGAAAATCTTCTAGTTCGCGATTTGTTTTGAGAGAGGTGTCCGCCATGTTCGACCTTGGGAGGCGCGGCTTGCCCAAGACCGATCCCACCCTGTTGCGTTTGCGTCTGATCGGTTCGATGGAAGCGCGGACGATGATGGGGGAGAGTGTCTTACCGATCGGTGGCAAAACAAAAGGACTTCTGGCGATTCTGGCACTGGCGGACCGAAAGCCGGTGAACAGGTCGCGGCTGTCGGAACTTCTCTGGAGCCGCCGTCCCGACGATCTGGCGCGTGCTTCGCTAAGGCAGGAAATTCACCGGCTTCTGGACGCGCTTAGCCCGCTGGGTGTCGATGTCATCGACGTGCAGCGCCATGCGCTGTCTCTCAAGCCGGTGCTGACGTCGGTGGATGCCGAACGTATCCTGACGGCTGGTTTGTCGGCTTTCGAGGAGCTTGGCGCGCCTTCCGACCTGTTGCTCAGCGAACTGAATGGCATCGACCCGGCCTTCGATATCTGGCTGGATGAACAGCGCACGCGGATCTCGCGGCATATCCAGATGCTCCTTGAGAATGTCCTGCGCGATCAGAACGATCCGGAAATCCTTCTTGATGCCGCCGATCGACTGCTCAACATGGATGAGCTGAACGAAGCGGCATGGCGCGCGCGCATGCAGGCGGCTGCATACAAGGGTGAGCATGCCCAGGCCGCTCTCTACGCGGAACAGGCCATCCGCACGTTCGAATCCCGTCTCGGACAGTCACCCGGCACGGCGACGATGGCCCTGATTGCCAACCTGCGCCGCATGCCCGCGCCTGCGAGCGCTGCGTCCGCCAATGGGGCATCTCCGGTGCCGTTGACGCCGGCGCCTGCTTCGCACGGCGGCGACATGCTGCTGCATGATTCGGCCATGCCCGATCATCTGCACATGTCCAATCCCGAAGTCAGCAGACGAATCGCCACCCTGACGATCCTGCCGATCGAAGCGGCCGGGAACGATCGGCAATACGCGGACGACATGCTGGACGCGCTGAGCGTCGCGCTGGTCAATCTCAACGTGTTCAATGTCGTGACGCCTCCCGATCCCTCGGCGCGCCATGATATGCATACCGCGCGGCGCAGTGGCGTGGATTTCGCCGTCACCGGAATCATTCGGCACGCGGTCGGGGAAGACGGCACGGTTCGGCGCAAGCTGCTGGTCCGGCTCCTGGACCTGCGTCCGAACGGCAGCATCATCTGGGCCAGCAGGATTGAGTTGCCCCAGGGCGATGAGGCCGATTTCACGGATATTCGTCACCGGTTCGGCACGGTATGTTCCAGCATCCAATGGGCCGTTTTCCTGTTCGAGGCGCGACGGATGGCCCACCGTCCGGCAGAGGATCTCTCGGCTATCGGCCTGTCGGTACGGGCGCTGATGCTGTTGTTGCGTGGTGACCGTCAGCTGCTGCTGGAGATCGTGGCGCTGGTGGACAAGGCAAGGCGCGTCGATCCGGAGCAGCCGCTTGTCGCGCTGGCGCGTGCGCTCGCATTGCATACGCAATATGCGGAAAATCTCGGTCAGTCGTCGGGAGGTGACGGTGAGCAGGCGATTATCGAGGCGCAGTCCTGTTATGCGCAATGGCCGGAAAATCCAACGGGCTGCTTTCTGGTGGCTTTCCTGAGTTGTCGCTTCGCCCATCAGATATCGCGGGCGGAGGCGATGCTCGCGGCCATGGAAGAAATGCTCACGCCTGAAGCGCTCGAAACATTCGGTATCTGCATCATGTTGCAGGCCTTCGTGGCGATGATCCAGGGCGACCGGCAGCGTGCCGTGGAACGGGTTGAAAAATATTCCGGGATGCGCACCGAGCATCCGGTTGGCGTGCTGCTCGATCCTCTGATGGTTCAGGTTCTGTTTTTCTGCGGCAAGGAAAAGGCGGCCATCCAGATGGGCTCGATGATTACGGGCCTGTATCCACGCCGTGCCTCGGTGCTGGTTTATTACCTCGCGGCGCTTGGTTTCTCCGGTATGGCGGTCGAGACGACGATGGCGCGCGAACAGCTTCTGTCGTTGATTCCGGGCCTGACCGTCGAGCAGGTGATGGGTGCGCATCAGTATCTTCCCGCCATGGCACGGGATCGGCTGGCAGCCGGCCTTCGCCAGGCGGGATTGAACGCCGATTGACAGCAGTCGGCGCGGCGCGCTTGGCGCAGCGGCCCCGGCAGGATATGAAGGTCGGCCAACCAGCCTCGGCCGCTCATGAAGGCAGAGGATTCCGCCACGCGCCTACAGCCGGCCTATAGGGACAACATGACGCCTCGTTCGCAGCCGACCGGTTCTCTCCCCTCCGTCTTTCGTTTTGCGCCATTCGCCGCCCTGCTTCTGCTCGGCGCCTGCGGTGGTTCACGCGATCCGAGCAGCCTCGCGGCGCCGCGTAACCATCTGATGGGCGTTGATCGCAGCGCTACGGGTGGTGACGACCAGTTGCAGGGCGGCGTGAATGCCTATCTGTGGCGCGGCGCGCTGGACACGCTCTCCTTCATGCCGTTCGCATCCGCCGATGCGGTCGGCGGCGTCATCCTGACGGATTGGTATCAGCCACCGGCCAGCACGGACGAACGTTTCAAGATCGCAGCCTATATCCTCGATCGCCGTCTGCGGTCGGATGCGCTGCGGGTCTCGGTATTCCGGCAGGTTCGCCAGGGCGGCGAATGGGTGGATACCGCGCCGGCCAACAACACGGTTTCCGACATCACGACGCGTATTCTTTCCCGCGCGCGCCAGCTTCGCGCTGACAACGGACACAGCGATAACTGATTGCGCGTTTTTCTACTGACAGGGCGCCGCGGTGGCGCAACGATACGGACGATATGAACGAACAAGACACGGCCAGTTTCGATTTCGCCAAGGCTGAGCCGCGCTGGCAGGCGGAATGGGCGCGCACGCGTGCTTTCGCCGCCGAGGATCATCCGGCTGGTGACCGGCCGAAGTATTATGTGCTGGAGATGTTCCCCTATCCATCGGGGCAACTCCACATGGGGCATGTGCGCAATTACACGTTGGGTGACGTGGTGGCGCGTTACAAGCGCGCGCGCGGCTTCTCGGTCATGCACCCCATGGGCTGGGATGCGTTCGGTCTGCCGGCGGAGAATGCGGCGCGTGAACGTGGCGTGCATCCGGGGCAATGGACGATGGACAACATCGCGACCATGCGCGGCACGCTGCAACGTCTCGGCTTTTCGCTGGACTGGGAGCGCGAGATCGCGACCTGTCTGCCCGACTACTATGGGCATCAGCAGAAGCTGTTTCTCGAAATGTGGCGCAAAGGTCTGGTCGAGCGTCGCGAATCGTCGGTCAACTGGGATCCGGTCGACCAGACCGTTCTGGCCAACGAGCAGGTGGTGGACGGGCGTGGCTGGCGTTCTGGCGCGCTGATCGAGAAGAAACGTCTTTCACAGTGGTTCCTGGCGATCACGAAGTTCGCCGAACCGCTGCTCGACGGTCTGCAGGCGCTGGATCGCTGGCCTGCACGGGTCCGGACGATGCAGGAGCGGTGGATCGGGCGCTCCGAAGGGGCGCGTGTGCGCTTTCCGTTGCACTCTCCGCCAGCGGGCTATGATGCCGATCTGGATTCGGTGGAAGTGTTCACGACGCGTCCCGATACGCTTTTCGGCATGAGCTTTGTTGCCATTGCGCCGGATCATCCGTTGGCGGCGAAGGTCGCGGCCGGAAATCTGGACGCGCAGGCGTTTGTCGTGGAATGCCAACGTCTCGGGACATCCGAGGAAGCGATCGAGGCGGCAGAGAAACGGGGTTTCGATACGGGTTTGCGGGTTGCCAACCCGTTTGCGCCGGATGAGACCGCGCCGATCTGGATCGCCAATTTCGTGCTGATGGAATACGGCACCGGCGCGGTGTTCGGCTGTCCGTGCGGCGACCAGCGCGATCTCGATTTCGCACGCAAATACGACCTTCCGGTCAAACCGGTCGTCCTGCCGCCCGGGGCGGAGCCCGCGTCCTTCACGATCGGCAAGCAGGCGGTCAGCGGCGACGGCACGCTGTTCAACTCCGGCTTTCTGGACGGATTGAGCACTGTCGAAGGCAAACGCGAAGCCATCGATCGGCTGGAGGCCATGGGCGTCGGCCGTGGTGTCGTCAACTGGCGCCTGCGTGACTGGGGCATATCGCGTCAGCGTTACTGGGGCTGTCCGATTCCGGTCGTGCATTGCGACACCTGCGGTGCCGTGCCGGTTCCGGACGATCAGTTGCCCGTCGTGCTGCCGGAAGACGTGACGTTCGACAAACCGGGCAATCCGCTGGACCATCATCCGACATGGAAGCATGTCGATTGTCCGCAATGCGGCAAGCCGGCGCGACGCGAGACGGATACGTTCGATACTTTCGTGGACAGTTCCTGGTATTTCACGCGTTTCACCGCGCCGCATGTCAGTACCCCGACGGACCCGGTGGCGGCGAATGCGTGGCTGCCGGTCGATCAGTATATCGGCGGCGTGGAGCATGCGATCCTGCATCTGCTCTATGCGCGTTTCTTCACGCGGGCGATGCATGAGACGGGTCATGTCGCCGTGGACGAGCCGTTTGCCGGCCTGTTCACGCAGGGTATGATTACGCACGAGAGCTATCGAGATGCCGATGGCTGGCTGGCCCCGGAAGACGTGGAGCGCACGGCGGACGGGATCGTCCGTCGGGATAACGGACGACCGGTGACCGTCGGTCGTTCCGAGAAGATGTCCAAATCCAAACGCAACACCGTGTCGCCCACCGCGATCATCGAGCGGTTCGGTGCGGACACGGCGCGCTGGTTCGTTCTGTCCGACAGCCCGCCGGAGCGGGACATGGAGTGGACGGAAGCGGGCATTGCCGCTGCCGCGCGGTTTGGCCAGCGACTGTTCCGTCTCGTGGCGACCGTCGCGGCGCGGGATGCGGGCGACAGCGCTCATGGCGAGGGTGGTGACGACCTGCGGCGCGTGACGCATCGTACCATCGCTGCCGTGACAGAGGCGCTGGAAGGTTTTACGCCGAACGTAGCGGTCGCCCGTCTGCATGAGTTGACCTCGGCGCTGGCGGAAGCGGAGAAGTCCGACGCGCCGGGTCTGGCGGCGGCGCGTCGTGAGGCTGCGCTGACGCTGTGCCTGCTTTGTGCGCCGATGCAGCCGCATCTGGCGGAGGACATGATGGCGCTGCTGGAGCCGGGTGGTGCGCTTGTCACCGAGCGGGCCTGGCCGACGGCGGAAGCGCAGTGGCTGGCGGTGGATCGGATCACGATGGGCGTGCAGATCATGGGCAAGTTGCGCGGGACGATCGACGTCGCGCCGGGTGCGGCGGCGGACGAGGTTCTGGCTTTGGCGGAAGCCGAGCCGAACGTGGCGCGGATGCTGGCGGGCAAGCGCATCGTCAAGCGCGTGCATGTGCCGAATCGCATCGTCAACTTTGTTGTGGCGGGCTGAGAACGATGCGGCGTCTTTTTCCGGTTTTCGCACTGGCCTTCCTCAGCGGCTGCGGTTTTCAGCCGCTTTATGGATCGACGGGCAACGGCAAGCCGGAAGTGGCGCAGCAAATGCAGGACGTGTTTGTCGCCAACATCCCTGAACGGACGGGGCAGGCTTTGCGTCTCGCATTGCAGGAGGCGATGGGTGGCGCGAGTTCGCGGGAGCCGAACGGCTACACCTTGCAGGTCTCGCCCGGGTTCTCCGCGCAGGCGATCGACATTCACGGCGACAACACGTCCGGTCGGACGCGTGAACTCGGCACTGCGCACTGGCGTCTGTTCACGGTCGAACAGACGCCCCGCCTGCTGGCGGAAGGCGATGCCTCGACGCTGGACGGTTATAGCCCGACCTTCGAGCAATATTTCGCGCAGACGCTGGATCAGGAGAATACCGACACGCGGGTGGCCCAGACCCTGGCGGCCAACATTACCCAGCAGGTGGCGGTCTGGTTCCGCACGCACAACAAGCCGGCGACCGGCAATGCGGCCGAAGTGCCGAGTTATTTCGACCCGAACGCCATGCCCAACGCGAACGGGCAGCCTTATGAGAAGGCCGGGCCGGACGGTTTCCCGGCGGCGGCGACAGGGCGCACGGATATGAACGACCACGGCGAATAACATGCCGGTGACGGTATGAAGATCGACGCGCGCGGAACGGGCAGGGCGCTGGCCGATGCGGGCAAGTGGCGTGTCATCCTGCTCTACGGTGACGATATCGGGCTGATCCGCGAGCGTGCCGCCCAGGCTGTGCGCACCGTGGCGGAGAGTCTGGACGATCCTTTCCGGGTCGCGACCCTGGACCGGGAACATCACGATCGGCTGGAAGAGGAGGTCGGCGCTCTATCGCTGATCGGCGGTCGGCGGGCTGTGTGGGTTCGGGACGGTCAGGATGCATTGTTACCGGTCCTGAAGCGGGCGCTGACGCTGGATTCGGATACACTGACGGTGATCGAGGCGCCCGGCCTGACGGCGCGCGGCAAGCTGCGCGCGGCGATGGAGGCCGAGCCGCGTGCCGCTGCGATCGGGTGCTATCCCGAGGAGGGGCGCGCGCTGACCGCCACCATTGGCGACATGCTGCGCGATGCGGGTGTCCGGATCGAGCGCGACGCGCTGGGCTGGCTCTCCGGGCAGCTCGGTGCGGATCGCGTGGCCGTGCGCGGCGAAATCGAAAAACTGATCCTTTATGCCGGCCCGAATGGCACGCTCAGCCTGGACGATGTGCAGGATTGCATCGGCGATGCGGCGGGCGCCACCCTCGAGGATGCGACCTCCGCCGCACTGGCGGGCGAGCGGGCGGTGGCGGACATGGCGCTGGAGCGTGCGCTGGCGGACGGTGTCAGCCCGATTGCGGTGGCGCGGGCCTGTCTGGGTGCCCTGACGCGTCTGTTGCGGGTTTCACAGGCGATGGCGCAGGGGCAGACGCGGGCGGATGCGATGCGTCAACTGAAGCCGCCGGTCTTCTTCAAACGGGCCGAGCGGTTCAATCGGGCGCTGGATCGATGGTCCGTCGAGCTGTTGCAGCGGGCCTGCGCGGAAACGCAGGCGCTGGAACTGGCCTGCAAGCAGACCGGCAGTCCGGACATGGCGCTGTGCGCTCGTCACATCGCGCTGCTATGCAACCGATCGTTTCCGTCACGGAGGCGTGAGCAGACATAATACGCAACCGTTCTCCGATCCAGGGGTTGCAGGTTCTGACAGAGGCGCCGCGGTGCCTGCTTTCGGAAAAACGCGGAGGACGAACGATGAGCGATCAGGAACAGAACAGCGCGCCGACATCCGGTGCCCGGAGGGGTGTCCTGGCTGGCGCGGCTGCCGGTCTGGCGGGCGTAATGGCGGGGAATGCGCGCGCGCAATCGACGTCACAGGGATCGACTGATGCGCCGCCGCTTGCCGATCCGCGCAAGCTCTACCCGCACGAGCCTTTCCCGGCACAGCCGCAGCCATGGCCCGGGCTTGCGTCCAAGATGCATCCTCGGCCCGATCATGGCGAGAAGAGCTACAAGGGCAGTGGCAAGATGGCAGGGCGCAAGGCGCTGATTACCGGCGGTGACTCCGGTCTGGGCCGCGCCACGGCGATCGCCTTCGCACGCGAAGGCGCGGATGTGGCGATCAATTACCTGCCGCAGGAAGAAGAGGACGCGCGGGAAGTCATCGCGCTGATCCGGCAGGCTGGACGCAAGGCCGTCGCATTGCCGGGCGACATTCGTGAAGAAGCATTCTGCCAGAAGCTGGTGGCCGATGCCGTATCGCAGCTTGGCGGTCTGGATGCGCTGGTGAACTGTGCCGGTCGGCAGCATTATCACGAGAGCATTCTCGACCTGTCCACCGAGGATTTCGACTGGACGCTGAAGACCAACCTCTATGCGTTGTTCTGGATCACCAAGGCGGCCATTCCGCATATGCCGCCGGGTTCGTCCATCGTGAACACGGCGTCGAGCAATGCCTACAATCCGGGAGAGATCATTCTGGACTATGCCCTGACGAAAGCGGGTATCGCGAATTTCACGAAGGGACTGGCCAAGCAGATTCTGCCGAAGGGCATACGCGTCAACGCTGTGGCGCCCGGACCTTTCTGGACGGCGTTGCAGGTCTGCGGTGGCCAGCCGATGTCGGCGGTGGAGAAGTATGGCACGACCGTGCCGATGGGGCGCCCGGGTCAACCGGCCGAGATCGCGCCGATCTATGTGCATCTGGCCACGACGGAAAGCAGTTACGTCACGGGCCAGATATTCGGGATTACGGGTGGTACCGGCGCGCCGGGCTGATCGGATCTTACGGGTGAAGGGCGGCCGAGGCCGCCCTTTTCGTTAAAACCGTTGCGAAATTCCGGTCAGGATCGTACGACGGAGTCCGTATTGCGGTGCGCCGACGCCGATACCGCTGCCATCGCGCAGTTCATAGCGCTTGTCGAACAGATTGGTGACGTCCAGACGCAACTGGGTGCGTTTGAGGAACGGAATGTGGAACAGGTCCTGAAACGATTGCACGGCGGACAGATTGAATGTCTCGTATTGCGGTATGGAACCGCCATTCGGGATGTCGGAGTCCATCCGTAATCCACTGCCGTAGACCATGGTCGCGGAGATGCGCAGGGGGTGGCCGGTCTTGTAGAAGGCCGTGTAGCTTGCGCCAGCGGACGCGGTCCAGCGTTGATCGTGGTCCAGATGGATCCAGCGGTGCTGGATATAGGCAAGGTCGTCTGGATCGAAGTTCCACTGGGCGGTGTTGATGTCCTTGCCGATGGCGCGCGACCAGGCGAAGTTGCCGTAGACACTGAACGGACCGCGTTCGTAATCCGTGGCGAACTCATAGCCGTGTACCTGGCCACGGCGGTAGTTGAAGGCGGAAAGAATGATCGGCGAGCCGAACTGTCCTTCGTCGATCAGGTTTTTAGCGATCTTCATGTAGCCGTCGAAGGACGCATGCCAGCCGGGCAGGATCTCCTGCGAGAAGCCGGCATCGAAATAATGATCGCGTTCGGCCTTGACGGTGCTGTCCTGCAGCGTGCCGGGCGCTGCGGAGGTATTGGCATATTTGTTGAGTGACGTGCCCCCGACCAGTTCGAACGGCGGCGGCGTGAAATAGCGCGAATAGCCTCCATGGAACGTGCCGCCGTGCCACGGTTGGTAAACGATATTGAGGCGAGGGCTGACCTGTTTGGAATGCGTGTATTCGTCCACACCGTCGAAGCGCAGGCCGTAATTGATGGTCAGGCCCTTGAGAGGGCGCCATTCATCCTGGGCATAGAGGCCGTAGAGCCAGCCGGTCCGGCCATTGCCGTCATGGATGGAGGCCGTGGTGCCATCGTAAACCGGATTGCCGTCGTCATCGACGCCGCTTTGCGGATACACGGTCGAATCGGTTTTCGAGATATTGCGCTCGACATAGATCTGGTAGCCGAAGCGCACGGTGTGCTGCGCGTTCGCCCGCCATGTCACGTCGGTTTGCGAACCGGTCGAGAAGACCGAGCGCTGGGCACGCTGCGCGATGCCATTATAGACCAGATCGCCCAGCGGGTCGGGCGAATATCCAAGGGAACTGTAGCGCACGACCGCCGAGCTCTGGAGGCTGATCTTGTCGCCGATATCCTTTTGCAGGGACAGGATGCCGAAATCGGTGATCTGCTTCTGTCGTTCGTTCAGGCTGTCGCTGTCCACGCTGCCATAGACCTGCTGCGACAGAGAACTGCCCAGGAAGTTGGGATTGGCGAACTGGCGCTGCTGTCCGGGATTGTTCGGTAGCTGATATTCCGCGTTCGACACGCCGGCCGTCAGGCTGATCCGCGTGTCAGCATCGGCGGTGTAACGGGCGTGGCCGAGAAAATGATACTGGTTGCTGAGGTCGTGCAGCGCGTTGAATTTCGGCGTCGGGTTCTCGATGCCCACGCGATCGTGCACGAAATCGCCAGTGGCGAAATAATCCCATTTGCCGGCGTGGCCGCCATATTGCAGCGACGGGAAGAAGTAGTCGCGCGCGCCACCATAGATCGAGGCGTCGCCACCGGGATCGGCGCTCCCGTTCTTCGTCGTGATGTCGATGACACCGGCTTGCAGGAAGCCGTATTCGCTCGGCAAGGCGCCCGTGGTCAACGACATCGAATGTGCGAAGCGTGTCATCAGGGCCTGCCCGAAGACCGATAGCCCTTCGGGTAGTTCCACGCCGTCCAGCCGGAACTGGATTTCGTTGTGATCGCCGCGGACATGAAGCTGGCCGTAGCTGTCTTGTGCGACGCCGGGTGCTTGCAGCAGGACACTGTTCAGCGGCGCATTGTCGCCGCCGGGAATGGTTTCGATATCGCGACGGGAAAAGCGGTAGGTCGTGGCACCGGTCTGGGGCTGGAGGTTGGCGCGCTGCTGGTCGAGCTTCGCGTTGACGACGATATGCTCTTCACCGGGCTTTGCATCTTCCGAAACGGTCTGGCGCGGGCTGTTGCCGTCGAAAGCGGAGCGGGCACTCTGTGGCGTGCTCGCCAGCGCAGGGGTTGCCGTCTGATCGGTGGTGGTTGTCTGCGCTCTGGCGAAAGAGGGCACAGATCCGGCGGAAACGAGCGCGGAAGCGGCAAGCCAGTAGGTGGCGCGGCGGGAGAAGGGCGAGGAGGTCATCGAATGGCCTGACTTGCTGTGTGGTGATCGTGCTGCTCTCTTATTCTCACATGTTATAACATATCAACTGCTGGATCGTCCGTAGGGTCGTCATTGTTCGACATTGTTGCGTATTAGGCACAACATGACAAAACGTGACTGAACGCATGCGTTTCTGCGATGCTTATGTCGGATGATGTGTTGATGCCTGAAAAACGGGAGTGTTCATGAAACGACGTTTCTTTCTTCAAGCGGCCACCATGACGCCGGCGGCCGCAGCGGCGACAGTGCCGCCTGCCAGGGCGGCTGGAAACGAGGATCGTGGCACGGAGCCTTACGGTGCGTTCGATGTCGTGGCGCGTTTCGACGGGCCCGGTCCGTCCGGGATCGTGGTGCTGCCGAACGGCCGGATTTTCGTTGGTTTCCCGCGGCATGCGGTCAATCATCCCGGCGCGACGCTGGGGGAACTGAAGGACGGTAAGGTCGTCCCGTATCCCTCGGCCGCCTTGAGCCTGCCATCGGGTGCTGCGCCAGCGGACCGTCTGATGTCGATCCATGGCATGACGCTCGATCAGAAAGGGCGGATCTGGGCGATCGACGATGGCAAGCTGGCCGGTCATGCGATTCCCGACGGCGCAGCCAAGATTGTCTGTATCGATCCGGAGACGAACCGGATCGTGCACAGGATCCTGCTCGACGCGCCGGTTCGCCTGCCGGATAGTCACATGAACGATCTGCGCGTGTCCCTGGCGCATGGTCGGGCTGGGATGGTTTTCGTGACCGACTCCTCGTTCGGGACCAGTCCGGGTCTGGTGATCGCGGATATCGCCAGTGGCAAGGTTCGCCGTGTGTTGACCACGCATCCTTCGGCGCAACCGGTTTCGGGTTTCATGGCGATTGTCGAAGGCGAGCCCCGGCAATATATTCCGCATCACCCTCAGCTGGTGTCCGGCGGCATCGACGGCATCGCCCTGACGCCCGACCAGACGCGGCTTTTCTATGCGCCGCTGACCAGTCGGCGTCTCTACAGCCTGCCGGTGGATTTGCTTTCGGACATGAACGCAACCGACGAGGCCCTGGGCGCGGCCGTCAGGGACGAGGGCGAGAAAGGCACGGCGGACGGGCTATGTTTCGACAGGCATGGCCGCCTTTACACGACAAACTACGAACATGACTGCATTCTGCGCCGCGATCCGGACGGCAGCTTCAAGATGATGATTCGCGATCCACGCGCCCTGTCGCCGGACGGGATTTTCGCGACGGACGATCATATCTACTGCACGTTCGGCCAGTGGAACCGGCTTCCGTCATTCAATGAAAAGCACGATATGCGTGTCCCGCCTTATCTGCTGGTGCGCTTCCCGATCGAGGCGCCCGCGCTGTTCAACGCTGTTCCCGGAAACGGGTGATGCAGGAAAGAGCGGCGCAAGGATGAGCGTTTGCTGAATAGGGAATGAACTTTCCGACAGAGCGGATGTTACGTCTGCGATAAGGAGATTACATATATGCCTATTCTACTTTGGCTTCTCGGTGTGCCGTTGCCGATCATCCTCATTATTTTTCTGTTCTTCCGTTGAGGACGCCCGTCATGTCGGGATTTGTTGAAGATCGTGAGGTGGCGGCGCCGCGCGCCGGTATTTCATGGGGCGCGGTCATTGCCGGTGCGGTCGTCGCGGCGGCGACGGGTGTGGTGCTGACACTGCTGGGTGTCGGCTTCGGTTTCTCCTCCGTATCGGTACATGCGGGCAACAACCCCACCGCGCTGACCTTCACGGCCATCGCCGCTGTTTGGCTGATTGTGGTGCAGTGGGTATCGTCCTTTTTCGGTGGTTATCTTGCCGGGCGGCTGCGACCGAACCTGAGCGGTGTCCACGCAACGGAGGTCACCTTTCGCGATACGGCGGCTGGCCTGACGGCGTGGGCTCTGGCAGCCGTGCTGACGGTCGTTGTCGCGGGTAGCGGCATCTCGGGTCTTCTGAAAAACGCAAGCCAGGCGGCATCGCACCATGTGGCGTCTGCGCATGTGGACGCCTATGCGCTCAATGTGCTGTTCCGCTCGCCACAGACCAGCGCCGAGACCGAGCCGGGGCGCATCATGGCGCGACGCATGCTGGTGGAACCGGTTTTGGCGAAGGCTGCGAGTGGGCCACTCAATTCAGCGGATTATGACTATCTGACGCAACTGGTCTCGGCGCAGGCCGGCGTGCCGGGTGACGAAGCCGGTCGGCGCGTCGATGCGGTCATTGCGCAGGAGCAGGATGCGATCGCCCACGCGAAGCAGGCTGCCGACACGGCGCGCAAGTCCGCGGCGGAACTGGCGTTTTATACATGTTTCTCGATGATGGTCGGGGCGTTCATCGCCGCCATTGCCGGTGCGATCGGCGGTCGTCAGCGCGATACGTTCTAACGCCTGCCAACGCGTCACAGCATGGTATGCCATAAAATTGCTTGTTTCAGATTAGAACGAGGCCGGGGGAGAACCCGGCCTCGTTTTTGTCGTTTGGGCCAATCATCATTGAAAGAGGACAGGAACATGATCGGTCGTATGGCGCGCGGTATCGGCATGGCGGTGATCGGGGTGGGCGTTGCCGGGGCGTTGGCCGGGTGCGAGGGCACGGCCGCGCCGGGGCCGACACCGCCCGGCATGCAGGTTGTCGGTTATGGCTATACCTGCAAGGCGGGGATTTACACGTGCAAGATGCCGACGCAGGTGCCGCTGGGCAATCCGTGTTCATGTCCCGGCATTGGTGCGGCGTCCTATGGGAATGTGCATCAGCCTTGATGCCGCATAGCCCTTCGCTTGTGGAGCGCCTATAGAGGCGTCGTTTGCGGAGGAGAGCATGATGGGGATGGACTGGACGACGGGCCTGGCCTGGCTGATTGCCATTCTGTCCCTGCTTGCGGCAATCGCGGCGTGGCTGAGGCCCGGCAGCCGCGATCGTGGTGCGCATGATCTGCTGATGCGTCTCGGTGCGATGCAGGATCGTGCGGCTGCGGATCAGAACGCGGATGCGGAATATCAACGCCAGCGCCTGACCGAGATGGAGCGTGCACTGGCCGGGCGACTGGATCAGTTTCGCCTTGAGATTGCCGATCGCCTCAATGTCCTGACGCGTGGCCTGGGGCAGGATCAGGCCGATGCACGCGTGGCGCAGGCGGATGCGTTGCGGGAGATGGCCCGCGTCAATACGGAGCAGCTTGAGCGGATACGCGCATCGGTTGACGAGCAGTTGCACGTCGCTGTCGAACGGCAGATGCAGACATCCTTCCAGCGTGTTGTGGAACAGTTCACCGCCATGCAGAAGGCGATCGGCGAGGTGACGGCGGTGACGGCGCAGATCGGCGATCTGAAGCGCCTGTTCGGCAACGTCAAGACGCGTGGTGGCTGGGGTGAGGCGCAGTTGCGCGCCATTCTCGACGACGTCCTGCCGCCAGACGCCTACGATCACAATTTTCGCGTGGGGGATGGTGGAGAGGTGGTCGAGTTCGCGTTGCGCATGCCGGTGCGCAGCGCTGTGCCGCCGCGTCTGGCCATCGACAGCAAATTTCCGACTGAAGCCTACGAGCGGCTGCTGGATGCCGTGGCGCGGGCGGACGCGGATGCCGAGCGTGCGGCGCGCCGGGGCCTTGAAAGTGCCATGCGGCTGGAAGCGCGCAAGGTTTCGGAGAAGTATATCCTTCCGCCGTTTACCGTCGAATTTGCCGTGCTTTATCTGCCGACGGATGGGCTCTACGCGGAAATCGCGCGTATTCCGGGACTGATTGATGAGATCGGACGTGTTCATCGTGTGATTGTCATGAGTCCCGCGCTGATTCCGGCGATGTTGCGCACCGTTCATCTCGGATATGTCACGTTGGCGCTGGAAGACCGGACAGACGCCATTGCGCGTCTGCTGGGTCTGACGCGACAGGAGATGCTGCGCATGGACGCCGTGCTGGACAAGCTGGCACGCAGCGCGGGCGCCATGGGCAACACGATCGACGAGGCGCGCCGGCGCACGCGCGTTCTGGGGCGGAAGCTGCGTCACCTCGACGGACCGGCCACGCAGGACGAGGAGGTGGAAGTATTCGATGAGCTTTAAACCGAATTTAGTGTCGGATTCCCGTTCGTTTCGTCATTCATGCCTTCATGATGACCGATGTCACGCAGGACGCGCCGAAGGCTGAGATGGTATCGGTGCCGCGCATTCTCTTCGTGGAAGACGACGAGAGCCTCGCCAATGAAGTGGTCGAGGAGCTGACGGCGCGCGGCTTCACCGTGCGACACGAGGAAACCGGCACCGCCGGGTTGCAGGCGGCTTCCAGCGAGCCGTTCGATCTGATGATCCTCGATCGGATGTTGCCGATGCTCGATGGCCTGGCTGTCATCGAGAAGCTGCGCGCGCAGAATATCTATACGCCCGTGCTGGTCCTCTCCGCGCTGTCGGCTGTCGACGATCGTGTCAGCGGGCTGAAAGCCGGCGGTGACGACTATCTGACGAAGCCGTTCGCGATGGACGAACTGGCGGCGCGTCTCGAGGCGCTGATGCGTCGTCCGAACGACACGCGTGCGACGATGTTGCGCGTCGGGCCGCTGGAGATGGATCTGATCGATCGAAGCGTCCGGCGCGACGGGCGCGAGATCGAGTTGCTGCCACGCGAGTTCCGCCTGCTTGAATATCTCCTGCGCAGGCCCAATCAGGTGCTGACGCGCACGATGCTGCTTGAGGATGTCTGGAATTACCGGTTCATCCCCCAGACAAATCTCGTGGATGTCCATATCGGCAAGTTGCGGCGCAAGGTCGATGCGCCGGATGAGACGCCGTTGATCCAGAGCATTCGTGGGGCCGGATTCATGTTGCGTGTTCCGGGCTGATATCTTCCGGACGGCGACGTTCCGTCTGACACTGGCGGTCGTCGGCGCCATGATCGGCGCGATGGTGCTGCAATTCGTGCTGGTCTTCGTTCAGTTGTCGCATTTCGAGGCGCATCGTTCGGAGGTGTTACTGAAGCGCGAAGCGGACGTTCTGGTGCATGAAACGCCCGCGCGGCTGGAGTACGAGGTCCGCGAGCGGGCGCGGGACAATCTGCGCATCGTCCTCAATGGCGCGGGGCTCTTCGACTCCGGGTTCCATCCGCTGGCCGGCGATATCAAGACGTGGCCGGATGGTCTGGTGATCGATGGGGAGGTGCATCAGCTGCGCGTGCAGCCGCCGGAAGACGCACCTTACGAGATGCGCTTCCTCGCGGTGCGCGTGCCCGGCGATCGCGTTCTGGTGCTGGCGCATTCGCTGCATATGTTGACCGAACTGCATTACATGACCCGCCGTGCCGTCTGGATTTCAGTGTTGCCGATCGTGGCGTTCGCACTGATGACCGGTATCGTCCTGAGCCACCGCGCGCTGGCACGCGTGAAGATCATGCACGAAGCCATCGACCGGATCATGGATGGTGATCTGCATGAACGCCTGCCGGTGGCGCGGGAGCGGGACGATCTGGAAAGGCTGGCCGGATCGGTGAACCGGATGCTGGACCGGCTTGAGCACCTGCTGGACGAGATTCGCGATGTGGGGAACGACATCGCCCATGATCTGCGCACGCCGCTGACACGCGTGCGGGCCCGACTGGAGCGTGCGACGTCGCGGCCGCACGATACCGATTACCTGAACGGCGTCATCGGGCAGGCGACGCAGGATCTGGATCAGTGCTTTTCGGTCATCACGGCACTGCTGCGTATCGGCGAGATCGAAAACGGTCGGCGGCGGGCAGGCTTCGCGCGTGTCGATGCCGGCATGATCGTAGATGACATCATCGATCTGTATGAACCGATCGCCGAGGCGCAGGGCATTGCCCTGACGTCGGAGACGCAGGATCGCGACCGCCTGTTCGTGTTCGGTGATCGCGACTTGTTGATCGAGGTTCTGGCGAACCTGATCGACAATGCATTGAAGTTCACGCAGGCGGGGGGCGCCGTGGTGATCGCGGCACATCTCAACCATGGGGCACATGCCGCGCCGGGAGAGGGTGACGTGGTCCTGAGCGTCGCCGATACGGGTATCGGTATTGCCGAAAGTGAGAGGACGGCGGTGCTCGGGCGGTTCTACCGTTCGGATAAAAGTCGTCATATTCCCGGAAGCGGCCTGGGCTTGAGCCTCGTTTCGGCGATCCTGCGTCTTCACTCAGCCAGCCTGACAATCCGGGCGGCGAGCACGCGTGAGACAAACCCGGGCTGTATCTTCGAGATCGGTTTCCCGTGGCATGGCGTCGAGGCGTTGGCGGATGCCGATGGGGTCTTGAAGGACGTTACGCACTGTAACAGGGCGAGTCTCGAGAACCGCGCCGTCATCGAAACTTAAATTCCAATTTCCTTGTCGTTTCCGGTCGGGGCTGTATTGCTGGACCCGATTGGAAGGGGCTACGCGATGTTTCCTGGAAGTAACCGATGCGTCATGGCGCATGCGGCTAATCTCCCGCGTCTGCGCGTCGGGAAGTCGGCATGAACGAGATTGTCGTTACCGCATTAAAGCGGCCTTATACGTTTGTCGTTCTGTCAATTCTTATTCTGATATTCGGTATCCGGGCGATCTTCACGACGCCGACTGACGTCTTTCCGAATATCAACATTCCGGTGGTTGCGGTTGTCTGGTCCTATACGGGACTAATGCCGGAAGATATGTCCGGTCGCGTCGTCTACTATTACGAACGCTCACTGACCGCGACGGTCAACAATATCGAACATATCGAAAGCCAGTCGTATTACGGCCGCGGTATCGTCAAGATCTTCTTTCAGCCGGGCACGGATACGGCTGTGGCGCAGACGCAGATCACGTCCGTCTCGCAGACTGTCATCAAGCAGATGCCGACGGGTGCGACGCCGCCGTTGATCCTGACCTACAATGCCTCTTCCGTTCCGGTTCTGACGCTGCAGATCAACGCGCAGAACATGAGCGGCTCCGATATCTACAATATGGCGTCCAATCTGATCCGGCCTGAGCTCGTGTCGGTGGCGGGCGCGGCGATCCCGAACCCTTATGGTGGTCTGGCGCCGGACATCATGGTGGATATCGATCCGACCAAGCTGATGGCCCACAATCTGTCGCCGGTCGATGTCTCCAAGGCGTTGAACACGCAGAACATCGTTCTGCCTGCCGGTGACCAGAAGATCGGTGCGCTGGATTACATGGTGCATACGAACGCCGCCCCGCTCGACGTGGATGTGTTCAACAACATGCCGATCAAGCAGGTGGGCAATTCCGTTGTCTATTTGCGCGATGTGGCCTGGGTGCATCGTGGCGGGCCGCCGCAGATGAACATGGTGCTGGTGAAGGGTCACCAGGCCGTGTTGATCGTCATCATGAAGAGCGGCAATGCCTCGACGCTCGAAGTGGTCGCGGGCGTCAAGAAACTGCTGCCGCAGATCATCAGCACGTTGCCGAAGGGTGTTTCGATCAAGATCCTGACGGACGCGTCCAGTTTCGTGAAGGATTCGGTCGAGGACGTCGTGCGTGAGATGGTCATTGCGGCCGTGCTGACCAGCCTCGCGGTGCTCCTGTTCCTTGGCTCGTGGCGCTCGACGGTGATCGTGGCGACGTCCATTCCGCTGGCCATTCTCTGCTCCGTGATCGGGCTGGGGCTGGCAGGGCAGTCGATCAATGTCATGACGTTGGGTGGCCTGGCGCTGGCCGTTGGTATTCTCGTCGATGACGCGACCGTCATGATCGAGAACATCGATGCCCATCTGGAGATGGACAAGGATCTGGAGACCGCGATCATCGATGCGGCCAACCAGATCGTCATTCCGACCTTCGTCTCGACGACCTGTATCTGTATCGTGTGGATGCCGCTGTTCGAGCTGACGGGCGTTGCGGGCTGGCTGTTCATGCCGATGGCCGAAGCGATCATCTTCGCGATGATCGCCTCCTTCATTCTGTCGCGAACACTTGTGCCGACGATGGCCAACTACATGCTCGCGGCCCAGGTGGCGGCGCATCGCAACCATGACGACATGCAGAAGAAGGGCTTCTTCGGGCGTTTCCAGCAGGGCTTCGAGCGTGGTTTCGCGAATTTCCGGGAGCGTTATCAGGAGGTGCTCATCGGGCTGATCGCGATCCGCGGGCGTTTCGTGACCCTGTTCCTGATCGCGGCCGTCAGTTCGATGGGGCTGTTGTATTTCATCGGTCAGGACTTCTTCCCGGAGATCAAATCCGGCTCGTTGCAGATGCACATGCGTGCGCCGATCGGAACGCGCATCGAGGAATCGGGCAAGATTTCCGGCCTGGTGAACCAGAAGATCCGCGAGACCCTGCCGGGGCAGGTGGAAGCGATCGTGGATAACTGCGGTCTGCCGTTCTCGCAGCTCAACCAGGCGTTCATCCCGACGCCGACCGTCGGCACGGAGGACTGCGATCTCACGATCTCGCTCAAGAACGACGAAAGCCCCACGGCGGAATATCGTCGCAAGGTGCGGCGGGCGCTGATCGACGCGTTCCCCGGAACGCAGTTTACGTTCCAGCCGGCGGACCTGACGGCGAAGATCCTGAACTTCGGTCTGCCGTCGCCGATCGACGTGCAGATCGTCGGGCGCGACCTTTATGGCAACTTCGCTTTCGCCAACCGACTGGCTCAGAAGATGCGCCGCATCACGGGTCTGACGGATGTCGTCGTGCAGGAACCGATGACGCAGCCGACGCTGGCGATCAACAACCGTCGCAGCTTCGCCCTCGGCACGGGCATCACCGAGCAGGACGTGGCGCAGAACGCGCTGGTCGTGCTGTCGGGCAGTGCGCAGGTCGGGCAGACCTATTACCTGAACCGCCAGGGCACGTCGCAGTTGATCGACGTTCAGACGCCAGCAAACTATCTGCAGACGCTGAACGATCTGGAGACGGTGCCTATCGATCGTGGTGATGGCAATCCGACGAACGCGCGGCCGCAGTTGCTGGGCGCGCTGGCGGATATCGAGCAGGTCGGCACGCCGGCGGAAGTCGCGCATTACAACATCATGCCGGTTTTCGATGTGTATGGCGCGAACGAGGATCTCGACCTCGGCACGGTCTCGCGCGAGGTCGAGCGGGTGGCCAATAGCATGCGGTCCGAATTGCCGCATGGTTCTCAGTTGGTGGTGCGCGGTCAGGCGACGACGATGAACGGCGCGTATGTGCAGTTGATCGTTGGTCTCGCGATGTCCATCACGCTGGTCTATCTGATCATCGTCGTGAACTTCCAGTCCTGGCTCGATCCGTTCGTCATCATCACGGCCCTGCCGGGCGCGCTGGGCGGAATCGCGTGGAGCCTGTTCCTGACGCATACGGCCCTGTCGGTGCCGGCGCTGACGGGGGCGATCATGTGCATGGGCACGGCGACGGCCAACGCCATTCTGGTCGTGGCCTTTGCCCGGGAACGACTGGAGTTGCATGGCGACGTGATCAAGGCGGCGATCGAGTCCGGTTACGAGCGTATCCGGCCCGTCGTCATGACGGCGTCGGCGATGATCATCGGCATGATCCCGATGTCGATCAGCAACTCCGACAATGCGCCGATCGGCAAGGCCGTCATTGGCGGACTACTCGTGGCGACCGTGGCGACATTGCTGTTCGTCCCCTGTGTTTTCGCCATCATGCATTACAAGAAGCCGCAGGAAAGCGGCGCTGAAGGAGGCCACGCGTGAGCCAGGTGCACCAGCCAACCCCGCATCGCAGCGGCCGCTCACGGCTTATCCTGCTGGTGCTTGTCGCCATCGCCATCATCCTGGCGATCTGGGGCATCGTCGAGCGCAGTGCGCATTACAGCGCCCTGACCAGTGAGGCCGATGAAGAGTCCAAGCCCACTGTCTCGCTCATCCAGGCTGAGCCGGGGCCGAAGGTGCGTCACCTGAACCTGCCTGCCAATCTGGCGGCGTGGTATCAGGCGCCGATCTATGCGCAGGTCTCCGGCTACGTGAAAATGTGGTACAAGGACTATGGCGCGCACGTGAAAACGGGCGACGTCCTTGCCGAGATCAATACGCCGAGCCTCGATGCGCAATACGAGGCGGCGAAGGCGAACTACAATGTGGTCATGGCCCGTTACCGGCTGGCGGTGATTACGGCGGATCGCTGGGCGGCGTTGAAAGGCACCCAGGCGGTATCCCGCCAGGAGGTGGACGTTCAGGCGGCCAACGCGGCGGCGGAGAAGGCGCAGGTCGATCAGGCGCAGCATGAAGTCGATCGTTACGTCGCGCTGGAGAACTTCAAGAAGATCGTGGCGCCGTTCGATGGTGTCGTGACGTCGCGCCTGGTCAATGTCGGCGATTATGTGAATGCCGGCGGTGGTGATGTGAACTCCCGCGGGAGTGCATCGGAACTGTTCACCGTTGCCGATATGCATCGCATGCGCGTCTTCGTCTCCGTGCCGCAGGATTACGCAGCTGTGATCTCCGACAAGTTGCGCGCGAAGCTGACGGTGCCGCAATATCCCGGCAAAGAGTATCAGGCTGAATTCCTGGCGACCGCGCAGGCCTTCAACGCCGCAACCCGCACGGTGACGACGGAATTGACCGTAGGTAACGATGACCAGACATTATGGCCCGATTCCTATGCGACGGCGCATTTCGAGGCGCCGGGTGATCCATCCGTCCTGATCCTGCCCGAGAACGCTCTGCTGTTCCGTGCCCAGGGCATGCAAGTGGTTGAGATCGTTAACAATCGCGTCCATCTGGTGGACGTGAAAGTCGGCATCAACTTCGGCACGACGGTGCAGATTCTGGGCGGTGTGACCACGCACGACCAGATCGTCGCCAATCCGACGGCGGACATGCTTGAAGGGCAGGAGGTGCGCGTCCAGCCGCCGACGCCGGGCTACAACGAGGCGACAGCCATGCCGCGCAGGAACGTGCCGAATCCTCATGACGATACCCGGGCGATGCCCGAGGACAACAGTCCGTCACCGGAGGCCGGGGCGCGCCAATGATCTTGCATGAACATAAGCAGCATCGCCGCGTTCGCAGGCGGCGGGCGCTTCGCCGGACGGGCGCGGCGTTCGGCACTTTGCTGATGGCATCGCTGAGTGCCTGCGATCTGGCGCCGGATTATCACCCGCCGAGCTATCTCTACCCGAATGGCTGGCGTGGTCATGGCGTCATGACCGATGGCAGGCCGGCGGACGGCACGCCGCACGGCGACTGGTGGAAGATGTTCAAGGATCCGGAACTGGACGCGCTGGAGGGGCGCATGCTTCTGGTCAATCCTGACCTTCAGGCACAGGCGGAAGCGTTCACGCAGTCCCGTGATATTGCGCGTGAAACCGAAGCCCAGCTCTATCCGCAGGTAACGGGTAACGCGGGGGGTGCGAAATACAAAAGCTCGCTGACGCGGTTGTGGCGGTCGTCATCGACGGCGCTGACATACGAATCGAGTGAATTCTATAGTGGTGCTGCGACGTGGGAGCCGGATTTCTGGGACCGCATCCGTAACAACACGCGGTTGCAGAAGAACCTCGCGCAGGCTTCGGCGGCGGATTACGCCAATACGCGGCTGAGCCTGGAGGCAGAACTCGCCTCGGACTATATCGGCCTGCGCGGGCTGGATGCCCAGATCGCGGTTTATGCCGACTCGATCCGCTATTACCAGACCGCGGTGCAGATCACGAAGCTGCGCCAGAGTGGTGCGATCGCGGCCGGGCTCGATGTCTCGCGCGCGGAAGATCAGCTCTATTCGACCATGGCGTCGCAGAGTAACGCGGTCGCGCAGCGGCAGGTGCTGGAACACGCGATCGCCGTTCTGACCAATACGGTGCCGGCGGCATTCCATGTTGTTCCGGAAACGTCCCAGAATATGCGATTCGGCAATGTTTACGTTGCCGCCGGGTTGCCGTCGCAATTGCTGGAGCGTCGTCCGGACGTGGCGGCTGCCGAGCGGAATATGGCAGCGGCGAGCCGGGCGATCGGTGTGTCGCGTGCGGCGTTCTATCCTGACGTGACGTTCAGCGCCTCCGGCGGCTTCATGAACAATGGGTTCGATCTGGCCAATCTGGCGAACTCCATGTGGCAATACGGCGTGCAGGCCGTGGAACCTCTGTTCACCGGTGGCCTGCGGCGCGCCGCCTTGCAAAGGGCCTGGTCGCAGTATCGCCAGAGTGCCGATAACTACCGTTCCGTCGTGCTTTCGGCATTCCAGGATGTGGAAGACGGGTTGAGCCAGACGGGCCAGTTCAAGGTTCAGCAGGAACGCCAGGCACAGGCGGTGGCCGCGGCCTTGCGCACGCAGCGCATGACCATGGCGCTATATACTGGTGGGCTGACGAACTATCTCGACGTCGTTGTCGCACAGCAGGCGGCGCTGGTGGCCCGGATCGACGAGGTGCAGGCGCAGACGATTCAGCTTCAGGCGACCGTGCGTCTTGTGCGCGCTCTTGGCGGTGGCTGGGATCGCAGCGAACTGCCCAGCATCAAGTCGATCGATCCGATTCACGCCCTGCAATACGAGGGGCTGCATCATCCGCTGCCGGCCGGCGGGATCGAGACACATGAATCCCCGGCGGATGGCGATCTGGGCGGCAATTATGCGCTGCCGCAGGTGGCCGGGGGCTTGACAGCTCCCTCTCAGGGGCGGTAAGGGGCCGCCTCTCAATTCGGAACGCGGGAGAGGTATGGGCGCCACCTTTGGTGCCCATCGTCGTGAGAACCGCGGTTCGGGCGAACCATAAGGAGACCCGGATATGGCCAAGAAAGTCGTTGGCTACATCAAGTTGCAAATTCCTGCCGGCAAGGCGAATCCGTCGCCGCCGGTTGGTCCGGCGCTCGGTCAGCGCGGTCTGAACATCATGCAGTTCTGCAAGGAGTTCAACGCCAAGACGCAGAGCCTCGAGCCCGGCATGCCGATTCCGGTGGTCATCACGGCCTATGCGGATCGTACTTTCACGTTCATCACCAAGACCCCGCCGAACACCTACTTCCTTCTGAAGGCCGCCAAGATCTCCAAGGGCAGCCAGACGGTCGGCAAGAGTGCGGCCGTCGGTTCGGTGACGATCGCGCAGCTGCGCGAGATCGCCGCGGAGAAGGGCAAGGACATGAACGCCAACGACCTGGACGGTGCGGTGCGCATGCTCGCCGGTTCCGCCAAGTCGATGGGCATTTCGGTGGTGGAGGGCTGATCTGATGGCCAAGAACAAGCGTCTGAACGCTGCGCGCGCGACCGTCGAGCGCAACAAGCCGTATGCCCTGGACGAGGCGATCAACCTCGTGAAGAGCAATGCGAAGGCGAAGTTCGACGAGACTGTCGAAATCTCGCTGAATCTGGGCATCGATCCGCGTCATGCCGACCAGATGGTGCGTGGCCTAATCTCCCTGCCGAATGGCACGGGCAAGACGTTGCGCGTCGGTGTTTTCGCACGTGGTGCGAAGGCTGAGGAAGCGCAGGCGGCTGGTGCGGAAGTCGTTGGTGCGGAAGATCTGGCCGAAAAGGTTCAGAACGGTGAAATCGCGTTCGATCGTTGCATTGCGACGCCGGACATGATGGCGCTGGTCGGTCGTCTGGGTAAGATCCTCGGCCCGCGTGGTCTGATGCCGAACCCCCGTCTCGGCACCGTGACGATGGACGTCAAGGGTGCGATCACGGCGGCGAAGTCGGGTCAGGTCGAGTATCGCGCCGAAAAGGCCGGTATCGTCCACGCTGGCGTTGGCAAGGCTTCTTTCGATGCGGCCAAGCTGGAAGAGAACATCCGCGCGTTGGTCGATGCGGTGCAGAAGGCCCGTCCGTCGGGTGCGAAGGGCACGTATCTGAAGAAGGCGGCGCTGTCTTCCACGATGGGTCCGGGTCTGCGTCTCGACGTCACCACGCTGGGCGCCTGATTTTTTGAAATGACGTCACGGTTTCGGCCGTGGCGGCGTAGGGGTGGCTGAGCGATCGGCTGCTTCCAAACCTGTCCGAGACCGCACGTGAGGCTTCATGGAGTCTCTTAAGGAACGGCATCGTTCGCGGGCGACAGACGGGGCGTAGCGTTTTGGGGTTCAGATCCCCTCAGCACTGGGTTCCGGGCGAGGACAGGCGAGCGGCGTTTTCCCCTGATGGGGATGCGCCATGGGTAACCGGGCTGGAAGACCTTGGTTTTCCGGCTGACGAGGAGAATGGATTTGGACCGTACGGAAAAGCGGGCCTTTGTCGAATTCCTCGCCAACGTGTTCGGCAGCACGTCAATGGTGGTCGTCACCCAGAATAAGGGTTTGACGGTCGCTGATGTGACGGAGCTTCGTCGACGCGTTCGCGCGGCGGGTGCGACATATAAGGTTGCGAAGAACCGGCTGGCCAGCCGCGCTCTGGATGGGACCCAATTCGACGGCATCCTGCCGCTGCTGAAGGGGCCGACCGCGCTTGCGTGGGCGGATGAGCCTGTGGCTGTGGCGAAGGTGATCGTCGAGTTCGCCAAGACGAACGACAAGCTGGTGGTGCTCGGTGGCGCCCTGGGTGCGCAGACGCTGAATGCGGATGGTATCCGGGCATTGGCCGAACTGCCGTCGCTGGACGAACTGCGTGCGAAGCTGGTGGGTATGATCAATACCCCGGCGACGCGTATCGCAGGCGTTGTCCAGGCGCCGGCCGGACAGCTTGCGCGCGTTTTTGGCGCCTATGCCAAGACGGGCGAAGAGGCAGCCTGATTATCACGCGATACCGTGCCGCGTGAGCGGGGCGGGATTGTTAACCAGAAACCAGTGCATATATAGGGACCATCATCATGGCCGACCTAAACAAGATTGTTGACGAACTATCCGCTTTGACCGTTCTCGAAGCGGCTGAGCTTTCCAAGCTGCTCGAAGAGAAGTGGGGCGTTTCCGCTGCTGCTCCGGTGGCGGCTGTTGCCGCTGCGCCGGGCGCTGCTGCCGCACCGGCTGAAGAGCAGACCGAGTTCACCGTTGTTCTCGCCGCCGCTGGCGACAAGAAGATCAACGTGATTAAGGAAATCCGTGGCATCACGGGCCTGGGCCTGAAGGAAGCCAAGGACCTGGTCGAAGGCGCGCCGAAGACCGTCAAGGAAGGCGTCAGCAAGGACGACGCGGCGAAGATCAAGAAGGTGCTGGAAGACAACGGCGCCAAGGTCGAAATCAAGTAAGAATTCCGCCGGTCCGGCAATGCATCCGTGTATTGCCGGACTTCGTGGAATATGCGGGTCAGGGCGGGAGTCGGCAACGGTTCCCGCCCGATTTGCCGTTGCGGCGGATTGGTTTATGATAGCCGGTCGGACAGCCGTATTGAAATGTGGAAACGTCGAATGCGACCGGTCGTTCCGGTCGGCCGGACATGTCTTGCGAAAGATCATGTGCGGACGACCCGAAGGTCTGGTGCGAAGGGGCAGGGATAGATGAACGCGATCACCAAATCGTTCACGGGACGCAAGCGTATTCGCAAGAGCTTCGGGCGCATCCCCGAAGTCGCACCGATGCCCAATCTGATCGACGTGCAGCGTGCGAGTTACGAAGCGTTCCTACAGATGAACGTCTCGCCGGATAGCCGTCAGCAGGCGGGTTTGCAGGAAGTTTTCCGCTCGGTCTTTCCGATCAACGATTTTGCCGGGCGTGGTCGCCTGGAGTTCGTGTCCTACGAACTCGAAGAGCCGAAATACGATGTCGAGGAATGCATCCAGCGCGGTCTGACATTCGCCGCGCCGCTGAAGGTGATCCTGCGCCTGATCGTCTGGGATGTGGACGAGGATACGGGGTCGCGCTCGATCCGCGACATCAAGGAGCAGCCTGTCTACATGGGCGACATGCCGCTCATGACCGACAATGGCACGTTCATCATCAATGGCACCGAGCGCGTCATCGTCAGCCAGATGCATCGCAGCCCCGGCGTGTTCTTCGATCACGACAAGGGCAAGACGCATTCTTCCGGCAAATATCTCTTTGCCGCGCGTGTCATTCCCTATCGCGGTTCGTGGCTCGACTTCGAGTTCGACGCCAAGGACCTGATTTACGTGCGTATCGATCGCAAGCGTAAGCTGCCGGTCACGACTCTGCTTTACGCCCTTGAGGGCGAGAATTCGATTGCTGCTCGTGCTGCGAAGGCGGAAGAGGGTGGCGATGTCGATGCGATGCCGATCCGCGGCATGGATCAGGATGAAATCCTCGGCTACTTCTACAATGAAGTGCCTTTCACGCGGATGCCGAAGGGTTGGGCGCGCCCGTTCGATCCTGAGGCGTTCCGTGGCCTGAAGCTGCTTGAGCCCTTGTACGATGCCGATACCGGTGAGGTCGTCGCGGAAGCCGATGCCAAGCTGACGGCGCGCGCCGTGCGCAAGATTGCCGAGAACACGCGGGTCGTGCTCGTCGGTCGTGCCGATCTTCTGGGCCGGTTCGTGGCGCATGACCTCGTCAACGAGCATACCGGCGAAATCTACGCCGAGGCCGGCGAGGAACTGACGGAAGCACGTCTGGCCGCGCTGGAAGATGCCGGTGTCACCGAACTGCCGATGCTGTCCGTCGATGGTCAGCATGGTCCGTGGATTCGCAATACGCTCGCCGTCGACAAGAACATGTCCCGCGACGACGCGCTTGTGGACATCTACCGCATCATGCGCCCGGGCGAGCCGCCGACCCCGGAGACGGCGGAAGCGATGTTCCGTGGTCTGTTCTTCGATCCGGACCGCTACGACCTTTCGGCTGTCGGTCGGGTGAAGATGAACATGCGTCTGGAAGTCGATGCGCCGGACACGCTGCGTGTCCTGCGCAAGGAGGACATCCTGCGCACGGTCAAGATCATGTGCGAACTCAAGGACGGTCGCGGCCAGATCGACGACATCGATAACCTCGGTAACCGTCGTGTCCGCTCGGTCGGCGAGCTGATGGAAAACCAGTATCGTGTCGGTCTGCTCCGCATGGAGCGTGCGATTCGTGAGCGCATGGGCTCAGTCGATATCGACACGGTGATGCCGCATGACCTGATTAACGCCAAGCCTGCGGCGGCGGCGGTGCGCGAGTTTTTCGGCTCGTCGCAGCTCAGCCAGTTCATGGACCAGACCAACCCGCTTTCCGAAGTCACGCACAAGCGTCGTCTTTCGGCGCTTGGCCCGGGCGGTCTGACGCGTGAGCGTGCCGGCTTCGAGGTTCGTGACGTTCATCCGACGCATTATGGTCGTATCTGCCCGATCGAAACGCCGGAAGGGCCGAACATCGGTCTGATCAACTCGCTGTCGACCTATGCCAAGGTGAACAAGTACGGCTTCATCGAGACGCCGTATCGCCTGGTCAAGGACGGCGTATTGCAGGATGGCTGGAAGTACCTCTCCGCGATGGAAGAGGACAAGCTGATCGTTGCGCAGGCTGACGCGAAGCAGAACAAGGAAACGGGCGAACTGACCGACGAGCTGGTGTCGGTCCGTCGTTCAGGCGACTTCCGCCTTGTGCCGCCTGAGCAGGTCACGGCATGTGACGTTTCGCCGAAGCAGCTTGTTTCCGTGGCCGCGGCGTTGATTCCGTTCCTTGAGAACGATGACGCCAACCGCGCGCTGATGGGCTCGAACATGCAACGTCAGGCCGTGCCGCTGGTACGTGCCGATGCGCCGCTGGTTGGCACCGGCATGGAAGCAGCCGTCGCGCACGACTCGGGCGCGACGATCGTCGCCAAGCGCAATGGTGTCGTCGATCAGATCGATGGCGCGCGTATCGTGGTGCGGGCGACGGATGTCGCGGGTGCAACGCAGGGCGTCGATATATATCGTCTGCGTAAATACATGCGTTCCAACCAGAGTACCTGCATCAACCAGCGTCCGCTGGTGCGCGTGGGCGATACCGTGCATGCGGGCGATATCATTGCCGACGGTCCGTCCACCGAGTTGGGCGAACTGGCGCTGGGCCGGAACGTGCTGGTCGCGTTCATGCCCTGGAACGGTTACAACTTCGAAGACTCGATCCTGATTTCCGAGCGGATCGCGCGTGATGACGTCTTCACCTCGATCCATATCGAGGAGTTCGAGGTCATGGCCCGCGATACCAAGCTGGGCCAGGAAGAGATCACGCGCGATATTCCGAATGTCGGCGAAGAGTCGCTGCGCAACCTCGACGAGGCGGGAATCGTCTATGTCGGCGCGGAAGTGAATCCGGGCGACATTCTGGTTGGCAAGGTGACGCCGAAGGGTGAAAGCCCGATGACGCCGGAAGAAAAGCTTCTGCGCGCCATCTTCGGTGAAAAGGCTTCCGACGTTCGCGATACGTCGCTGAAGTTGCCGCCCGGCACCACGGGCACGATCGTTGACGTGCGCGTCTTCTCCCGCCGTGGCGTGGACAAGGACGAGCGCGCGATGGCAATCGAGCGCGCCGAGATCGAGCGTCTCACGAAGGATCGGGACGATGAGCGTGCGATCCAGGAGCGCAGTTTCCTGAATCGTCTGCGTGAGCGTTTGCTCAATCAGACGGCGGGTGCGGGCTTCAAGGGCATCAAGTCCGGCACGGTCATCACGGAAGACGTGCTGGCGGAGCATCCGCGTGGTGCATGGCGCAACATCGTCGTGTCCGATGACAGCGTGATGTCCGAGATCGAGACGCTGCGCCGTGAATTCGATGCTGCCGTCGGGCGCATCCAGGCGCGTTTCGACAGCAAGGTCGAGAAGCTGCAGCGTGGCGACGAACTGCCGCCGGGCGTCATGAAGATGGTCAAGGTGTTCGTGGCGGTGAAGCGTAAGCTGCAGCCGGGCGACAAGATGGCCGGTCGTCATGGTAACAAGGGTGTCGTCTCGCGCGTCGTGCCGGTCGAGGACATGCCGTTCCTTGAGGATGGCACAGCCGTGGATCTGGTTCTGAACCCGCTGGGCGTGCCGTCGCGCATGAACGTCGGTCAGATTCTCGAGACGCATCTGGGCTGGGCCTGTGCCAATCTCGGGCAGGATATCGGTCGACTGGCGGACGATTATCAGCGCACGGGCGAGAAGAAGCAGGAACTGCTGGATCGTCTGAAGGATGTCTATGGTGACGACATCTACACCAGCGATATTGCGACCCTGCCGAACGAGCAGTTGATGGAGCTGGCCGGTAACCTGCGCAAGGGCGTGCCGATCGCGACGCCGGTGTTCGATGGTGCGTCGATCCCGGATATCGAGGACATGCTGGCCAAGGCCGGCGTGGACAAGTCCGGGCAGTCGCAGTTGATCGACGGTCGTACGGGTGAGCCGTTCGAGCGCAAGACGACCGTTGGCTATATCTACATGCTCAAGCTGCATCATCTCGTGGACGACAAGATCCACGCTCGTTCGATCGGTCCGTATTCGTTGGTCACGCAGCAGCCGCTGGGTGGTAAGGCGCAGTTCGGTGGTCAGCGCTTCGGCGAGATGGAAGTGTGGGCGCTGGAGGCTTACGGTGCGGCGTATACGCTGCAGGAAATGCTGACGGTGAAGTCGGACGACGTATCCGGCCGCACCAAGGTCTATGAGGCCATCGTGCGTGAGCATGACGATTTCGAGGCCGGCATTCCGGAGAGCTTCAACGTGCTCATCAAGGAACTGAAGTCTCTCGGCCTGAACGTCGATCTTGAGCAGAGCGGCTCGTAAGGCATGTCGCTCTGCTCATTCTCTCGGTTTATTTCTAACGCGGCGGCGCCGGCTTCGGCCGGGCGCACCGCGCAGTGGGGTTTCGGCGCATGAACGAACTCATGAAGATTCTCGGTCAGACGGGGCAGAGCCTGTCCTTCGACCAGATCAAGATTCAGCTCGCCTCGTCCGAGCAGATCCGTTCCTGGTCTTACGGTGAGATCAAGAAGCCGGAGACGATTAACTACCGCACGTTCAAGCCGGAGCGTGATGGTCTGTTCTGCGCACGCATTTTCGGTCCGATCAAGGATTACGAGTGCCTCTGCGGCAAGTACAAGCGCATGAAGTTTCGCGGCATTGTCTGCGAAAAGTGCGGTGTGGAAGTTACGCTGGCCAAGGTCCGTCGCGAGCGCATGGGCCATATCGAGCTGGCCTCGCCGGTTGCGCATATCTGGTTCCTGAAATCGCTGCCCAGCCGTATCGGCCTCATGGTCGATCTCACGCTGAAGGATCTGGAGAAGATCCTGTATTTCGAGAGCTACGTGGTTCTCGAATCCGGTACGAGCCCGCTCAAGCAGTTCAGCCTGCTGACGGAAGACCAGTATCTCGACGCCATGGACGAATATGGTGACGACGGGATCGAGGTCGGCATCGGTGCCGAGGCGATCAAGAAGGTGCTGACGCGCATCGATTGCGATGCGGAGAAGGTGCATCTTCGCCAGGAGCTGAAAGACGCAACGTCCGAAGCCAAGCGGAAAAAGCTGGTCAAGCGTCTGAAGCTGATCGAGGCGTTTTCGGAGAGCGGTTCCAAGCCGGAATGGATGATTCTGGACCTGGTGCCGGTCATTCCGCCGGAGCTGCGTCCGCTGGTGCCGTTGGACGGGGGGCGTTTCGCAACGTCCGACCTGAACGACCTGTATCGTCGCGTCATCAACCGTAACAACCGCCTGAAGCGGCTGATCGAACTGCGTGCGCCCGACATCATCGTGCGCAACGAAAAGCGCATGTTGCAGGAAGCTGTGGATGCGCTGTTCGACAACGGTCGTCGTGGCCGTGCGATCACGGGCGCCAACAAGCGTCCGCTGAAATCGCTGTCCGACATGCTGAAGGGCAAGCAGGGCCGGTTCCGTCAGAACCTGCTCGGCAAGCGCGTTGATTATTCGGGTCGTTCGGTGATCGTGGTCGGCCCGGAACTGAAGCTGCATCAGTGCGGCTTGCCGAAGAAGATGGCGCTCGAACTGTTCAAGCCGTTCATCTATTCGAAGCTCGAGAAGTACGGGCATGCGACCACCATCAAGGCCGCGAAGCGGATGGTGGAGAAAGAGCGTCCGGAAGTGTGGGATATCCTCGAAGAGGTGATCCGCGAGCACCCGGTCATGCTTAACCGTGCGCCGACCTTGCACCGTCTGGGCATCCAGGCGTTCGAGCCGGTCCTGATCGAAGGCAAGGCCATTCAGCTGCATCCGCTGGTCTGCACCGCGTTCAACGCTGACTTCGATGGCGATCAGATGGCCGTGCATGTTCCGCTGTCGCTCGAAGCACAGCTGGAAGCCCGCGTGCTGATGATGTCGACCAACAACATCCTCAGCCCGGCGAACGGCAAGCCGATCATCGTGCCTTCTCAGGATATTGTTCTGGGTCTGTATTATCTCAGCCTGGAAGTGCCGGAGTATCATACGATGCCGGACGTGGCGGAGTATGACGCGGAAGGTCGTCTCGTGAAGGCCGGTCCGCCTGCCTATTCGTCGGTTGCCGAGATCGAGCTGGCGATGACGGAAGGCTCGTTGAAGCTGCATGACAAGATTCGCCTGCGTCTGGAGACGAAGGGCGAGGACGGTCAGGTGGTGCGGCAGATTCTGCTGACGACGCCGGGCCGCGCGCTGATCGCACAGATCCTGCCACGCCATTCCGCGATTCCGTTCGCGCTGGTCAATAAGCAGCTGACGAAGAAGAACGTGTCGGATGTGATCGATGCGGTCTATCGTCACTGTGGCCAGAAAGAGGCTGTGATTTTCTGCGACCGTCTGATGGGCCTCGGCTTCCGTCATGCGGCGAAGGCCGGCATTTCCTTCGGTAAGGATGACATGATCATCCCGAAGGAGAAGCAGGAACTGGTCGATCGGACCGCCTTGGAGATCAAGGAGTTCGAGCAGCAGTATCAGGACGGTCTGATTACGGCGGGCGAGCGCTATAACAAGGTGGTCGACGCATGGTCGCGCTGCACGGATGAAGTGCAGGCTGCGATGATGAAGGAGATTTCGCGCCAGGTTATCGGCAAGCCGACAAACTCGGTGTGGATGATGAGCCATTCCGGTGCGCGTGGGTCGCCGGCGCAGATGAAGCAGCTGGCCGGTATGCGCGGTCTGATGGCGAAACCGTCGGGCGAAATCATCGAACAGCCGATCATCGCGAACTTCAAGGAAGGCCTGTCGGTCCTCGACTATTTCACCTCGACTCACGGTGCGCGTAAGGGCCTGGCCGATACCGCGTTGAAGACGGCGAACTCGGGATATCTCACGCGTCGACTGGTTGACGTGGCGCAGGACTGCATCATCGTCGAGAACGATTGCGGCACGGAGCGTGGCCTGACCGTTCGCGCGGTGATGGACGGCGGTGAGGTTGTCTCGTCGCTTTCCGAGCGTATTCTGGGTCGTACGATTGCGGCGGATATCATCAACCCAGCCACTGGGGACGTGCTCTATCCGCGCAACACGCTGGTGGAAGAGGCCGAAGCGGAAGTCATCGAAAAGTCGGGCGTCGAAAGCGTTCTGATCCGTTCGGTGCTAACATGCGACAGCCGTGTTGGCGTTTGCGGGCATTGCTATGGTCGCGATCTGGCACGTGGCACGCCGGTCAATATCGGTGAAGCCGTGGGTGTCATTGCCGCGCAGTCGATCGGTGAGCCGGGCACGCAGCTGACGATGCGTACGTTCCATATCGGTGGTGCGGCGACTCGTGGTGCCGAACAGTCGATGGTCGAGGCGTCACGTGACGGCAAGGTGACGATCAAGAACCGTAACGTCGTGCAGAATTCGCAAGGCGTGCCGGTTGTGATGTCGCGTAACTGCGAAATCCTGCTGACGGACGACAAGGGTGCCGAGCGTGCGCGTTATCGCGTGCCTTACGGTGCACGCCTGATGGTGACGGAAGGGCAGGCCGTCGCACGCGGTCTGAAGATGGCCGAGTGGGACCCATACACCCTGCCGATCATCACCGAGCAGGCCGGCACGATCGAGTATCTCGATCTGATCGACTCCATCACGCTCGTGGAGCGGATGGACGAGGTGACCGGTCTGACGTCGAAGGTGGTCGTCGACTACAAGCAGGGCGCAAAGGGCGTCGATCTTCGTCCGCGGCTGCAGGTCAAGGACGAGGCAGGAAACGTCGTCAAGCTCGCCAATGGCAACGATGCGCGTTACTTCCTGTCGCCGGATTCGCTGCTGTCGGTTGAAAACGGCACGGTGGTGCATGCCGGTGACGTTCTGGCACGCATCCCGCGTGAAGGTTCGAAGACGCGTGACATCACCGGCGGTCTGCCGCGTGTGGCTGAGTTGTTCGAAGCGCGTCGTCCGAAAGACCATGCGATCATCGCCGAGACTGACGGCCGTATCGAGATCGGTAAGGACTACAAGTCGAAGCGCTGCATTATCGTGAAGAACGATGAGACCGGCGAAGAGACGAATTATCTGATCCCGAAGGGCAAGCATGTCTCCGTGCAGGAAGGCGACTTCGTCCAGAAGGGCGATCCGCTGGTGGACGGTCCGCGTGTCCCGCATGACATTCTGAAGGTCATGGGCGTCGAGGCCTTGTCTGACTATCTCGTCAACGAGATTCAGGACGTCTATCGACTTCAGGGCGTGAAGATCAACGACAAGCATATCGAGGTGATCGTTCGCCAGATGCTGCAGAAGATCGAGATCCTCGAGCCGGGCGACACGACCTACCTGATCGGCGAGACGGTGGATCGTATCGAGTTCGAGGGCGAGAACGCCAAGCGGCTTGCGGCCAATGAGCGTCCGGCTCAAGGGATGCCGGTGCTCCAGGGCATCACGAAAGCGTCGCTGCAGACCCAGTCGTTCATCTCGGCGGCCTCCTTCCAGGAAACGACGCGTGTGCTGACCGAAGCGGCTACGGCAGGCAAGGTCGATACGCTAAACGGCCTGAAGGAGAACGTGATTGTCGGACGTCTGATCCCGGCCGGGACAGGAAGCGTCATGAACAAGCTTCGCGCGGTGGCGGCGTCCCAGGATCGCCAGCGCGTCAACCGGAGCAATCCGGAAATCAGCGACGCGGCGGAGTAATCTGTCGTGCCGCAGGGGTGAGGGAAACCTCGCCCCTTATGTATGCAAGTCTTTGAATGGGGAAATGGGGCGAATCGGCGGTGCGACTCTGTGAGTTGCGCTTGACTTATCAGCCAAGCGGCCGTAGGTTCCGCGCCCTCGGCTACCCCCGTCTCACGAGACGTCAAAGGCCGTCATATAGACAGCATGCGCGCATGTGGTGCCGCTTTTCCGACGATGGAGAAGCTAAGGCCATACGCGATAAAAGTGTCACGGGCGGGCGACGTTAGGTCGCGCGCCGAATTTTGTTGTGGGTCGCGATCGGGTTTTGCCCGGTTGCGCGGATGAGCAAGGATCGGGAAGGGCGTATGCCGACCATCAACCAGTTGATTGCCAAGGGGCGCGAGCCTGCCGCGAAGCGGAACAAGGTGCCAGCCCTTCAGGGTTGCCCGCAGAAGCGCGGTGTTTGCACGCGCGTCTATACGGTAACGCCGAAGAAGCCGAACTCCGCCCTGCGTAAGGTTGCCAAGGTGCGCCTGACCAACGGGCAAGAGGTCGTGAGCTACATTCCTGGCGAAGGTCACAATCTGCAAGAGCACAGCGTCGTGTTGATTCGTGGCGGCCGCGTCAAGGATTTGCCGGGCGTGCGTTATCACATCCTGCGCGGCGTGCTCGACACGCAGGGCATCGCCAAGCGTCGTCAGCGTCGTTCGCTGTATGGCGCGAAGCGTCCGAAGTAAGAGGAACATTAGGCATGAGTCGCCGTCATCGCGCCGTCAAGCGCGAGATCCTTCCCGATCCGAAATTCGGAGACATCGTTATCACGCGTTTCATGAACGCCCTGATGTACGATGGAAAAAAGTCCACTGCCGAGGGTATCGTCTACGGTGCGCTTGAAGTGATGCGTCGCCGTGGTGGTGCGTCCGCAGACCCCGTCGCCATGTTCCATGCTGCGCTGGATAACGTGAAGCCGGCCGTCGAGGTTCGCTCGCGTCGTGTTGGTGGTGCTACCTATCAGGTGCCCGTCGAAGTGCGTACGGAGCGTCGTCAGGCGCTGGCGATCCGCTGGTTGATCGATGCCTCGCGCAAGCGCGGTGAGAGCACCATGCAGGACCGTCTGTCCAATGAGTTGACCGACGCGATCAACAATCGCGGGTCTGCTGTGAAGAAGCGTGAAGACACGCATCGTATGGCGGAAGCGAATAAAGCATTTAGCCACTATCGCTGGTAAGAAAAACCGGCTAGCGGGCGTCCGGGCAGCGTTGTGGCGCTGGTCGGCATTGAAAATGAGTAGTCTTCCCCGCCGTCTCACGGCGGTGGGTATTGGAGAAAAACGATGGCAAAGGCAAAATTCGAACGCACGAAGCCGCACTGCAACATCGGCACCATTGGTCACGTTGACCATGGCAAGACCTCGTTGACGGCAGCGATCACCAAGACGCTGGCAAAGACGGGCGGTGCGACCTACCGTGCCTACGACATGATCGACGCTGCTCCGGAAGAGCGTGCGCGTGGCATTACGATTTCCACGGCGCACGTCGAGTACGAGACGAAGAACCGTCACTATGCTCACGTCGACTGCCCGGGTCATGCTGACTACGTGAAGAACATGATCACGGGTGCGGCGCAGATGGACGGCGCGATCCTCGTTGTGTCGGCCGCTGACGGCCCGATGCCGCAGACGCGCGAGCACATCCTGCTTGCTCGCCAGGTTGGCGTGCCGGCGCTGGTCGTGTTCCTGAACAAGGTCGATCAGGTTGACGATCCGGAACTGCTTGAGCTGGTCGAGATGGAAGTGCGCGAGCTGCTTTCCTCCTATCAGTTCCCGGGCGACGATATCCCCATCGTCAAGGGTTCGGCTCTCGTGACGCTGGAAGATGGCGACGCGACGATCGGTGAAGATCGCGTGCTCGAACTGATGGAAGCGGTTGACACCTACATCCCGCAGCCGGAGCGTCCGGTTGACCGCCCGTTCCTGATGCCGATCGAAGACGTTTTCTCGATCTCGGGTCGTGGCACGGTTGTGACGGGTCGCGTCGAGCGTGGCGTGATCAACGTTGGTGACGAAGTTGAGATCATCGGCCTGAAGGACACCGTCAAGACGACCGTTACGGGTGTTGAGATGTTCCGCAAGCTGCTCGATCGCGGTGAGGCCGGTGATAACATCGGTGCGCTGGTTCGTGGCACGAAGCGTGAAGACGTTGAGCGTGGTCAGGTCCTGGCGAAGCCGGGCTCCATCACGCCGCACAAGAAGTTCAAGGCTGAGGCTTACATCCTGACGAAGGAAGAGGGTGGCCGTCACACGCCGTTCTTCACCAACTATCGTCCGCAGTTCTACTTCCGCACGACCGACGTCACGGGCGTTGTTCAGCTGCCGGAAGGCACCGAAATGGTGATGCCGGGCGACAACGTGGCGATGGACGTCGAGCTGATCGCGCCGATCGCCATGGATGAAGGCCTGCGTTTCGCTATTCGCGAAGGTGGCCGCACCGTCGGCGCCGGCGTGGTGGCTTCGATTTCCGCCTGATTAGTTAACAAGTCCCGAACTGGCGGGCCCCGGTCGGAGTGATCCGGCCGGGGTCGCCTTTCGGGGTCATCGAAGGAAAGCAGGGTAAGACCCGAACCTTTTTTGAGTTGGACGATTGGTAATATGGACAACCAGAACATCCGCATTCGCCTGAAGGCGTATGATCACCGCGTGCTGGACAACAGCACCAAGGAGATCGTCAACACGGCGAAGCGTACGGGTGCGCAGGTTCGGGGTCCGATCCCGCTGCCGACGCATATCGAACGGTTCACCGTGAACCGTTCCCCACATGTGGACAAGAAGAGCCGCGAGCAGTTCGAAATTCGAACCCATCGCCGGCTGCTCGACATTGTCGAGCCGACACCGCAGACCGTGGACGCCCTCATGAAGCTCGACCTCGCCGCTGGCGTGGATGTCGAGATCAAACTTTAAGGTCCAGACGATGCGTACCGGATTGATCGCAAGAAAGCTGGGTATGACCCGGCTGTTTAAGGAAGATGGCACCCACGTGCCGGTGACCGTGCTGCATCTCGACAATGTCGAGGTTGTGGACACGCGTACCCAGGAGCGTGACGGCTACACGGCTGTTCAGCTTGGTCTTGGTAAGGCCAAGGTGAAGAATGTCACGAAGCCGATGCGTGGCCATTATGCTCGCACGAAAGTGGAGCCGAAGCAGAACCTCGTTGAGTTTCGCGTGGCGGAAGATGCCGTGCTTGAAGCTGGCACGAAGCTGTCGGCCAACCATTTCGTGGTCGGGCAGAAGGTGGACGTTACGGGCACCAGCAAAGGCAAGGGATTTGCCGGCGTTATGAAGCGCTGGAACTTCGCCGGCCTCGAGGCGAGCCATGGCGTTTCCATCAGTCACCGTTCGCACGGTTCGACGGGCCAGCGCCAGGACCCCGGCAAGGTATTCAAGGGCAAGAAAATGGCTGGTCACATGGGTGACGAGCGCATCACGACGCTGAACCTTGAGGTTGCGGCTGTCGACGAAGAGCGCAACGTCATCATGGTGCGTGGTGCCGTTCCGGGCGCGAAGAACGGCCTTGTGCTGATTCGCGATGCGATCAAGAAGGCCCGCCATGCGGATGCGCCGTATCCGGCAGCGACCGCGGCGGCCGCCGGTTAAGGACTGAGGGTGATGGAATACGATATCAAGACCCTCGATAATGGCAGCGCCGGTTCGGTGACGCTGCCAGAGGAACTTTTCGCGGTCGCTCCGCGTGCGGATATCATGGCTCGCGTCGTTCATTGGCAGCTTGCCAAGCGTCGCGCCGGAACGCATCGCACGAAGGGCATGGGGGAAATCTCCGGCACGACCAAGAAGCCCTACAAGCAGAAGGGCACGGGCTCAGCGCGTCAGGGTTCGCTCCGCGCGCCGCAGTTCCGGACCGGTGGCGTTGTGCATGGACCCGTCGTTCGTGACCATGGTTATGACCTTCCGAAGAAGGTGCGTCGCCTGGGACTGATCTCGGCGCTGTCGCAGAAGGCTGCTGACGGCAAGCTGATCGTTCTCGATACGGCGGCGGGCATCTCCAAGACGCGTGATGCGGCAAACAAGCTGCGTGCGCTGGGCTGGACGTCGGCATTGATTGTCGATGGTGCCGTGGACGAGGCTTTCGGTCGCGCCGTGCGCAATATTGCGAAGATCGACGTTCTGCCGACGATCGGCGCGAACGTTTACGACATTCTCAACCACGATGTGCTCGTGCTGACGCGCGCCGGCCTCGAGGGTCTGAAGGAGCGCCTGGCATGACGGCGGAAAACGTGCTCGCGCGCCGCGGCAAGGCGGAGCGCATGTCGCGTGAAGCGATGTATGACATCATTCGCGCACCCCTCATCACCGAAAAGGCCACGGCCCTTTCGGAGAAGAACCAGGTGGTCTTCAAGGTTGCACCAAATGCAGCCAAGCCGGAGATCAAGGTGGCGGTTGAGACGCTTTTCGGCGTCAAGGTCGTGTCCGTGAATACGCTGATCCAGAAGGGCAAGACCAAAATGGTCCGTGGCCGTCCGGGTCGTCGTTCGGACATCAAGAAGGCGTATGTGCAGCTTGCTGAAGGTCAGTCCATTGACCTGACCGCAAAGCTGGGCTGACGCGGGATAGGATACCATGGCACTCAAGCACTTTAATCCCACGACGCCGAGCACCCGCGGCACCGTGCTGATTGACCGTAGCGAGCTCTATAAGGGCAAGCCGGTCAAGACGCTGACGGAAGGCAAGAACAAGTCAGGCGGTCGTAACAATCACGGCCGCACGACTTCGCGCTTCCGCGGCGGCGGGCACAAGCAGTCTTATCGTTATGTCGACTTCAAGCGTCGCAAGTTCGACGTCAGCGCGACTGTCGAGCGTTTGGAGTATGATCCGAACCGCACGGCGTTCATCGCACTGGTCAAGTATGACGACGGCGAACTGGCCTATATTCTCGCGCCGCAGCGCGTGAAGGTCGGCGATCGTGTTGTTTCCGGTGAACGCACGGACGTCAAGCCGGGCAACGCCATGCCGCTGGCCGCGATGCCGGTTGGCACGATCGTGCATAATATCGAACTGAAGCAGGGCGCCGGTGGCAAACTGGCACGTTCGGCAGGAACCTATGCCCAGCTGGTGGGCAAGGACGCCGGCTATGCGCAGATCAAGTTGCAGTCCGGTGAACTTCGTCTGGTTCGTGGTGAATGCATGGCGACGGTTGGCGCGGTTTCGAACCCCGACAACATGAACCAGCACATGGGCAAGGCAGGTCGTAGCCGTTGGCTTGGTCGTCGCCCGCACAACCGTGGTGTCGTCATGAACCCGGTCGATCACCCGCATGGTGGTGGTGAAGGTCGATCCTCGGGTGGCCGTCATCCGGTCACGCCGTGGGGCGTGCCGACCAAGGGTTACAAGACGCGCGTTAACAAGAAGACGGATAGCCTGATCATCCGTCGCCGCAAGACCGGCAAGTAAGAAGGGGGCAAACAGAGATGGCACGTTCCGTCTGGAAGGGCCCGTTCGTTGACGGGTACTTGTTCGGCAAGGCCGAAGCATCGCGCGCGTCGGGTCGTAATGAGGTGATCAAGATCTGGTCGCGTCGTTCCACGATTCTGCCGCAGTTCGTCGGCCTGACGTTCGGCGTTTACAATGGTCATAAGTTCCTGCCCGTGCAGGTTTCGGAAAACATGGTCGGGCACAAGTTCGGTGAGTTTTCGCCGACGCGTACCTTCACCGGGCATGCTTCCGACAAGAAGTCGAAGCGAGGCTGATCATGAGCAAGCCGAAGCATATCCGCACGCTCGCGGACACGGAAGCGCAGGCGATCGCGCGCAACATGCGTATCAGCCCGCGTAAACTGAATCTCGTGGCGGCAATGATTCGCAATCAGCCTGCTGACAAGGCTATTGCAGCGCTGACGTTCTCGCGTCGTCGTATCGCGCAGCAGGTTCGCAAGACCCTGGAAAGCGCGGTGGCCAACGCCGAGAACAACCACCAGCTCGATGTCGATCAGCTGGTCGTGAAAACGGCCGAGGTTGGCAAGTCGATCGTCATGAAGCGCTTTCATGCGCGTGGTCGTGGCCGTTCGGCGCGCGTCGAGAAGTTCTTCAGCCATCTGAAGATTGTCGTCGCCGAGCGCGCCGCGGACGAAGCGCCGGCGCCGAAGGGCCGCAAGGCTCAGGACGCAGCAGAGCAGAAGGCAGCCTGATATGGGACATAAAGTCAATCCGATCGGGCTCCGGCTCGGCGTAAACCGCACGTGGGATAGCCGCTGGTATGCTGGCAGCGACTATTCTCGCCTGCTGCATGAAGACCTGAAGCTGCGTGCTTATCTGCGTCGCAAGCTTTCGGGTGCCGGTGTGTCGCGCGTTGTTATCGAGCGTCCGGCCAAGAAGCCGCGCGTGACGATCTATGCTGCGCGTCCTGGTGTCGTGATCGGTAAGAAAGGTCAGGACATTGATGCGCTTCGCAAGGATCTGAGCCGCATGGCGAAGACCGATGTCGCGCTGAACATCGTCGAAATCCGCAAGCCGGAAATCGATGCAACGCTGGTTGCCGAAAACATCGCGCAGCAGCTTGAGCGTCGCGTTGCATTCCGTCGTGCCATGAAGCGTGCCGTTCAGTCCGCGATGCGTCTCGGCGCCCAGGGTATCCGAATTAACTGTTCGGGTCGTCTTGGTGGTGCGGAAATCGCGCGTATCGAGTGGTACCGTGAAGGTCGTGTGCCGCTTCATACATTGCGCGCCGACATCGATTACGGTATCGCCACCGCCAAGACCACGTATGGCACATGCGGTGTGAAAGTTTGGATCTTCAAGGGCGAGATTCTTGCTCATGATCCTTTGGCGCAAGACCGTCGTGCCGCTGAGCAGGCGCCGCAGCGTTAATCGCTGCGCCTGACTCAACTGGCTGAAGAAGAGACAAGCGCCGCAAGGTGCATAAGGATACGAGACCATGCTTTCCCCGAAGCGGACGAAGTTTCGCAAGGCTCATAAGGGCCGAATCCATGGGTTGGCCAAGGGCGGGACGACGCTGAACTTCGGCGCGTTCGGTCTGAAGGCTTTGGAGCCCGAACGTATTACCGCGCGACAGATCGAAGCGTCGCGTCGTGCTATTACGCGTGCCATGAAGCGTGCCGGTCGCGTTTGGATTCGGATTTTTCCGGATCTGCCCGTGTCGACCAAGCCTGCCGAAGTCCGAATGGGCTCAGGTAAGGGGTCGCCTGAATATTGGGTGGCCCGCGTCAAGCCGGGTCGCATCCTGTTCGAGATCGAAGGTGTGCCACCGGAAGTCGCGCGTGAAGCGCTGACGCTCGGCGCGGCAAAGCTGCCGATCAAGACCAAGTTCATCACGCGCATCGGGGAGGCGTAATATGGCCGACGCTTACAAAGTCGCTGACCTGCGCGCGAAGAGTGGTGATGAACTGCAGACGCTTCTTCACGACCTGAAGCGCGAGCAGCTTAATCTGCGTTTCCAGGCCGCCACGGGCCAGTTGGAGGGGCAGGGACGCATTCGCGTTCTGCGCCGTGCCATCGCCCGTATCAAGACGGTAGCGCATCAATCGAAGACCAGTGCGGGCGCAAAAACGTCCGCCGCAAAGTCCTGAGAGGAGACGGGCGATGCCAAGGCGCGTCCTGACGGGGCGAGTGACCAGTGACAAGATGGACAAGACGGTAACCGTTCTTGTTGATCGTCGCGTGATGCACCCGCTCTATAAGAAATTCATCCGGCGTTCGAAAAAATATGCCGCGCATGATGAACAGAACGAGTGCAAGATCGGAGACACGGTGCGCATCGAAGAGTGCGCGCCGATCTCCAAGCGCAAGACCTGGACGGTCGTCACGCGTAACGGAGCCGCTCTCGGCCCCGACGCTGACGCCGGCCAAGCTTCCGCATAAGGGGGACTGAGGAATGATCCATCCCGAGACCAATCTCGACGTCGCCGATAATTCCGGCGCACGTGAGGTGCAGTGCATCAAGGTGCTGGGCGGCTCCAAGCGGAAGACCGCCTCGGTCGGCGACGTGATCGTCGTATCCGTTAAGGAAGCGATCCCCCGCGGCAAGGTCAAGAAGGGCGATGTTCACCAGGCGGTGATCGTTCGCACCTCCTATCCGGTTCGTCGTCCCGATGGCAGTGCCATCCGCTTCGACAAGAATGCGGCAGTACTGATCAACAAGTCGATGGAGCCAATCGGTACGCGTATCTTTGGCCCCGTCGTCCGTGAACTGCGCGCGCGCAAGTTCATGAAGATCATTTCGCTGGCGCCGGAGGTGCTATAATGGCTGCGCGTATCAAGAAAGGCGACCAGGTTCTGGTGCTTTCCGGCTCGTCGCGCGGCACGCGCGGCGAAGTGATTTCGGTATTGCCGAAACTGGAGAAGGCCGTCGTCCGTGGCGTGGCGGTGGCGAAACGCCACACCAAGCCGAGTCGGACGAATCAGGACGGTGGCATCGTTTCCAAGGAAATGCCTGTCCATATCTCCAATCTGAAGTTGGTCGATCCCAAAAGCGGCAAGCCGACACGTGTCGGCTTCCGCAAGCTGGAAGACGGCCGCAAGGTTCGCGTCGCTAAGGCGACCGGCGAAGTCATCGAAGGCTGAAGGGGGCGACGATGAGCGAAGTGACGACACGCGTTCTGCCGCGCCTGCAACAGCGCTATCAGGACGTATTGCGCGAGCAGCTGCGTGAGCAGTTCGGCTACAAGAACCCGATGCAGGTTCCCAAGCTGGAGAAGATCGTGCTGAACATGGGCGTGGGCGAAGCTGCCGGCGACCAGAAGAAGCTTGATGCCGCCGTGGCGGAAATGACCGCCATTTCCGGTCAGAAGCCCGTCAAGACGGTTGCCCGGAAAGCTATTGCGGGCTTCAAGATCCGTGAAGGGTTGCCGATCGGCTGTAAGGTAACGCTGCGCCGGGCGCGTATGTATGAATTTCTGGACCGTCTGGTGACGATCGCCATGCCGCGTATCCGCGATTTCCGCGGTTTGCCGGCGAACAAGGGCTTCGATGGTCGTGGCAACTTTGCCATGGGCATCAAGGAGCAGATCGTCTTTCCGGAAATCGACTACGACAAGATCGACGCGGTGCGTGGTATGGACATCATTTTCGTCACAACGGCGAAAAGCGATGAAGAAGCCAAGGCCCTGCTCAAGGCTTTCGATCTGCCGTTCGCGGCTTGATTTAGTGGGTTGAGCCGGTCTTTTTCGCTTTCAATAGCGAGGCCGGCTCCCTATATAGACACGCTGTTTGGAAAACCGTCGGGATTGGCCCGACAGGTTCCGGGAGAAAATTTAGCATGGCAAAAGTCTCCGCCGTGAACCGCAACGCCAAGCGCGCCAATATGGCGCAGCGCGATAAGGCGAAGCGGACCGCGTTGAAAAATATCATTATGGATCGTAGCCTTCCCGTCGAGGAACGCTTTGATGCGTCGCTTAAACTGGCGGAACTCCCGCGCAATGGCTCGCGCGTTCGCGTGCGTCTGCGTTGCGAGCTCTCCGGTCGTCCGCGCGCCAATTATCGGAAGTTCAAGCTGAGCCGCGTGGCTCTGCGTGATCTGGCATCTGCCGGTCAGATTCCCGGTATGGTCAAGTCGAGCTGGTAAGGCGGAAGCAAGATGTCTCTTTCCGATCCGTTGGGTGATATGCTCACCCGCATCCGCAACGCGCAGCGTGCGCGTCATGCGGCATGTGTCGCGCCGGCTTCCAAGCTGCGCGTCAGTGTTCTCGAAGCGCTGCGTCGCGAAGGCTATATTCGTGGTTTCTCGACCGAGGAACTGCGCAAGGGCGTCGCTCAGTTGCGTATCGAGCTGAAATATTCCGAGGGTCAGCCCGTCATCAAGGAAATCCATCGCGTTTCCAAGCCGGGCCGTCGCGTCTATTCCAAAATCAAGGAATTGCCGCGGGTCTATGCTGGTCTTGGCGTGTCCATCCTCTCCACTCCGCGTGGTGTCCTGTCGGACATCGAGGCTCGCGCTGCCAATGTTGGCGGCGAAGTCCTCTGCCGCGTGTTCTGAGGAAGCGTCATGTCACGAGTAGGTAAATATCCTGTTCAGATTCCGGCAGGCGTCGAAGTGGCTGTGGCCAATGGCGCGCTGACGGCCAAGGGCAAGCGTGGTTCGCTGAGCATTCCGTTGTCGCGTCATATCGAAGCGACGGTGGAAGACGGCAAGATCGCGATCAAGCCAGTTGGTGGTCGGTCACGTGATTCCTGGACAATGTGGGGAACGACGCGCGCCGTTGTCGCCAATGTCATCAAGGGTGTGTCCGAGGGCTTCAGCAAGACGCTTGAAATTCAGGGAACGGGTTTCCGTGCCAGCGTGCAGGGTTCCAACCTGGTCATGAACCTCGGCTTCTCGCATGATGTCGTCTATCCCGTTCCGGCTGACGTGAAGATCACGACGCCGCGTCCGACGGCGATCACCGTTGAGGGTAACGACAAGCAGCGTGTCGGCCAGGTGGCTTTGGATATCCGCAGCTTCCGTAAGCCTGAGCCGTATAAGGGCAAGGGCGTGCGTTACGAGACCGAAGTATTGCGTCGTAAGGAAGGCAAGAAGAAGTAATGGCTACGCAGCATGGTATGCAGGAGCGTCGTCGTCAGCGGCTGCGCTTCCAGCTTCGCCGCAAGAGCGGTGGCCGGCCGCGTTTGTCGGTCTTCCGCTCGGGCAAGAATATCTACGCACAGGTGATTGACGACGCTGTTGGTCGCACTTTGGCAAGCGCTTCGACACTGGAAAAGTCTCTCCGTGAGAGCGGCAAGACCGGTGCGAACGTCGATGCGGCAAGCGCGGTTGGTAAGCTGATCGCCGAGCGCGCAAAGGCAGCGGGTGTTGAGGCTGTGGTGTTCGACCGCGGTGCTTATCTGTATCACGGCCGGGTCAAGGCCCTGGCAGAGGCTGCCCGTGAGGGCGGACTTTCGTTCTAAGGAGATCACACATGGCACGAGAGCCAAGAGAAGGCGGCCGTGGTGGTCGCGAGCGTGAAACGGACGATCTCGTCGACAAGCTGGTAACGATCAACCGCGTTGCCAAGGTTGTTAAGGGTGGCCGTCGTTTCGCTTTCGCCGCACTGGTCGTTGTTGGTGACCAGAAAGGTCGCGTAGGTTACGGTGCGGGCAAGGCGCGTGAAGTGCCGGAAGCTATCCGCAAGGCGACCGAGCGTGCGAAGCGTACGATGATCCGCGTGCCGATGAAGGAGGGTCGCACCCTTCATCATGACACGTTCGGTCATTTCGGCGCGGGCAAGGTCGTTGTCCGTGCGGCAGAGGCCGGAACAGGCATTATCGCCGGCGGTCCGATGCGCGCGGTGTTCGAGTCCCTTGGCGTCAATGACGTCGTGGCGAAGTCGCTCGGCACGCGTAACCCGCACAACATGGTAAAGGCGACTTTCGCTGCTCTGGAGCGTTGCTCCAGCCCGCGTTCGGTTGCCAACCGTCGCGGCAAGAAGGCATCCGAGATTTTCGGCAAGCGCGAAGCGCCGGCTGAGGAGAATGCAGAGGTGGCCAATGTCTGAGACGCGTCAAACAGTGCGTGTCAAGCAGGTCGCGTCGGCGATTGGTCGTTTGTCCGATCAGAAGCAGACGCTGACAGGCCTTGGCCTTCGCGGCATCGGAAGCGTTCGTGAGCTGGAGGATACACCTTCGGTTCGCGGCATGATCCGTAAGGTTGCCCACCTCATCCAGGTGGAGGATTGATATGAACCTCAATGAATTGCGCGATAACGAGGGTTCTCGTTATCGCAAGAAGCGGCTTGGTCGCGGCATCGGTTCAGGAAAAGGCAAGACGTCCGGTAAGGGCGTCAAGGGCCAGAAGGCACGTGAAGGCGTGTCGCTGAACGGCTTCGAAGGTGGTCAGCTGCCGCTGTATCGGCGTATGCCGAAGCGCGGCTTCAAGAACATCTTCCGCAAGGAGTTCGCGCCGGTGAACCTCGGTAAGCTGGATCGCGCCATTGCGGACGGCAAGCTGAAGGCTGATGCTACTGTGACGGAAACAGCACTTCGCGAGGCTGGGCTGGTCGGTACGGGCAAATATGTCGGTATTCGCCTGCTGGCTGGCGGTGAACTGACCCACGGCGTCAATATCGAGGTTGCCGGTGCTTCAGCTGCTGCGATTGCAGCGGTTGAGAAAGTCGGCGGTTCGGTTAAAGTGACGGCGCCGAAAGCGGAAGCTGCCGCGTCGGACGCTTAATCCGATATACGACACGGTGCTTGCGGTTGCGGGTGCCATTGTTGACCTGGACAGCGTCCCGCGCCTGCGCGGCGACGCTGTTTTTGTGAAAGGACCGGTGAATGGCCTCGTCAGCCGAGCAGCTTGCCGCCAATCTTAATGTGAGTTCTTTTGCGAAAGCGACGGAACTGAAAAAGCGCATCTGGTTTACGCTAGGCGCGCTGATCATTTATCGCCTTGGAACGTATATTCCCGTTCCCGGCGTGGATGCCACGGTCATGGGGCAGCTTCTGGCGCAGCACCAGGGCGGCATTCTCGGCATGTTCGACATGTTCACCGGCGGTGCGCTCGGTCGTATGACCGTTTTCGCGCTGAACATCATGCCCTATATCAGTGCCTCTATCATCGTTCAGTTGCTGTCGACTGCGTTACCCTCGCTTGAGACGCTCAAGAAGGAAGGCGAGCAGGGGCGGAAGAAGCTGAATCAATACACGCGCTATCTGACGGTGTTGATCGCGCTTTTCCAGGCTTATGGAATTGCTGTCGGGCTCGAGAGCATGTCCAGCCACGGCGCTACCGCTGTGGTGACGCCGGGCGTTTTCTTTATTGTCTCGTGTGTCGTGACCCTCGTCGGGGGGACAATGTTCCTGATGTGGCTCGGTGAACAGATCACCGCACGTGGTGTGGGCAACGGCATTTCGCTCATCATCTTTGCGGGCATTGTAGCGAACCTGCCGCATGCATTGGCCAGTCTTTTCCAACTCGGATATACGGGCGCGCTTTCGCCTTTCTTCGTCCTCGTATTCCTTGTGCTTGCGGCCCTGACGATCGCGTTTATCGTGTTCATGGAGCAGGCGCAGCGACGCGTCGTCATTCAATATCCGAAGCGACAGGTGGGTAGCCGGATGTTTGGTGGCGATTCGACGCACATGCCGTTGAAGGTGAATACGGCTGGCGTCATTCCGCCGATCTTTGCGTCGTCCGTTCTGCTGATTCCGGTCACGATCGCTGGTTTCATGAACAACAAGGCGATGCCGGGTTGGCTATCTTTTCTCGGGCAGGAACTGGGGCAGGGACAGCCGCTCTACATGGCTTTTTATGCGGCCATGATCCTGTTCTTTTCGTATTTTTATGCTGCGGTGACGTTCAATCCCGAAGAAACGGCTGAAAATCTTCGGAAGCAGGGTGGTTTTATTCCGGGCATTCGACCGGGGGCGAATACGGCCAGCTATTTCGACCGGATTCTTTCGCGACTGACCACGATTGGCGCATTGTATCTCGTGCTGGTCTGTCTGCTGCCGCAAATACTGATCAGCCATTATAATGTGCCGTTTTATTTTGGCGGCACCAGTCTGATTATCATTGTGTCCGTCACGATCGATACGATGACGCAGATCCAGTCTCATCTTGTGGCGCATCGCTATCAGGGACTGATTCGCAAGCAGCGGGGGCGTGGTGCGCGAGGTGCTACGCCAGGACAGCGCATGCCGGGAGGCCGTATGCCGCGCGGGAGGAGAACGCCGTGAATATCATTCTCCTCGGCCCCCCGGGCGCGGGAAAGGGCACTCAGGCAAAGCGTCTCGAAGCGCGCTATGGACTCGTTCAGATCTCCACCGGGGATATGTTACGCGCGGAGGTGGCCGCCGGGTCCGAGTTGGGACTCAAGGCAAAGGAGATCATGGCGCGGGGGGACTTTCTCCCCGATGACGTGATGGTCGCGATGATCGACAAGCGGGTGCAGCGTCCGGATTGCGCGCGCGGTTTCATTCTGGATGGCTTTCCAAGAACTGAATCGCAAGCCGAGGCCCTGGATGCGATGCTCCGCAAACGCGGCATGAAAATAGATGCCGTGTTGTTGCTGGATGTGGATGAAGCTGAACTGACCGAACGAATTGCCGGACGGTTCACGTGTGCCAAATGCGGCGCAAGCTATCATGACACCTTGAAGCCAACGCAGAAGCCGAACGTCTGCGATGTCTGTGGAAGCCATGAATTCACGCGGCGTCCGGATGACAATCGCGAAACTGTCGCCAATCGTCTGGCCGTCTACAGGCGGCAGACCGCGCCGATTCTGCCTTACTATAAGGATGAAGGGCGTTTGGAACGCATTGATGGCATGGCGTCGATTCAGTCCGTTGCGACGGCGATCGATCAGTATCTTGAGAAGCTTGGCGCCAAGCCGGTCAGTTAATGGTCATTTTTATGCATATCACGAAAATGTGATCTGTTTCGTTTGACTCAAGGGGGCTCGCCGGTATATTGCGCGCCCTCGACACAGCTGTCATTGCATTGCGATCGAATACCGTTTGACGGGCGGCGCAAACGATAACGGCGAATTCTTTTCGATCAAACGATCGGACGTAAGGAACGGGTCCGGATGCGCCGGGCCAGGGAACAATAGCTTGTCCTACGGGGCAGGTAGGGAGTGAGTGGCGTGGCGCGTATTGCCGGCGTGAATATTCCGACTAACAAGCGGGTGCTGATCGCCCTGCGCTACATCTACGGCATCGGGCCGTCGACCGCGCAAGCGATCTGCAGCAAACTTGAAATTCCTGACGCCAAGCGCGTCAACGAACTCAGCGACGATGAGATCGTGAAGATCCGTGAACTGATCGACGGGCAATATCGCGTTGAAGGCGATCTGCGTCGTGAGACGGCGATGAACATCAAGCGTCTGATGGATCTGGGCTGCTATCGTGGCCTGCGTCATCGTCGCGGTCTGCCGGTTCGTGGCCAGCGTACGCACACCAATGCGCGCACCCGCAAGGGCAAGGCTGTTGCGATCGCCGGTAAGAAGAAAGCGACACGCTGATCTTCGCTCTCTCGTTAAATTTAGGACGACCTCAAAATGGCTAAGGCTGCCGCTCCGCGTATCCGTAAGAAAGAGCGCAAGAACATTATCTCCGGTGTTGCGCACGTGCTTTCCACGTTCAACAACACAATGATCACCATCTCGGATGCGCAGGGCAATTCGATCGCCTGGTCGTCCGCCGGCGCGCAGGGCTTCAAGGGCTCGCGCAAGTCCACGCCGTATGCGGCGCAGGTCGCTGCCGAGGACGCTGGCCGCAAGGCGCGTGAGCATGGCATGGAGACGCTGGAAATCGAAGTCTCCGGTCCGGGCTCGGGGCGCGAGAGCGCGCTGCGTGCTTTGCAGGCCGTGGGTTTCTCGATCACCTCCATCCGCGATATGACGCCCGTTCCGCATAACGGCTGCCGTCCGCGCAAGCGCCGTCGCGTCTGACGGATCCGTGGCGCCTGCCGTTGGTCGGCGCTACGGTTTTTCGTCGGTGCTTCTTGCACCTCTAGGCTTCGTTCGGCCGCCTGCGGGGCGGTCTTCGTTCCGTCGGTCTCCGACGGGATGCGTTGTTTGAAAGGCCACGACATTGGTCCTCCAGAAAAACTGGCAGTCCCTCATCAAGCCGGAGAAGCTGGAAGTCGAGCCCGGCTCGGTGCCGTCGCAAACGGCTACGGTTGTTGCCGAGCCGCTGGAGCGTGGCTTCGGCATGACGCTCGGCAACGCGATTCGTCGCGTGCTGCTTTCATCGCTGCAAGGCGCGGCTGTTACCGCCATTCAGATTGACGGTGTGCTGCACGAATTCTCCTCGGTGGCAGGTGTTCGGGAAGACGTGACCGACATCGTCCTGAACGTGAAGCAGCTTGCGCTGCGCATGCACGGCGAGGGGCCGAAGCGCATGATCCTGACGGCCACGGGCCCGGGTGAAGTGCGCGCCGGCCAGATTCAGGCCGGGCATGATATCGAGATCATGAATCCGGATCTGGTCATCTGCACGCTGGATGACGGCGTGAAGCTGGGCATGGAATTCACGGTCAATCTTGGCAAGGGTTACGTGCCTGCCGCTGCGAACCGTCCCGAAGATGCGCCGATCGGGCTTATCCCTATCGATGCGATCTACTCGCCGGTTCGTCGCGTCTCCTACAAGGTCGAGCAGACCCGCGTTGGGCAGGTGACCGACTATGACAAGCTTCTGCTGACGGTCGAAACCAACGGTGCTGTAACCCCGGAAGATAGTCTGGCTCTGGCCGCACGTATTCTTCAGGATCAGCTCCAGCTGTTCATCAACTTCGACGAACCGCGTCCGGTGCGTCATGAAGAGCCGCGCGACGATCTTCCGTTCAATCGGAATCTGCTGCGCAAGGTCGATGAACTCGAACTGTCGGTCCGTAGTGCGAACTGCCTGAAGAACGACAATATCGTCTATATCGGCGATCTTGTTCAGAAGTCCGAGCAGGAAATGTTGCGGACGCCGAACTTCGGTCGTAAATCGCTGAACGAAATCAAGGAAGTGCTGACTTCCATGGGTCTGTCCCTCGGCATGAACGTGTCGGCCTGGCCCCCAGAGAACATTGAGGAACTAGCCAAGCGTCTCGACGAGACGTTCTGAGCCAAGCCTCCTATTGAGAAGGAAAGACGACCATGCGTCATGGTGTAGCTGGGCGTAAGCTCAACGTTACCTCGTCCCACCGCGCCGCCATGTTCCGCAACATGGCCGTGGCTTTGATTAAGCACGAACAGATCACGACGACCCTGCCGAAAGCGAAAGAGCTTCGTCCGGTCGTCGAGAAGCTGATTACTCTTGGCAAGCGTGGCACGCTGCACGCTCGCCGCCAGGCGTTCGCGCAGCTTCGCGATGAGACGATCGTCTCGAAGCTGTTCTCGGCGATCGCCGAGCGTTATAGCGGCCGTTCGGGTGGTTATACGCGCGTTCTGAAGGCTGGCATGCGTTATGGCGACAACGCCGACATGGCCGTCATTGAGATGGTCGAGCGTGATGTCGAGGCGAAGGGCAAGGACAGCGGTCCGGTTCAGAACCGCACCGGTGAAGAGCCGCTCGCGGCTTAACTGGCGGTTCGAAAGGCAGCACGGCTGAAACAAAGCCGTATTGCCTGGGAAAGATGCTTATCGTGGAAAAGGGGCTGTCCGATGATCGGACAGCCCCTTTTTTTGTACTTTGTGTTTCTTTTTTGTCACCATGATGATAGAAGGTCCACATTCCTTTCCTGATCCTGCTTTTGTGATCGGGAAGATTTCTCGAGCGCGAAACGAACTCTGTCGTTTTTGACGGGTTTGGTTGCTTTCAAGCAACTCGTTGGTCGAATCGTTTTTCGCGGTTCCGATGCGCTTATCGACAGGCCCGAGCACTCTCGTAGGGCCTTGCCATCACGTGATCCCATGCAAGGTTCGGCAATGAGGTCGGACGGCGCTCGTGACACGTGCTTTTCCAAGGAGAGCTTCTTTGTCCGAGGCAACGACCCCTCAGCGACGAGGTATCGCTGATATTCTAGGTATTCCCCGCCCATTGCTGTTCGGCTTCGTCGGATTGCTTTTGTTCATGGTCGGTGACGGTGTGGAAGCGGGGTATCTCGATACCTTCATGCTTCACCATGGCCACACGCAAGGCGATGTGAACCTGTTGTTCACCACCTATGGCATCACGGTGATGATTTCCGCGTGGTTTGCCGGCCCACTTTCGGATCTCTACGGACCCAAGAAGGTCATGTGGATCGGTCTGGTGCTCTGGGCGATACTGGAAGTCGGTTTCCTCGGACTTGGCCTGGGACCCAATAACTACACTCTCTCCCTGACCTTCTATACGCTGCGCGGTTTCGCTTACCCGCTGTTTGCTTATGGCTTCCTCGTCTGGATTGCCGCGGCCACGCCGGCCAGCATGCTTGGCTCGGCAGCGGGCTGGTTCTGGTTCTCGTTCTCAGCCGGTCTGCCGACGCTTGGCTCACAGTTCGCGCGCTACGCCATTCCGGAAATCGGCGAACTGGCGACGTTCTGGTGCTCGCTGGGACTGGTCATCATCGGCGGTCTCGTCGCGCTGTTGTTCACGCATGAGCCTACAGGTTCCAAGCGTCTGTTGCCGGAACACGTGAACACGAAGGACATTTTCTTCGGGTCCATCAGCATCATGTGGCGCGAGCCGAAGACTGTCGTGGCCGGTATCGTGCGCACGATCGATACGTCGTCGGAATACGCGTTCCTGGCCATCATGCCAGCGTTTTTCGTCGACCATCTGCATTTCACGCAGGGGCAATGGCTGAACCTGCTGTCGATCGTGTTCCTCAGCAACATCCTGTTCAATCTGGCGTCGGGTATGATCGCCGATACGCTGGGTCACCGTTTCGTGGTGGCAGTATTCGGTTGCGTCGGCGGTTTCATCTCCATTCCGCTGTTCTACTACGTGCCGACCTGGTATCCAGGCAACTTCCTGATGGCTGCGCTGGTTGGCGCATTCTATGGGGCAACGGTAGCCGCTTTCGTGCCGCTATCGGGTCTCATGCCGCAGGTCTGTCCGAAGGAAAAGGCAGCGGCGCTGTCGATCCTGGGGCTGGGCGCGGGCGCCAGCACGTGGGTCGGCCCGGCCGTTGTCGGCCTTTGCGAGAGCGTGTTCGGTTTCGGTCTCGAAGGTGTGATCTGGACGTTTGCGGTCATCTATCTGTCGGCTGGCGCGATGACGATGGTCATTACGATCTCGCCGGAAGCACGGCGTTATACGAAAGAGGCTGTCGCACGCGGTGAAACCGTGACGGCTGTCGGTCATTAAGTCGTCTGGCATACAGGCTATGAAACGACGGAAAGGCTGCCTTACCGGGCAGCCTTTTTTTATTAAACGAGATGTTGGAAGGCTGGCGCAATGACCGGGGATTTGAGATCGGAACTGGAGCAGGGGGTCACGCCCTTGCAGGATGATGCCCATTGGAATCCCTTGAACGACGCCAATGCGCGCCTTTGTCGCCTGCTGCATGAAGTGACGGAAACGATACGGGACCTGACGGCCGATCGCCCCGTTGCGGCGGTTGTCGCTGCGTTCATCGGAGGGATATTCATCGGGCGTGGACGTGCCCGATGAACCCGGGCAGTTCTCAGAACGTTACGCAGTCACCATAACACCAGGACTGATCCCATGTTGAAACTGGCTATCTTCTTTCTCATCATTTCGCTGATTGCGGGTTTGTTCGGCTTTACCGGCATTTCGGCTGCATCGGCCGGCATCGCGAAGATCCTGTTCTTCATTGCCATCGCACTTTTCGTGCTGTTCCTGGTGATTGCCGTATTCGTCGGCAAGTCCATAACCTGATCGGGCTTGCCGCATCAAAAAAGGGCTCCTTTCGGAGCCCTTTTTTTTATTCCTTCGTTTTCTGCAGGAATTCTGGAAGGAACGGATTGTTCGTCTGCAAGGAGGCTTTGCTGGGAAGCTGGCTGACATCCCAGCCCCCGCCCAGGTTCTCGATCAGGTCGACGTGCGAGAGCGCCAGCTGCTCGCGGATCTGTAACGCCGTCTGCTCGTATTGCAGGGCGCTCTGCTCGGCATTGATGACGGTGGTATAGACCTGCGTGCCCGCGAGATATTCATTCATTGCAACGCGTACGGCTTCCTGTGACGTCGTTACCGCCGCAAGCTGCTGGCCGTATTGCTGGCGCAGGATACGCAGGTTGGAGAAATTATCCTCCACGCCCTGAAGTGCGGTCAGTACCGTCTGGCGATAGTTGGCGACGGAATTGTCGTAATCCGCGCGCGCCTCACGGACCGCCGCCGTGCGCGACCCGCCGGAGAAAAGCGTCTCGGTCGATGATGCGCCAAGGGACCAATAGCGTGTGGCGGCCTGAATCAGTGTCTGGAGCGGATTGCCGCTATAGCCGTATTGCGCGCTGACGGAGACGTCCGGATAGAATGCGGCGATCTCGTAGCCGATCTCCGCATTGTATTCCTCCATTTCCCGCTCCGCCTGCGCGATATCCGGGCGACGTTGCAGAAGGGTGGACGGGACGGTGACGGGCACCGGTGGTAACCGGTCTGTCAGATCGCCTTCCGGGATGGAGAGGTCGGCCGGTGCGCGACCGATCAAGACGGCAATGGCGTGCTCATATTGCGCGCGCAGCACGCCGGCATTCGTCTCCGATGCTTCCGCCGATTCCAGAACATACCGCTGCTGCAGCGCTGTTGCCGGATCGGCAACCCCGGCCTTGAGCTGGTTCTCCACGATATCATAGGCATGGCGATAGTAGATGACGTTGCGCGCATAGAGTTTGCGCAAGCTGTCCTGATAGCGGAGCTCGAAGTAATCGTTCGCCAGTTGCGCCTGATAAGACAGCCGCATGTTCGCGACTTCGGCTGCCGTTGCCTGGGTGGCCGTCACCTGCTCCTGAATCTGCCGCCGGATTTTTCCCCAAAGATCGAGATCCCAGTTCGCCGTCGGTCCTGTATTCCACGTGTTCTCGGTGACCTGGCTGCTGTAGCGGACAAGAGTGCCGCTGGAAGCACTCGTCGAATCGCCACCACGCGCAATACGCTGGAAGCTGAACGAACCACTGAGCGTCGGGAAAAGCTGCGCGCGAATCGAGTCGATCAACGCCTCGGCACGACGGAACTGTGCTTCGTAACCTTTCAGGTTCTGGTTGTTGAGCGCGACCTGATCCTCAAGCTGGTTCAGGGTCGGGTCGTTATAGATTTCCCACCATTTTCCCTTGTTGGCTTCGGCCATCGCGGGCTGGGCGGTTGTCCAGCCTGGCGGGGGCTGGGGCGCTTCCTTGAAATGCGCCGAGATCACGGCATGGGGGCGATGGTAGTTCGGACCCACCATGAAGCATCCGCTCAGGAATGGTGTGCAGATGGCTCCCAACAGCATGGCGCGTTTCGTCGGGCGGGAGGCGAAAGATGCGGTCATCCTGAAGTGACATCCTGATGTGGTGAGCGTCGGAAAGGGTGGGCCAGGGCGTGCAGACCGCGGCGGATCGCGGCGCCCATGCGTTCGAGCAGAAGGAAGACGGCTGGCGTCGTATAAAGGGTAAGCGCCTGGCTGACCAACAGGCCACCCAGGATCGCGATGCCGAGGGGGCGCCGCAGTTCGTTGCCGTAGCCACTGCCGATGATAAGCGGCACCGCCCCGAGAGCCGCCGCCAGCGACGTCATGATGATGGGGCGGAAGCGCAGGCGGCTCGCTTCGCGTATGGCGTCGAACGCGGACTTGCCGGCGCGTTGTTCCTGAATGGCGAAGTCGATCAGCATGATGGCGTTCTTCTTCACGATGCCGATCAGCAGAATGACGCCGATCATGGCGATCAGTGAGAACTCCTCGCCGCAGATTTGCAGGGCGAGGATCGCACCGACGCCCGCGGAGGGCAGGGTGGAGAGAATTGTCAGCGGGTGGATCAGGCTTTCATACAGGACGCCGAGAACGATGTAGACCGCGGCCAGCGCCGCGAGGATAAGCAGCGGCTCATCCTGCACCGATTTCTGGAAAAGGGCGGCATTGCCGGCGAAACCGCCCTGGATGTCGGCGGGGAGGTGCATCTTCACCAGCGCTGCGTTGATCGAGCTGATGGCCGGGCCTAACGACATGCCCGGACGAAGGTTGAATGAAATCGTGCTCGCCACGGATTGTCCCTGATGGTTGACGCTCAGGGATGTCGTGCCGGGCGTGATGCGTGAGACGAAGGACAGCGGCACCATCGTCTCGGCGCTGGTCGTTACGGCGGACCCGCTGGAGGCGTTGGCGCCACCGGCCAGGCTGTTTGCCATCTGGTTCTGATAGGACTGCGAGGAGGTGGAGGCGGTCGTGGCCGCCGAACCCGTGCTGGTCTCGTTGACGACGCGGATGTTGTTGGAGGCGGCAGCGCCGCTCGCCGTCCCACCGGATGTGCTGACCCAGACCTGCTGCAACGTCTCAGGGTCCGCCCAGAAACGGGGCGCGGCTTCCATGATGACGCGATACTGGTTCAGCGGCTTGTAGATGATGGAGGCCGCGCGCTGGCCATACGCGTCGTAAAGGATATTGGAGACGAGCTGCGGCGTGATCTGCACGCGGGACTCGTTGTTGCGCATCAGCCTGACATCCAGCGCCGATCCGCCTTCCTCCACATCCGACGAGACATCCATCAGTTCCGGCAATTTCTGGAAGGCGCTGACGACCTTCGGCGTCCACTGATAGAGTTCTTCCGCGTCCGGTCCCTGTAGCGTGTATTGATAGGACGCGTTGCCGCCTCGCGCGCCGGCCCGCACCGCGCCGGGCTCCATCAGATAGAGTTTTGCGCCGACCTGATGGGCGAAATGCCGGGAGATGCGCAGGATGGTCTGCGATACCTCGTCATGGCGGCCCGACTTGTCCTTGAGGGATGAAAAGAGATTGGCCTGATTGGCCTGACGGCCCCCGACAAAGCCCACCACATTGGCGACATCGCGATCCGCCGCGATGGTCTTCGCCGCATCGGCGGTACGTTGCGACATCTGGCCGAAAGAACTGGAATCGTCGCCAACGAGATGGCCCATCATCAGGCCGGTATCCTCGGTCGGGAAAAACCCTTTTGGCATCTTCATGAAAAGGGCGCCGGCCAGCACGAGTGTCGCGGGCAGCGACAGGACCATCAGCCCCTGATGCCGAAGCGACCAGTCGAGCGACGTCGTATAGGCCTTCGTGACGTGATCGATGGCGTGCTCGATTCGCGCGCCGATGCCGCGATCGCGTTCCTCCGGTGCGAGCGGCCGCAACAGGATGGCGCACATCATTGGCGTGAGAGACAGCGAGAGCAGCATCGAAATCGCAAGGGTCAACGAGATCGTGACGGCGAATTCGTGGAACAGCCGCCCCGCGATGCCGCCCAGCAGCAGAATCGGCACGAACACGGCGATGAGCGAGACGGTGATGGAAATGACGGTGAAAGCCACCTCGCCCGCGCCGTGCAGGGCGGCCCGGAGTGGCGGTTCGCCTTCCTCCAGATAGCGCGTGACGTTTTCCAGCACGACGATGGCGTCGTCCACCACGAAGCCGGTCGATATGGTCAGCGCGATCAGCGACATGTTGTCGAGCTGATAGCCCAGCAGCCGCATCGCGCCGAAAGTCGCGATGATGGAGGTGGGTACGACGATGGCCGGCACCATGATGGCCGGCAGGGAGCGCAGAAAGACGAGCACGACCAGCACGACCAGCACGACGGAGATGACGAGCGTCAGTTTGGTGTCGCTCAGCGCAGCGCGGATCGTCTGTGACCGGTCGACGGCGATATGCAGGTCGATATCGGGCGGCAGGGCCGTCCGAATAAGGCTGAAACGGGCCTTGATCTGGTCGATCGTCCTGACGACGTTGGCCCCGGCCTGCGCGAAGACCATCGCCACGACCGCGCGCTGCCCATTGAAATAGCCGGCCGTCCGCAGGTTCTCCACGCTGTCCTGCACGAAAGCCACGTCGGCGAGCCGCACGGGGCGGCTGTTGCGATAGGCGATGATCAGGTCGCGATAGGCCTGTGCGCTGGTGGCCTGATCGTTGGTGTCCAGCATGAAACGCTGGCCATTGGTCTCGATGAAGCCCTTCGGCGTGTGTGCGTTGGCGGAGGTGAGCGCCGCGCGCACGTCCTCGAAGCTGATTCCGTATTTGTAGAGCGTGAGCGGATTGATCTCCACGCGCACCGCAGGCAGTGCGCCGCCGCCGACCTCCATGCCGCCGACGCCCTGAATCTGGCTCATCTGCTGTTGCAGCACGTTGGTGGCGAAATCGTACATCGCCGCCGGTGTCCGGGTCTTGGATGTCAGGGCCAGCACCATGATCGGCGCGCCGTTGGGATTGGCTTTCTGGTAAGTCGGATTGGTGCGCAGGCTTGAGGGCAGGTCCGCGCGCGCGCCTTGAAGAGCCGCCTCGACATCGCGCGCGGCACCGTTGACGTCGCGTGAGAGATCGAACTGCAATGTGATGCGCACCTGGTTGACCATCGACTGCGAGGTCATTTCCGTCAGGCCTGCAATGGCGCCGAGATGGCGCTCCAGCGGTTCGGCCACGGTACTGGCGATTTCCGTCGGTGAGCCGCCGGATTGCTGCGCCTGCACCATGATGACCGGCATGTCCACGTCCGGCAGGTCGGCGACCGGCAGCCCGATATAACCGAGGATGCCGCCGAGCAGCAGCGCGACGGTCAGGAGTGTGGTCGCGACCGGTCGCAGGATGAAGGGGCGGCTGAGATTCACTCGCCCGCCTGATCCGCAAGGCGTGCCGCTGCCGGACGCATGCCGAGCGCACGACGCGTGCGGCTCGCGATGTCATCCATCAGCAGGTAAATGACGGGTGTGGTGAACAGGGTGAGCAGTTGCGAAAGCAGCAGACCGCCGACGATCGACACGCCGAGCGGCCGGCGCAGTTCGGAACCGACGCCGTGACCCAGCATGAGCGGCAACGCGCCGAAGAAAGCCGCGAGCGTCGTCATCAGGATCGGGCGGAAGCGCAACAGCGCGGCCTGACGGATGGCGGCCAGCGGCGCCTGGCCCTCCAGCCGTTCGGCTTCCAGCGCGAAGTCGATCATCATGATGGCGTTTTTCTTCACGATGCCGATCAGCAGCACGATGCCGATGATGCCCATCACGTCCAGGTCCATGCCGAACAGCCACAGCGCCAGCAACGCGCCGATGGCGGCGGAGGGCAGGGTCGAGAGGATGGTGATCGGGTGGATGAAGCTCTCGTAGAGGATTCCCAGCACGATATAGACGGCGACCAGCGCGGCGATGACGAGATAGAGTTCGTTGCTCAGCGATCCGCGGAAAGCTGCCGCCGTGCCTTCGAACGCCGTCTGGAACGCCGCCGGCAGGCCGATCTGCTTTTCCACGCGCTCGATGGCGTTGGTCGCCGTGCCGAGCGAATAGCCGTTGGTGACGTTGAAGGAGATCGTCGTGGCGGGGAACTGGCCGAAATGCGTGATCAGCAGCGGCGCGGTGCCGCGCGTCAGCGTCGTGACCTGGTTGAGTGGCACGAGGCCGGAAGTCGGGCTGCGCGTGGGGCCGGAGGTGCTACCGCCCATGCTACTCGAAATGCCGGGGAGGTAAAGCTGGTTCAGGCTGCCGATGTTGTGCTGGAAGCGCGGATCGGCTTCGAGGATCACGCGGTACTGGCTGGCCTGGGTATAGATCGTCGAGATCTGGCGCTGGCCGAAGCTGTCATAGAGCAGATTGTCGATCGTCTGGGGCGTGATGGAATAGCGTGCGCCGTTGGCGCGATCGAGCGTGACATGCGCGACCAGTCCTTCCGCCTGCAGGTCGGAGGTGACATCGGCCAGCGACGGCTCCTGTTGCAGGGCGGCGATGAACTTCGGAATCCAGGTCTTGAAGGCGTCGTAATCCGGGTTTTCCAGCATGAACTGGTATTGCGTGGCGGAAACCGTGGAATCGAGCGAGAGATCCTGGATGGGCTGGAGATAGAGTTTCGCGCCGGAGACCTTGTTCCCTTCATCGCTCAGCCGGGCCAGGATTTCCGGCAGGCTGGCGGAGCGTTTTTCCAGCGGCTTGAGATTGATCAGGAGACGCCCCTGGTTGAGCGTCATGTTCTGTCCGTCCACGCCGATGAAGGACGACAGGCTGGCCACGTCCGGGTCGCGCAGGAGTGCTGTGGCGACGGCTTGCTGATGCTGCTTCATCCCCTCGAACGACACGGCCTGCGCCATTTCCGTGATGCCCTGGATCGTGCCGGTGTCCTGCGTCGGGAAGAAACCTTTCGGGATGACCACGGCCAGCAGGAAGGTCAGGACCAGCGTGCCGATGGCGACGAGCAGTGTGGTGGTCTGATGGCGCAGCACGATGTCCAGCCCACGCCCGTAGGCCGCGATGACGGCATCGATCCGGCGTTCCATCGCGGCGGACCAGCGCTGGAAACGCGTGCCGTGCTCCTCGTCGTGCGGACGCTCGGCCAGCAGGCGGGCGCACATCATCGGCACCAGTGTGATCGAGATGACGGCCGACAGCACGATGGTGATGGCCAGCGTCATGGCGAATTCGTGGAACAGGCGCCCGACCACGTCACTCATGAAGAGCAAGGGGATCAGCACGGCGATCAGCGATACCGTCAGCGAGATGATGGTGAAGCCGATCTCCTGCGAGCCTTTCAGCGCCGCGGTATAGCGGTCCTCTCCCATTTCCACGTAGCGGGCGATGTTCTCGATCACGACGATCGCATCGTCCACCACGAAGCCGGTCGCGATGGTGAGCGACATCAGCGAGAGATTGTCGAGCGAGAAGCCGAGCAGGTACATGATGGCCAGCGTGCCGATCAGCGACAGCGGCACGCTGAGGCTGGGAATGATCGTCGCCGGGATGTTGCGCAGGAAGACGAAGATCACCAGCACGACGAGCACCATCGCCATGGCAAGCTCGAATTCCACGTCGGCGACGGATGCGCGGATCGTGGTCGTGCGATCGGTCAGCGGCGTGATCTCGATGCCCGGCGGAAGAGTCTGCCGTAGCTGCGGCAAGGCGGAGAGCACGCTGTCCACCACGGAGATCACGTTGGCGCCGGGCTGGCGCTGCACGTTGAGGATGAGCGCGGGCTTGTCGTTCGACCACGCGGCAAGATGCGTATCTTCCGGGCCCTGCACGACCTCGCCGACATCGCGCAGGCGGATCGGGCCGTTGTTCTGATAGGCGATCACCTGGTTCATCAGCTGATCGGTGGAGGTGATCTGGCCGTCGATGCGCAGCGTCGTCGAACGGTGGGGACCGTCGAACGTCCCGGTCGGGGAGTTGATGTTCACCGTGCCGATGATGGTGCGCACTGTGTCGATGGCGATGCCGTAGGATGTCAGTTTCGGGATGTTGATCCGCACGCGGATCGCCTTGCGGTTGCCGCCCGAGAGCGTCACGAGGCCGACGCCGGAAATCTGGCTGAGCTTCTGTTGCAGGCGGGTATTGACGTAGTCTTCCACGTCCGTCAGCGCCATGGTGCGTGACGTGATGCCGAGCGTGAGCACGGGCGTGTCCGCCGGGTTGACCTTGGCGTAGATCGGCGGCGCCGGCAGGTCGGTCGGCAGCAGGGAGTTGGACTCGTTGATCGCCGCCTGCACTTCCTGCTCGGCAATGTCCATCGACATGTCGAGGCCGAAGCGCAACGTGATGACCGAGGCGCCGCCGGAGGACTGCGAGGTCATCTGGTCCAGACCCGCCATCTGCCCCAGCTGCGTTTCCAGCGGCGCGGTGACGGAGGTCGCCATCACGTCCGGCCCCGCGCCGGGATAGAAGGTGGAGACGGTGATCGTCGGATATTCCACCTGCGGCAGGGCCGAGATCGGCAGGAAGTGATAACCCAGCAGGCCCGCCAGGAGGATCGCCACCATCAGCAGGCTGGTGGCGACCGGGCGCTCGATGAAGATGCGCGACGGATTCATGGCTGGCTCCGGACGATGCGGCAAACGGCTGGGTGGAGGAGCATCACTGGCCCGACGTGTTGCCGTTGGGCGGGGGCGCGGTGTCGCTCGGCGCGTTCTGCGGATTGCCTTCGCTCTGCTGGCCGTTGGTGTTGCGATGCGCGCCGCGCTTGTGCGGCGCGGTCTGTCCGGATCCTGCGGTCGTGTTGCCGGTGTTCTCCTGCGGGATCGAGACCTTGCTGCCCGGACGCAGATGATTGGTGCCGTCCGTCACCACGCGGTCGCCGACCTGCACGCCGGAATTGATGACCGTCGTGTCGTTGCTGGCGATGCCGACCTTCACATTGCGGACCGCGACCGTGCTGTCGGGTTGCACGACATAGACGAACTGCCCGTCCGGACCCGTTTGCAGGGCGTTGCTGGGCAGGAGCATGACGTTGTGGAGAGTATCGACCAGCAGATGGGCATTGACGAACTCGTTCGGGAACAGGTGCTCGTCTTCATTGGCAAAGATACCACGCAGGCGAACCGTGCCGGTCGAGGTATCGATCTGGCTGTCCAGCGCACGCACCGATCCTTCCGCGATCTTGTTCTCGTTGGCGCTGTTCCATGCGGCGACGGGCAGTTCGTGCACGGCGCGCAACCTGTCGACCACGCGGGCCAGCTGGTCCTGCGGCAGGGTGAAGATCACCGAAATCGGCTGCATCTGGGTCAGGACCGCCAGATCGGTCGATCCGGTGGTGACGTAGTTGCCCATGTCGACCCCACGGATACCCACGCGGCCGCCGACCGGTGCCAGCACATGGCAATAATAGAGGTTGAGCCGGGCGGCATCGAGCTGGCCCTGATCGTATTTGACCGTGCCTTCGAGCTGCTTGACCGTATAGGCCTGGTCGACGGCTGTCATGGCCGCCGTCGAGTTCTGCTTGAGCAGCGTCTGGTAGCGCCGGTTGTCGATGCGCGCCTTTTCGAGATTCGCCTGATCGGCGGCCAGCGTGCCGACCCACTGATCGACGACCGCCTGGTAGGGGCGGGGATCGATCAGTTCCAGTTCGTCGCCTTGCTTGACGTGCTGGCCTTCCGTGAATTCGACCTTCATGAGATGGCCGCTGACACGCGCCTGCACGGTAACGTTGGTGATCGGCACCACCGTGCCGAGCAACGTGAGTTCAACAGGCATGTCGCCGGTGTTGACGGTCGCGACGCCGACCGGTTCCGGCGCATTGGCAGCGTTCGCCGCGTGGCGGCCGCCGTGAGTGCCATTTCCGTTCCTGGCATGCGGACGCAGCAGCGCGAAGAGGATAAGGGCGATCAGGACGATGCCAATCAGGATCAGGATCCGGCGCCGCCGGGGCGAGCGACGGGTCGTGCTTGTCGTATTCGACGAGCGGTCTGCGCCGTCGGCCGAGATCTGCCGGTCGCGCGGGCGGGCCGTCTGCTCATCCATGTCGTTCAGTCTTCCATCCAACGCGGGCCATGAAACTTGGCGCGATGCTATGCCATGAGCCGCGCCTTGCGACTTGTTCATAAAACATCTGGGCGGTGCTGCACATGGCGTCAGCTAAAATCTAATTCAGATATCGCAACGAATTCATACGCGTGGTTACAGATGGCAAAGGACTGACGGTTTGTTGCGAATGTGAAGACGGAACGGCATGGAAACCGTTTTGCCGGCCCTTCGTTTGCGTTTCGTAGGCTCGCAGATTACCACGTGTGGGCCATTGAAAAAGGGAGAACATGATGAGCGATACCACGGGCAAGAAAGCTGAAGGTCTGTTGGACGAAGCCAAGGGCAAGGTGAAGGACGCCGCCGGCGGCCTGACGGGGGACGCGGGGCTGCAGGCCAGCGGGAAGGTCGATCAGCTTTCCGGCATGGCGCAGCAGGAATTCGCGGATCTGTATGACGATGCGGAAAGCAAGCTGGAAGTCGCGACGGCTTTCGTGCAGGACCGCCCGCTGATCTCGCTGGGTATCGCGACGGTCATCGGCACCATCATTGGCGCGATTTTCTTCAGCCGCCGCAAGAAATAACCGACCCCGACGCCCGGTTATTTCCTGTTTTGCGACCCGCGCGAAAGCGCGGGTTTTTTTGTCTTTGTGCAACGCAAGTCTGAGCGGGACTTCAAAAAGCGCCCGGAAGATTTGTGACGTTTGATGTCTCGTTCGATGGGGGACGACATCGCGGGCTGACGTTCGCCATGCGTTGCGCCGCCCGGTCATCGCCATCGCATGGCTTTTTTCACCGGCGAGCGAATCGGCATTTGATTTCCCGATCGCTTTGATTCAAAAGCGATTCGGAAGATCGAAACAGCGTCGACCCTGCGGCGCGTGTGATGTCGGACGGTGGGAGTGGTATGCCGGACTTTACTTACGAGACCGCGCATGGAGCTCCCGATGTTCCCGTCGCCGGCATGGATGAGGTCGGACGCGGCCCGCTGGCTGGTCCCGTCGTGGCGGCGGCGGTCATATTCCGCAGGATTCCATCGCCCGAACTGGCCGCGCTCATCGACGACTCCAAACGTCTGACCGCACGGCGGCGCGAACTGGCCTGCGATGCGCTGCTGAACTCCGCTGACGTGGAGGTCGCCCTGGGGGCGGCTTCCGTTGCGGAGATCGAGCGGATCAACATCGGGCAGGCGTGCCATCTGGCGATGCGCCGCGCCGTGGCGCGGTTGCCCACGCGACCGAAAACGGCGCTTGTCGACGGTCATCGTGCGCCGGAACTCCCATGCGATGCTGTCACGATCATCGGCGGAGACAGGCTCAGCCTTTCCATCGCGGCGGCATCGATCGTCGCGAAGGTCGTGCGCGACCGTGCCATGCGACGTCTGGCACAACGGCACGATGCCTATGCCTGGGAACGCAACGCCGGATATGGCACGGCTGTGCATCTCGCGGGGCTGCGTGATGTCGGCGTGACGCCGCATCATCGCCGCGGCTTCGCGCCGGTGCGTCATTATCTGTCCTGCTGCGCGGAGGCTGCCTGCTCGTGACGTCCGACATGCCTTTCGACCAGATTCTGCGTGGCGAATGCGTGGAAACCATGCGCGCGCTGCCCGGCGGGCAGGTGGACTGCATTTTCGCCGATCCGCCGTATAATCTGCAACTGCGAGGGGAGTTGCGTCGGCCGGATGAAAGCATTGTCGATGGCGTCGATGACTCCTGGGACAAGTTCGCGGATTACGAAACCTACGATCGCTTCACGCGCGACTGGCTGACGGAAGCGCGGCGTCTACTGCACAAGGATGGCACGATCTGGGTGATCGGCTCCTACCACAATGTTTTTCGTCTCGGCGCGATCATGCAGGATCTCGGGTTCTGGATTCTCAACGACATCGTCTGGCGCAAGGCCAATCCGATGCCGAACTTCCGGGGGCGGCGCTTTACCAACGCGCATGAAACGCTGATCTGGGCGGCGCGGGGACCGGCGAGCAAGTATCGTTTCAATTATCAGGCGATGAAGGCCCTCAACGACGACGTGCAGATGCGCTCCGACTGGTATCTGCCGCTCTGCACGGGGAACGAGCGCCTGAAGAACGCGCACGGGCTGAAGCTGCACCCGACGCAGAAGCCGGAGAGCCTGCTGCATCGCGTGCTGGTGGCCTCCACGCAGCCGGAGGACCTCGTGCTCGATCCGTTCTGTGGGAGCGGAACGACCCCGGCCATGGCCAAGCGGCTGGGGCGCCGCTTTGTCGCCATCGAGCGCCATCCCGATTACATCGCAGCGGCACAGGAACGTGTGGATCGTGAAGTGCGCCTGCCGGACGAGCAACTGGCCATAACGCCCGCCAAACGGGAAGCGCCGCGCGTTCCGTTCGGCAGTTTCGTGGAACGGGGTGCCCTGCCGGCGGGCACGACCCTGTTCGATCGTCAACGTCGCTTGCGGGCCACCGTGACGCCCGATGGCACACTGGTTTCAGGGGCGCAACGCGGCTCGATCCATAAGCTGGGCGCGCAGTTGACGAATGCGCCGTCCTGCAACGGTTGGACGTTCTGGCATTTCGAGCGCGACGGTGTGTTGACGCCGATCGACATCCTGCGGACGGAAGCCGACCCGTTGCGCGCGGCAGGTTGACGCGCGCTCAGGTTTTCGCGTCGGAGAAAAAGACGGAAATTCGAGCGGCTGGCGCCGGTGTTACCGCCCGGCGAAACCGAGGAAGCCGATATCCGGCTGCGGCGTGCCGCCATTTGTATCGTAACGCGGTCCCGCCGCGACGGCCACGGCGCCTTTCTGGCGACCGCTGCCCTTGATCGTCAGATGACCGTTGCCGTTTTCATCGGTCTCGATCGCGCCATGGGTCGTCGTCGTCGCGAGACGGCCATCCGGGTTGTAGGTCCGCATGGAGAGCAGCAGGAAGGTGATGTCGTTGCGGTTGAGGTCGATCGCCATGTCCAGCGGCGTCTGGTCCAGAACGTTCTTGCCGCTCATGTCCGCGCCACGATTGAGCGCTTCCTTCGCCGCGCCGAGGCTGCCGCGATTGATGGCGTCGAACAGGGCCGCCGTCGGGTTCAGATCGGCGTTGGCGTGGCCGTTTTCCTGTTCCTGCGATTCGGCGCCGGGCAGGGCGGTCGGCGGTGCGGCGGCCTTGGCGGCGCGGCGCGCTTCGGCCTTCTTCTGGGCCTCTTCGGCTTCCTGTTCCGCCTCCTGATCGTCGGCCGATTGCGCATGGGCGGCATGCCACGGCACGAACACCATGGGTGTCGCCGCGAGAGTGGCAGTCAGAAGAAGAAATGCAAACGGACGAGCGGTCATGAGAACCCGGGGCTGTGTTGCAACGCGCATGAACGTGATTTTAGCCGAAGACGACGCGAGACGCGACTCCTCTCCCTTGAAAGGAAAAAGACGCGTCGTCAACGGCCCTCGCGACGCCAGCCGACGAAAAGCAGCAGCAGCGCCAGCGCCATCGCCGCCCAGGCCGGCAAAAGGTCGGTAGGCCGGGCCTCGGCATTCGCCTGCGCGACACGGCGGGGAAAGCCGATCCAGTCTCGGCCCGTCAGTGCCGTGCCGGGCGTGACCTGATGCAGGGCGGGCGCAGAGGCGGCTGACGGCAGCCATTGCACGCCGCCGCCGCTGGCTTTGGCCAGCGGTGCCAGCAGGCTTGCCGTCGCGCGCAAATCGCGCCGCTCGATCGGGTCGGTCACAGCGGGCGCGGCGAAGGCGGTAAGGCCGTCCTCGCGTACGGTCCAGATGCCGTAAGGGCCGTTGGCGTCCAGGGTGGCCGTGAACACGCCGTCCGACGCCCTGACCAGCGGCAGGCTCTGCTCGTGCCCGTCCGGTGCCGTGATCCGTGCGGGGGGTGGCACGACGGACGCCGCCGTGTGCCGGGTAATCAGCAGGCGGTTGTCGGAAATCGTGGCCTGAAGCTGGTTTTCCTCAAGCTGCGGTTCCTTCATCAGCCAATGCGAGAGGCGGCGCAACAACTCGGGCTGCGGACCGCCGCCGCCTTCGCCGCGCGACCATAGCCATAGCTGGTCGGACAGCAGCAGCGCGACGCGACCGCGATCGACACGGTCGAGCACCAGCAGCGGCTGTGCATCCGGCCCGTTCATCAGCGTCTCGCCCTGCTGCCGGTCGGGGCGCAAGGCGCGGTACCATGGTCCCCAGCCGTTGTCGGGGCCGGTCGGTGCATCGGGAAGACCGGCCGTGACAGGGTGTCGGCGCCCCAGTGACGTGAGTTGCGGCTGGAATTTGCGTACCACCACGCCATCGCCCGGCACATGGGCCGGCATGACGGTGTTGAGCGGTGTATCCTGAAGCGTGCCGTCCTCCACGAATTCCGGCCCCGCTGTCAGCAGCAATCCACCGCCGCCGCGCACGTAATCGGCGATATTGGCGAGGTATTCCTGCGGCAGGATGCCGGCGTTGTGGAAGCCGTCCAGGATGATGAGGTCGAACTGTCTGATCCTGTCCTGGAACAGCTCCTTGATCGGGAAGGGGATCAGCGCGAGGTCGGAAAGCGGTGTGCCGTCATCCTTGTCCGGTGGCCGCAGGATCGTGAAATGTACCAGATCGACCGAGGGATCCGCTTTCAGCAGACTGCGCCAGACGCGTTCGCCCTGATTGGGCGTGCCGGAAACCAGCAGAACCTTAAGACGGTCGCGCACGCCGTTGATGCGCACGACATCGCGGTTGTTGATGTCCGATACCTCGCCCGGCAGCGCGGAGACGGAGAGCCCGACCAGCATCTCGCCGGGCTGGCGGATGTGGACGGTCAGATCCTGCGGCTGTCCGGTCGTGACCGGCACGTCGTGTTGCGGCGATTGCCCCTCGCGGATGCTCAGCACGGCCTGATGGGGCTGGCCGTCCGTGCCGAGATCGTCCACCTGCACGCGCAATGTGGCTTTCTGCCCGACGATCGCGAAGGGCGGAGCCTGTAGAATACGCAGCCGGCGATCCGTTTCCTCGCCGCGCCCGCTCAGCAGGACGTGCAGCGGCAGGGCGGTGCCGTCCGGGCTGTGGAAGCGATCCGGCAGGCGTTGCGGCACGTCATGGTCCATGCCGTCGGTCAGCAGGATCGCGCCGCTGAAACGTCCCTGGGGCAAATCGGCCTGATCGAGCGCGTCGAACAGACGCGTGCCATGGCCAACGCCGCCATGCGCGATGACGGTGTGCAGGGTCATGCCCGGCAGGTGCGCGGCGGCGGCCCGAAGCGCGGTTGCGGTCTCGTCCACGATGCTCTGACGGTTACGCAGCGCCATCGAGGGGGAATGATCCACCACCATCAGCACGTCCTGCGGGACGGGCCGGAAGACGGGATGCAGAAGCCTTGGCCCGCTCAGCCAGAACAGCAGGACGAGCATGGCGGCGAAACGCCAGAACATGCCCGGCGCGCGCCGGATCAGGCCATAGGCACAGAATCCGAGCGACAGAACGCCGAACGCGGCCAATGCCCAGACCGGAAGGGACGGCGCGAAAGCAACATTATGCCAGACGTTCATTGGCCCATCCGTTCCAGAAGGGCGGGCACCTTCATCTGATCCGCCTTGTAGTTGCCGGTCAGGGCATAGAGGACGATGTTCACACCGAAACGATAGGCCTGCACGCGCTGCTCGTCACCGCCGGGAATGACGGCATAGGGATGGTTGCCGTCGGCGCCCACGGCCCAGGCATGCGCCCAGTCTCCCGCGCCGATGATGACCGGACTGACGTCATCGAGGCTCTCATCGCCGCCACGCGCGACCCAGACCGGTTGCCCCGCGACGCGGCCGGGGAAATCGTGCAGGAGGTAGAAGGTGTGGCCCAGCACATGATGATCGTCGAGTTTCATGAGCGGCGGCACGGCCAGGCCATCTGTCGCGCGCTTGAGGGCCGCCGTGGCCTCGTGTGCGCCGTCCGGGTCCAGATCGGAACCGGCGCCCTGCGTGTCGATGAGGATGATGCCGCCATGCGCCATGAATGAGTTGAGCGCTGCCGTGCGCTTCGCATCCGCCTGCGTATCCGGCGTGACCGGCCAGTAGATCAGCGGATAGAAGGCCAGATCGTCCTGGCCAGGATGTATCGCATCCGGCGGCCCGAGCTGGGCGGAGGAGCGGTCGGATGCGTATGTGGACAGGCCGGCCAGACCTTCGCGTGATGCCTCGTCGACATCGTCGTGTCCTGTGACGACATAGGCCAGGCGCGTTTGCAGGGCGGCCGGGGGCACGTCAGGGGGCGTTTGCGTCTCGGCGTGCCCGGCCAGCGGCAGCAGCGCCGCCAGCACCGCCAGCCGACCCAGCAGGCCGCGTCGCCGCAGGCTCAGCAGCAGGTCCAGCAACAGCAGGACCAGCCCGATTGCCAGCAGGATCGGCCCGATCGGCTGGTCCGCCTGCGCGCCGACCGGCAGGATCGGCGTGCCAAGGCGCGGCTCCGGCATCAGGTTCGGCATGTTGTCGCCCAGGTTCAGGGCGCGGCGCTGCGCGCGTGGACCATAAAGGCCGGGTGGATGTTCCGCACTTGGAACCGTCTTGCTGAAATCGGCGGCGGCCAGTGGCCGTGCCCCGGATGGCGGTGCGCCGAGAAGGCCGTCCGCGTCGAGCGTTGCGGCGGGTGCCAGGGTCGCGACGGGCGCGCCGCCACGCAGGCCTGCCGAGCGCTGTATCAACCGTTGAAGCATGTCCGGGAACAGGCCGGAGAGCGGCAGACTGGACCAGTCGGCACCGGCGGTGACATGGAAAAGAACGATCTCGCCATGGCCGTAAGATGTCGCGGTGACGAGCGGCGTGCCGTCGGTCAGGCGTGCCCAGACGTGGTCGTTCAGATCGGCGGCGGGTCTGGCCAGCACCTGCCGGGAGATCGTGACCTCCGGTGGCGCGTTCAATCCCGCGAAGGGCGAATCGTCGGGGAAGGCCGCCAGCTTCTGCGGTGTTCCCCACGACATCGGACCGCCCAGCTGGCGAACGCCGCTCATCAACGCGACAGGCAGCAGTGGTTCGGCAACATTCGGCGTATCGGAATCCGCCGCAAGGGCGGGACCGGCGAAGCGGATCAACTCGCCGCCCTTGCGCACCCAGTCGGCGACGCGTTTGCGGGTATTGTCCTGCGAGAGGGTGCCATCGGGCGCGATCAGGACGGAGAGCGCGCCTGTCAGCAACTGCTGTGCGGTGCCCTGATGCAGTTCCGCCAGCGGGCCAAGGGCATGGTTCAGGTAGAAGCCGGCCCCGACCAGCGGCGTGTCGTCCCCCTGCATCGACAGCAGCCCCACGGGTCTGCGGCGATCGCCTTCGTCCAGCAGGCGGATGGTTGCCGGACCGACGGTGCCGTTGCCGGCGTTTTCGTCGTTGGACAAGGTGAGGCGTGCCGTCTGGTTGCGCAGCGCGGGCGGCAGGGGAAGCGTGGCTTCCGCCTGTGCCGCGCCGCCCGGCAGATCGAGTGGATAGACGCCGAGCGTGCCGCCTTCCGCATTGCGCGCGCGAACCTGGAAATGGCGTGTGCCGCAGGGAAGCGCCGACACGCGAACATGCAGATCGTCCCCGCTCGTCGCGCCCAGCGTGGCGATATCGCAGGCCGGCCAGCGCATGTCCGATACGGGGCCGATGCCGTCCAGCGCCTGTCGCAGCGCCGTATCATCCGAGGTCGCGACACCGTCCGCAAGGATCGTGACACTGTCGCCGGACGCCTTGAATTGTGCCAGTGCCGCAACGAGGGCGTGGCGATCGACCGGCCAGGGCGCGGGGCGCAGACGCTGGACCGTGTCGTCGAAGCGCGCGGCATCCCGCGTGACGAGCGGTTCGGGCAGCGCGCCGTCATCGCCACGTGCGGCGCGCAGCAACACTACCTCCCGCCCCTGTTGCAGGGCGCGGTCGCCCAGCGCGCGTGCGGCGCGCAGGCGTTCGCTCCAGTGCGGCGCGGCGCTCCATCCATCGTCCAGGATCAGGATCAGGCGGCCGGAATGACCGGCGGCGGCGATCTCTTGCGGACGATGCACCGGCTGGGCAAGCCCGACGATGAGCAGCGCGGCGGCGGTCACGCGCAGGATCAGCAGCCAGAGCGGCGCGCGAACCGTGTCTTCCCGTCGTGGATGGAGACGACGCAGCACCATCAGGGACGGGAACACCTGCGTGCGGGGCAGCGGCGGCGTGGCCTTGATCAGCCACCAGATCAGCGGCAACGCCAGAAGGCCGATCAAGGCCAGCGGGGTGAGGAAAATCATGCCGACAGCCGCCCGCCGGAAAGTCGTGCATAAAGTGCAAGGAGAGCCGGCATGGGACTTTGATCGGTCTGATGGATGGTGAGAGTCGTGCGGTGGGCAGCGGCAAGGGTGCGCAGCGCTTCGAGATGGGTCGTCATGGCGCGATGATAGGGCTCGGCCAGCTCTTCCACGGCGGAAAGCGTCATGTCCCCGTCGTGTTCCATGCCTTCGAAGTTCACCCGGCCGCGATAGGGCAGATCGAGTTCCGCTGGGTCCAGAATGCACAGAAGCTGGGTGCGCGCCGGGCGGGCGCTCAGGGCGCGGAGCGTTGCATCGAGTCTTTCGAGCGGCCAGAGGCAATCGCTGACGATGACGAGCTGGCCATGCGCACGCAGCAGATCGGCCTGCGGCAGTGTCGGGGCGGTGGCGGCATGCTCAAGTCCCTGCGCCAGTCTGGGCAGGGAATAGGCGCCGCTGAAATGGCGGCCCGATTCGGGGCCGGTCATCAGGCCGGCGCGTTCGCCGCCACGCAGAACGGCCGCTGCCAGGGCCAGGGTGCAGAGTTGGGCACGTGTGCGTTTCGTCGGATGATCGGAGGTGGAGCGCCAGTCCATCGAGGCCGAAGGGTCGCACCAGAACATGACCTGCTGCGTGCCTTCGGCCTCGCGCTCGCGGACCCAGAGCGCATCGCCGCGCGCGGATTGCCGCCAGTCGATGCGCGATGCGGGTTCGTGCGGATCGGCGGGGCGGTATTGCCAGAAATCCTCGCCCGAGCCCGCACGCCGCTGGCCATGCACACCCATCATCAGTTGCCGGGCGATGCGCTCGGCGTCCACCACCAGCGGCGGCAGCAGACCTTCTGCCGCGCGCAGGGGTGCGCCGTGGTCCGGACGGGCGCCCATTCCCGCCGCGGCCCGGAAACGATCGAGGAGGCCCATCACGCTCAGGCGATCGTCCTGGCGAGGCTGCCGATCAAACCATCGAGGCTGACGTCGCTTGCACGTGCGCTGAAGTTCAGCGCCATGCGATGCGCCAGTACCGGCTCGGCCAGGGCGATGACATCGTCCGGGCTGGGGGCCAGCCGACCGCCCAGCAGGGCGCGGGCGCGACAGGCGAGCATCAGCGCCTGCGCCGCGCGGGGGCCAGGTCCATAGGCGAGGGCGTCGCGCACCTCCTTGTTGGCGGCCGTCTCCGGTCGCAGGCCGCGTACCAGTGTCAGGATCGCATCGAGCGTCTTTTCACCGACGGGCAGACGACGCACGAGCGCCTGCGCCTCGATCAGCGCCTGTGACGTGAAGAGCGCCGTGGCCTCGGCCTGAGGTGCGCCAGTGGTGTCGATCAGCATCTGGCGTTCGGCGTCGCGCTCGGGGAAGTCGAGCAGGATGCGCAGCATGAAGCGATCGAGCTGGGCCTCGGGGAGCGGATAAGTGCCTTCCTGTTCGATGGGATTTTGCGTCGCGAGCACATGGAAGGGGCGCGGCAGAGGATATTCGACGCCGCTTTGCGTCACCCGGTATTCCTGCATGGCCTGCAACAACGCCGATTGCGTGCGGGGGCTGGCGCGGTTGATCTCATCGGCCAGCAGCATCTGGCTGAAGATCGGTCCCGGCACGAAGCGGAAGGCGCGGCGCCCCGATTCGTCCTGATCGAGGATCTCCGTGCCCGTGATGTCGGAGGGCATCAGGTCTGGCGTGAACTGTACCCGTTTGGCGTCCAGCCCCAGCACGCGCGCCGCCGTGTTGACCAGCAGCGTCTTGCCGAGGCCCGGCGCGCCGACCAGGAGCGCATGCCCGCCGGAGAGCACGGTCACGAGAAGTTGCTCGATGACCCGGGGCTGTCCCAGGACGATCCGGGCGATCGCATCGTGAATCTGTTGCAGTTGCCCGGCCAGCCGATCCGCCTGTGCGGCGTCGTCATCGGGGGTGGGCGAGAAGGGGTCGATCTGGCTCATATCCTCAATCTGACAGCTTAAGGGGTTTCATCAAGTCGCAAGCGAACCCAACTTGGGGGTAAGAGGAATTTTCCATCGGTCGTGGAGACAAAATTGAACGACGATATCGATCGAAAAGCGCCAGCTTGCGCTCCATGCATGGCGCCTTCTCCGATATCCGGGACGGATTCACAGTCAAGACGAATGCGTAAGCGCGTTCTGCCGTTTCTCATACGGCGCGATGGCACGTGGCTGTACAACGGTTCACCGGTTCGGCGAAAACCGATGATCTGCCTGTTTTCGTCCATGCTCCAGCGCGACCCGGACGGCGTATTCTGGCTGGAGACGCCGACGGAGTGCGGATCGATCGAGGTCGAGGACGCGCCTTTCACCGCAGTGGAGCTGGATTTCCGCGGCACATGCGGGCGTCGCCAGACCTTGTGTTTCCGTACGAATGTCGATGAGGTGATTTGTGCGGGCCCCGACCATCCCATCGAGGTGGACTGGGATCGCCCGACCTGCGAGGACAGCGCGCCGGTGCCTTATCTGCGCATTCGTGACGGGGAAGGGCGATGGCCGATTCTCGCGCGGTTGACGCGACCCGTCTATTACGAACTTGCCGCCCTGGCCGTGCCGGGGCATTGCAAGGGCCGTCCGTGCCTCGGCGTCTGGAGTCAGGACCGTTTCTTCCCGTTGGCGCGGCTTTCGTAAGTTCAGGAATTCTTCTCGACCGTGATGCTTCTCGACGCCCTGCCGGATCGCCAGGGACTGGATCGCCTCTGGGCCATTCTGCCGGCGGCGCGGCTGGTCGGTGGCTGTGTGCGCGATCTGCTGGCCGGACTCGTCGTGAACGATCTCGACATGGCCACGCCGGAACCGCCGGAGATGGTGCAGGCGGCCTTGCAGGCGCAGGGCATCAAGGTGGTGCCGACCGGGCTGGCGCATGGCACCGTCACGGCCGTCATCGATCGCAGGCCGTATGAAATCACGACCCTGCGCCGCGACGACCGAACGGACGGGCGCCATGCCGTGGTGTCCTGGACGCAGGACTGGCGAGAAGACGCGGCCAGACGCGATTTCACGATCAATGCCATGTCTCTCGACCGATCCGGCGAGATTCACGATTTCTTCGGTGGAAGGGACGATCTGGCGGCCCATCGCGTGCGTTTCGTCGGTGATCCGGCAAGGCGGATTGCCGAGGACGCGCTGAGGATTTTCCGTTTTTTCCGCTTCGATGCGCGCTTCGGCACGACGCGGCCCGATCGCGGCGCGCTTGATGCGATCATTGCCGCCTCATCGTTGGTCGATGCCCTTTCCGCCGAACGCGTGGCGTCCGAACTGCTGCGCATTCTGGCGGGGCCGCGAGCGGTGCATGCCGTGACGTCGATGGCGGATGCCGGCGTGCTGGTCCGCCGTCTGCCTGCGGCGCATCTGCATATGGATCGGTTCAGGCGGCTGCTGGATTGCGACCCGCCCGCCGATGGTACGCTGCGTCTGGGTGCGTTATGCGATGCGCCCGATCTGGGGTCTATCCTGCGCCTGTCCGGTGCGCAGAATGCACGGCTGACAGCCATGCGTTTGTCGAATGTTCTGATGCCGGGTGCCGATGACGACGATCTGCGCCGCGCCTGCGCCAGGACCGATCTCGAAGCCCTGCTTGACCGTACATGGCTGGCGCAGGCTGACGAACTTGCCCGCCCCGATGCCGGGTGGTCCGATCTGCGCGCCCGGCTTGTCGCCCTGCCGCGCCCGGTTTTTCCTCTTTCGGGGCGCGATGCCGTGAAAGCGGGCGCGACGCCGGGGCCAGGTGTCGGGCAGGCTTTGCGGAAGGTCGAGGCGTGGTGGATCGAGGCCGGATGTCGGCCTGATCGGGCGGGCTGTCTGCGGCAACTGGACGTCGTTCTGGCCGCCTCTCCCGACTGAAGGCTGGCGACTCGATCATCGCCTGCTCTTCCCCCCTCATCGGCACGGCGTTACTACGTCGGGCATGAACGCCGAACCGCAACGCCCGACCCGTATCGACCCCACAGCGCCACGCGGTCGGCGCATGCTGCATCGCATCTGGCGTGAGGAGGTGATGCGCCTGCCGAGCCGCGTGATGACCGTCATTTTCCTGACGGTGGCGACGGCGGGACTGACGGCGCTGTATCCGCTCGTCATCAAGCGGGCGGTCGATATGTTCGCGGCGCACGATCCGCGCATCCTTTATCAGGTGCCGGCGATCGTCGTGATCGTGACCAGCCTGAAGGCGGCCTCCCAGTATGGGCAGACGATCGCTGTGCAGGGACTTGTGCTGGCGGTGATCCGGCATCTTCAGGAGCGGATGTTCCGGCATGCGCTCCTGGCCGACATCGCGCGGATCGAGGAAGAGGCGCCGGCGCAGTGGGCGGCACGTTTCACGACGGATGCCATCTCGATCCGGGAAGCGATGATCCGCGCCGTCAACGCCCTGGGCGATGTGGTGACGGTGATCGGGCTTGTTGGCGCGATGATCTTCACCGACTGGGAACTGAGCCTGATCGCGCTGGTGCTCTATCCCGTTGCCGCCGTGCCGATCGAGCGCCTCGGCAAGCGCGTGCGCCGCGCATCGGGCGGGATGCAGGAACAGATCGGCATGACGGCGACACTGCTCAACGAGAGCTTCGCACTGGCCCGGCAGGTGCGCATCTATCGCATGGAAGAGTCGGAGGCGCGGCGCGTCGATCGGTCACTCGACCTTCTGCATCATGCTTTCCTTCGCATCGCCAAGGGCAGGGCGCGCGTCGATCCTGTACTGGAAGTGCTTGGCGGCACGGCGATCGCCGCGGTTCTGGGTTTTGCCGGCTGGCGTGCCGCGATGGGTGGCGCGACGCTTGGCGATTTTACGGCGTTCATCACGGCATTGCTGACCGCGGCCCGCCCCCTACGGTCGCTCGGTTCCCTGAACGCTGCCTTGCAGGAAGGGCTCGGGGGGCTGGAGCGTGTTTTCGGTGTGATCGACGAACCGCCTGCGGTCGCCCAGCGTCCCGATGCGCGTTCGTTGCCGCCGGGGCATGGACATCTGGTGTTTTCGAAGGTCGGGTTCGCCTATCCGGACGGGCGCATCGGTCTGCATGACCTCTCCTTCGATGTGCAGCCGGGATATACGGTGGCGCTGGTGGGTCCGTCCGGTGCCGGCAAATCGACGGCGCTTTCGCTTGTGCCACGTCTGCACGATGTCTCGCGCGGTGCCATCCTCCTCGACGGCATCGACCTGCGCGATCTGACGCTCGACGGACTGCGCGATGCGATTGCCTATGTCAGCCAGGAAACGACGCTGTTCGACATGTCGGTGCTGGACAATATCCGTATCGGCCGACCCGATGCGCCACGGGAAGAGGTCGAGGCTGCGGCGATGGCGGCAGCCGTCGATTTTGCCGATACGCTGCCGCAGGGACTGGATACGCTGGTCGGACCCGGCGGGCAGCGGCTTTCCGGGGGGCAACGTCAGCGTGTGGCCCTGGCGCGGGCATTGCTGCGCGACCCGCGCCTGCTACTGCTGGATGAGGCGACCAGCGCGCTGGATTCCGAAAGCGAGGCCAAGGTTCAGCAGGCATTGGTCAATCTACGACAGGGTCGGACGACGCTGATCGTGGCCCATCGTCTGGCGACGGTGAAAGCAGCCAACCTGATCGTCGTCATGAGTCAGGGGTGCGCGGTGGAGGCCGGAACGCATGCCGAACTTCTGCGGGCGGACGGGCTCTATGCCCGGCTTGTGCGCACGCAATCGCTCGAACTGGTTGACTGACCAGCGTCAGAGGGGTGACGCCATTCGCGAAAGCGCCGGGACGAGTGTCGCATAGAGTATTTTTTTGAAGCCGAGATTGAATGACGCGATCTCGTCTGGCGGGACCCACGCCCACTGGTCGAATTCGGCCGGCAGATGGCGATCCAGCACGACATCGCTGTCACTGCCCAGGAAACGCAAGGCGAACCAGCGTTGCGTCTGACCACGAAACTGCCCGCCCAGAGCCTTGCCGATCAAGTGCGGTGGCAGGTCATAGGACAGCCACTCCGGATACTCGCCAAGGATTTCGGCTTTTGTCGTGCCGATTTCCTCTTCGAGTTCACGTCGAACGGCCTCTTCTGGCGTCTCGCCGGGGTCGATTCCGCCTTGAGGGCATTGCCAGATGCCGTCGGGCAGGTCCGCCCGGCGGGCAAGAAAAATGTGGCCACGCGCGTCGAACAGCATGGCGCCGACATTGGGTCGATACGGGAGGGATGAGAGGTCGATCATGCGGGATTCGTCGATGGGTCAGGCGTGGAGAGGTCCGGCATGCTCATGGCACTCGGCGCGGCGAGGATGATACCGCGTCCCGGAAGACTGGAAAGCCATGCGGCAAGACGTGTCAGACCCACGGGTGTCATGGTGTCCGTCGTGGTCAGCACGAATTCGCCGTGAGCGGCGCGGTCGGCGAGGGTGAAGAGATCGTGATCGATCGTTTCCGCGTCCGCATCCATCTCCAGTCGCGTATCGGCCCGCAGATCGCGGGAAAGGCCGGATTTCTGCTCTCCGTTGAGGAGGACCATCAGGCCACGGGCCGCGATGGCGCGGGCGACTGGCATGAAATCAGGTGTGGATGCGAAGCCGGGCGCCGAAACAACGGCTGGAGGGGCAAGATCGGCAACGGAAACGCCGACGATACCGGGAGCCCGTTCCAGATTCCATTGCAGTGCGGCAATATCCTCGGCGGGGCCGTTCCCATAGCCAAGTCCATGCGGTCCGATGGATGTCATGTCCGGCGCGGGTCCCTGAACGGGAAGATCAAGAAATACCTCATGTCCGGCATGATGCGCGCGTTCGATCAGTGCTGGCAGGTCGGCGATATATGGCGAGACGAGAAAACCAACCTGTGACGGCAGGGTTTTCAGGGCTGTTTCAGTCAGTTCGGCGGAATAGCCGAGACCGCTGACGACGATGGCGAGATGCGGTCCCTTGATGGGGCGGGGGAGTGCCAGAGGTGCAACCGGTCGTGAGGCCGAGGGCCGGGGCACCGTGGCAATGGCTATCGACGGTTTCACGGCCGGTTTTGGCGGCGGCCCCAGATAGGCCAGTGTTCCCACGCCACCCGCCACGCCGAGGAGAACAACGGCCCAGAATCCCAGCAATGCGCGGCCGGCCCGTGGCAGGCCCGAACGCAAGCCGGGCCGGCGCGGTTTGTTGCCTCTAGTGTTGTTGGACATGCGTTGGCGACGGGGCGTTGGACGTGGTCTTGTTCTCGACCGCGCCGTTCGGCAATTCACCGGGGGGCAGTCCCGCCATCGCGTGCACGACGCGGAGGCCTTCCTGCAACTGGAAGTCGGTGTTGGGCTTGGTGAGGTCGAATTTCGGCCAGTTTGCCGGCGGCGCATCGGGAATGGAGGACGCGATGGCCGGCAGATCGGTTCGGACGGGCGCCTTGCTGCGATTGCCGCCGATATTGGTGATGATGTGCTTCAGATCGGCTTCGCGATAGCCGATGCCCTCATCGTCCTTGCTTTCCTTGACCAGAATGTCCGGCGCGATGCCGAGACCCTGGATGGAACGGCCGGATGGCGTGTAATAACGCGCCGTCGTCAGGCGTACCGCACCGTTGCCCGGAACAGGGATCAGGGATTGCACGGAGCCCTTGCCGAAAGATTTCTCACCCAGCAGCACGGCGCGCCGATGATCCTGCAGCGCACCTGCGACGATCTCGCTGGCGGATGCCGACCCGCCATTGATCAGCACCACGATCGGCAGACGGTTGGTGATGTCCGTTCCCTTGGCGTCCCAGCGATGGTTGTTCTCGGCATGGCGGCCACGGATCGAGACGATCTCGCCCTCGGGGATGAAATCGTCGCTGACGGCGATTGCCTGATCGAGCTTGCCGCCCGGATTGAGACGCAGGTCGAGAACGAGCCCGTCGAGCTTGCCGCCGGCCTGTGCCTTCAGCTTGTCGTAGGCCGCATGCATGCCGCTTTCGGTATCGTCGTCGAATTCGTTGAGATGGATGTAGCCGGTCTTGCCGTAAAGCGCCGAGGTGACGACCTGAATATGGACGATCTCGCGCGTCATGGTGAATTTCAGCGGCTTGGGCGCTTTGGCGCGGATGATCGTCAGGGTGATCTTGGTTCCCGGATCGCCACGCATCTTGGTCACCGCCTGATCGAGCGTCATGCCATCGAGCGACTTGCCGTCCACTTCGGTGATGAAATCGCCCGGCTTGATTCCCGCGCGGGATGCCGGCGTGCCGACCATGGGCGAGACGACGCGGACATGCCCGTCCTGATCCTGCACCTGAATGCCGAGACCGCCGAATTTGCCGCTGATCTGGACCTGCATGTCCTTGTACTGCTTCTCGTTCATATACGAGCTGTGCGGGTCGAGATTGCTGACCATGCCGTCGAGGGCGTTGTTGATCAGGTCCTTGTCGCTCACGGGCTCGACATATTCCGCACGGACGAGATCGAGAACCGTGCCGAAAAGAGTCAGCAGACGGAGTGTTTCGCTATGGTTGTCGTTGTCGGCGGCCACCTCGCGCGCCAGGGCTGTGTTGCCGAGCAGATGCGCGACTGCCGGTCCGGCCATGCGTTCGACCGACGGACCGGTGGTGATGCCGGCCAGGAATGCCGTCCCGAGCAGCAGGCCTGTGCGGAGCTTCATGAATATCATCCCTCGAAACCGGCCTCTCCTTCGCACGCGCCGCCGGCCTCATGCCGGTCGGTCGTCGCAGCGTAGGCGGCGGATCGTTAGCAAAGCTATAACGCGTGCATTCTAAACTGTCGAAGCGTTGCACAAAACCATCCTAGAGGAACGGTTGTGGGTCAACGCTCTGGCTTCCCTGGCGCAATTGCAGGAACAGGTGCCCCGTACCGCCGGGCATGGTCCCGAGTGCACCACCCCTGGTGATCGGCTGACCGCTCCGGGCGGCAAGCGTGCCCAGTCCGGCCACCACGAAGCGATAGCGCCGTCCGCAATCCAGGATCAGCATCTGGCCGAACGAGCGGAACGATCCGGCAAAGTCCACGCGGCCGCCACACGGCGCATGCACGGCCGCGCCGCCGGGGGTTTCATATGTGATGCCCGTTGCAGGCCCGGCTTCCGTCGTCTGGCCCCAGGCGACGGTGATGCGTCCCGCGACGGGGGCTGTTCCGTTTCCACGTGACGGACCGGGACCGCTGGTCGTGCTCATCGCATTGGCCTGTGCCTGCACGCGTCGTGCCTTCGCCGTTTCGTGACGTTGCTGGAGCGCGCGGGCCTCGGCGTCGAGTCTGGCCTGCGCGTCGGCTTCGGTCTTTTCGATCTGGGCGATGGCGTCCTGCAGGTTCGTGGCCTGCGCCGTGGCAGTGGCCACGGCGGCGCGCGCCTGCGTTACGGCGTCGTCGGCGCGTTTTTCGGCCCGGGCGGCGAGGCGGGTCTGCTGCGCCGCCGCATCGCGTTCCGCCGACTGCTTCTGGCGCAGGGCCGCCAGTTCGTCGTTTTGTGTCTTAAGTCTGGCATCGTTCAGCGCGAGAGTCGTCTGTTGCTGGTGCAGGCGTTCCGCGGCGCGTTCCGTCAGGACCGACAGGCCGGCGATGATCGACAGGCCTTCGACGGCGCGATCGGGCGGGATCGGCGCTGCGATCAACGAGGTGCTCGGTGCGATGGAAAGCCGTTCCGCCAGAGGCAGGAGGGGGCGGAGCATGGCGGCGTTGTGTCGGATGTCGCGTCGCAGTTCCTCCTGCTGCGTGGAAAGCGCGGCGATATCGTCTTGCAGGGCGCTGATCCGTGTCTCGGTCTCGGAAAGCTCGGCTGTGGCCGCGCGCGTCTGCGCCGCGAAGTTTCGCGTGCGCGCGGCATCCTGTGTGGCGCGGGCCTGCGCTTGCCTCTGGGCCTTGCGACGGGCGTCGATCAATGCCGCCTGATTGGCCTGACGTCGTAGCAGGGCGGCGTGAGCGTTCCGGGCGGCATCGAGGGCGTGCCGATCGGGCGATCCGGCGCGGTGCGCGTGATGTGGCGCCGCCACGGCCGTACCCGCCAGCACCAGAGCGGCGGCAAGTTGCGGCCATGCCATGGGGCGGATGCGCGCGGTCAGGCGTCGAGCAATGACACGCCCGTCATGGTTTCGGGTTGCCGCAGGCCGAGCAGGGACAGCAGTGTCGGGGCCAGATCGGCCAGACGACCGTCGTGCAACGTGGCAGCCGGCCTGCCGGCCAGGAGAACCGGGACGCGGTTCAGCGTGTGCGCCGTATGCACGCCGCCGGTGTCGGGATCGCGCATGGTTTCGCAATTGCCGTGATCGGCTGTCACGAGCAGCGCGCCGCCGGCGCGCCCGATGGCGTCGGCGATACGGCCAAGACCCTGATCCACCGCTTCGCAGGCTTTGACCGCGGCGGCGAGAACGCCGGTGTGGCCGACCATGTCCGGATTTGCATAGTTCAGCACGATCAGGTCGAAGCGACCGCTATCGATCGCCTCGACGGCGCGATCGGTGAGTTCCGGCGCCGACATTTCGGGCTGGAGATCGTAGGTCGCGACTTTGGGCGAAGGGACGAGGATGCGTTCTTCGCCTTCCAGCAGCTTTTCCTTCCCGCCGTTCAGGAAATAGGTGACGTGCGGATATTTTTCGGTCTCCGCCATACGGAGTTGCCGCTTTCCGGCATGGGAGACGACGTCGCCGAGAAGGTCGATCATCGGTTCCTTGGGGAATAGCACGCTCATCAGCGATGCCAGATCGGCGCTGTAGCGTGTCATGCCGCAGGCGGCGGCGAACTGGATGTGGCGTGGCCGTGTAAAGCCCTCGAAAGCCGGCTGGAGGAGGGCATCCAGCAGTTCGCGAATACGATCGGCACGGAAATTGGCAGAAAGGATGCCGTCGCCGTCCTTCATGCCGGAATAGTCGCCGATGACGGTGGGAAGAACGAATTCGTCGGTCACGTCGCGATCATAATGCTCTGGCAGGACCGCGAGAGGATCAATCGTTTTCGGGCCGGCGCCCTCGGTCAGGGCGTCGTAGGCGAGGCGAACGCGCTCCCATCGGTTGTCCCGGTCCATGGCATAGTAACGGCCACTGATCGTGGCGATCGTTGCGCCTTTCGGCAGCTCTGCAACAAGCCGCCTGATGGCGTCCTCGCCCGATTTGGGCGCGGTATCCCGGCCGTCGCTGAAAAGGTGCAGGGCAACGGGAACGCCGGCGGCTGTCACGATACGGGCCAGCGCCGCAATGTGATCCTGATGGGCGTGAACACCACCGGGAGATACGAGGCCCATGAGATGACAGGTACCGCCCGATTTGCGCAGCGTTTCGATGAAATCCAGCAGAGCGGGGTTTTGCGCCAGAGAGCCATCGCGTGCGGCGCGGGAGATGCGCGGGAGATCCTGCATCACGACCCGGCCTGCGCCGATGTTCAGGTGGCCGACTTCCGAGTTGCCCATCTGGCCTTCGGGAAGACCGACATCCTCGCCGCAGGTGCGGAGGTAGGCGTGGGGGCTACGATCCCAGAGCCGATCGAAATTCGGCGTATGCGCCAGCGCGACGGCATTGTCCTCCACGGCTGCGCTGTCGCCGAAGCCGTCAAGAATGACAAGCATGACAGGGCGCGGCACGGAGAGGGTCTGGTCGTTCATGGTCGAAAGCCTTCCAAAGTCAGGAAGGCATTATACGACAAAACCCCGGCGTGGCGAACCGGGTCCGCCATGCCGGGGCTGATTCGTGACGATCGATCAGATCTTGTTGATCTTGTCTTTCGCCTGACCCTTGACGTTCTGCGCACTGCCCTTCAGGCGCTGTGCCGCGCCTTCGGCCTGCAGGTCCGTATCGTCGGTCGCCTTGCCGATCTTTTCCTTGACGGTGCCCGTCGCCTTGTTGGCCGCACCGGAAATCTTGTCTGTCATCGCGCTCATGATTGTGTTCTCCCTTGACCGGATGTGAAAATGAAACGGCGCGCTGCGCGAAGAGTTTCCCTTGCCGATCTGGCGAAGACGCATTCCATGACCAGATATTCGGGCAGGGCATGTCGCCGGAAGAGAGAAGGAAGGCGGATTATGAGCGTTGATTGTGGAACGACCGGCTGTGGCGTCGGCCTGACGCCGGAGCAGCGGCGGGTTTTGCGCGAACACGGCACCGAACGACCGGGATCGAGCCCGCTGAACGATGAAAAGCGTCCAGGTGTTTATCATTGCGCGGGATGCGGTGAGCCGCTGTTCGATTCCGACAAGAAATACGATAGCGGCAGTGGCTGGCCCTCCTTCTGGGCACCGAAGGACGACGCGGTTGCCACGACGCGCGATGTCTCTCTGGGCATGGTGCGGACCGAAGTGCATTGCGCGAACTGCGAAGGCCATCTCGGCCATGTTTTCCCTGACGGGCCGGCGCCGACGGGGCTACGTTATTGCATGAACGGTGTGGCGCTCGATTTTCGTCCTGCCTGACATACAGGCGGCCTGACAAAAGCGGCGGAAATGCGGTAGGAAGTGCACATGAGCGAAACGACCGTCCCCACCCCGCCCGTTGTACTCGATCATCCGCTGGTGCTGCATAAGCTGACGCGGCTGCGTCAGGTATCGACATCCACCGCCGGATTTCGCCGCCTGACGCGCGAGCTCAGCCTGCTGATGTGCTATGAGGCGACGCGCGATCTGGCGACAGAGCCTGTCGAGATCGAAACGCCGATCGAGCGCATGGAAGGCCGGGCGCTGTCCGGCAAGAAGCTCTGCTTCATTTCCATCCTGCGTGCGGGCAATGGCATTCTGGACGGAATGCTTGACCTGGTCCCGGCGGCGCGTGTGGGGCATATCGGACTTTACCGCGATCACGACACGCTGGAAGCCATCGAATATTACATGAAGCTGCCGGAGGACGTGGCCGACCGCGACTGCATCGTGGTGGATCCGATGCTGGCCACAGGGCACAGCGCGGCGGCCGCGATCGACCGTGTAAAGGCCGCGGGCGTGAAATACATCATCTTCGTCTGTCTGCTGGCCGCGCCGGAAGGGGTGGCCTACCTGAACGAACGACATCCGGACGTGAAGATCGTCACCTGCGCGATCGATCGTGGCCTGAACGAGAAGGGCTATATCGTTCCCGGCCTCGGCGACGCAGGGGACAGGTTATTCGGGACGCGGTGACGTCATGACGGCGGAAGACGTCGAGGAGTGGCTCGACAACTGGATCGAGAATGAACTGGTCGCGCCCGGTGTGGATATCCCGGGCGCGGTGCAGGCGTGCCGGACCGCCGCGCAGGCGGCGGGCATCTCCGATGCGGCACTGACGCGTGCGGCGGGCGGAGATCTTCACGCCCATCTGGCGGAAGAGCACGCTGCGATCAGCAATGCTCCCGATTTCTAGGTTTCAGCCGCGCGTCAGCACGTAATGGGCGCGCAGATCGGCCTCGATGGCGTCCGCATGGCGGCTGTCGCGTGCCTCGACCATGATTTCGAGTTCGGCCGTCTGCACCGATGGTGCGGCGAAAAGCCGCTGATGCGACACTTCGATGATGTTGCCGCCTGCATTGCCGATGCGTGTCGCGATATCCGCCAGAACGCCGGGGCGATCGGGAATCTGGAGGATGAGCGACAATAGCCGACCGTCCCGACGCAAGGCACGCAACAGCGTATTGGCCAGGATGCGCGTGCCGATATTGCCCCCGCTGATCGGCAGGGCGAGGCGCTTGCCCTGGAAAATGTCCGGATAGGCCATGACGGCGGCAAGCGCTGCGGCGCCGGCGCCTTCGCTGACCTGTTTGGCATGCTCCGCCAGCAGTGCAATGGCCGATTCGACCTGCAATTCGGTCACGACCAGCACGCCGCTCAGGTGCGGGCGGGCCGCTTCGTAGCACTGGTCGCCAAGTGTCGTGACGGCAATGCCTTCCGCGATCGTCGATCCGCCCCGCACATCCACGGGCGCCTGCGGGAAGGCGGAAAGGGACGCATGGCTCTCCACCTGCACGCCGTAAATATCGAGGCCGGGACGCATATGCGCGGCGGCAATCGCCGTGCCGCTAATCAGGCCGCCACCGCCGATCGGCAGGACGAGGGCGTCCAGTTCCGGTGCATCCTCCAGCAGTTCGATGCCGAACGTTCCCTGACCGGCCATGACGGCAGGGTCGTTGAACGGATGCACCAGCACGCGGTTCTCGCGCCTGCGGATTTCCTCAGCCACGAGGCTGGCGGCGGCGAAATCCTCGCCCTCCGTCACGACATTGGCACCCCAGCCGCGCGTGCGTTCCACCTTGGCGGTCGGCGTGAAGCGGGGCATGACGATGGTCGCATCGATGCCCAGCAGGCTGGCATGACGCGCCACGCCTTGCGCGTGGTTGCCGGCCGATACGGCGATCACGCCGCGGGCACGCTCTTCTTCCGTGAGCAACGCCAGCTTGTTGGCCGCACCGCGCTCCTTGAACGAGGCGATGGCCTGCAGATTTTCCAGCTTCAGCCAGATCTCCGCCCCGGTCAGCTTCGAAAGCGCCGGGCACGGCAGGGTGGGCGAGCGAACGATCCGGGGCGCAATTCGTGCATGCGCGGCGGCGATGTCAGCGAATGTCGGCGTTTCGGTCGTTCTCTGGAGCATGGTCTTACTTATAGGTGACGGTCAGGATTTCGTATGTCTTGTCGCCGCCCGGCGTGGGTACGGCAACGCTGTCGCCGACGCTTTTGCCGATCAGTGACTTGGCGAGCGGGGAGGAGATCGACAGCAGGCCCTGCTTGATGTCGGCTTCATGAACGCCGACGATCTGGTAGGCGCTTTCCTTGTCGGTTTCCTCGTCGACCACTTCGACATGGGCGCCGAACTTCACCTGATCGCCCGAGAGGGTGGACGGATCGATCACCTCGGCGGTCGAAATCAGTTCCTCGAGTTCCAGGATACGACCCTCGATGAAGGACTGGCGATCGCGCGCGGCATGGTATTCCGCGTTTTCCGAGAGATCACCATGGGCGCGTGCTTCGGCGATGGCACGGATCACGGCAGGACGGTCGTCGCTCTTGAGGCGGCGCAGTTCGTCCTCGAGGCGGGTCAACCCTCCGGCGGTCATCGGAATCTTCTGCACGACGTGTCCCCAAAACGCATAAGCCCCACGCGCGCAGTGTCCGAGTTTGACCTCATCACCGCGCACGGGCGCCGACTTCGCGGCCGGAACAGCCCGGCTCGCTTCACTTATGGCCGAATAAGCTAGGCTCTGGGCGCGACGACTGCAAGACCGGTCGCGCATTTTCGGCATGAGACAGGTCAACGCGCAGGTAGGACAGGTCGTTGACATATCGAAAATCAATAATATTGAATATCGATATGGGAAGGACAGAAAGAGTGATGCTCATGCAGGATTCGCAACGACAGGCAGCGGGATTATCCTCTGACGATCCGTATGATATGATAAAGCTGATCGATCCTGTGCTGCAGGCTGCATCTGGATTGGCGTGGGTGGCGGCAGCATTTCATGTCGTTGAGATGCTTCACGCATGGGCGCCGAACTGGCTGGTGGCGCGTTTCGGATGGGCGATGCATTGGGGTGCAGCTCTCTCTCCCTGGCAGGCACTATGTCTGGTCGTGGAGTATATCTGCGAAGCGCAGATGTTCGCCCTGACCGCCAAAATCGCTGCCCGGTGTGTGCGAAGCGAGGTGTTCGTCCACGACAATATACGTCTGCTGCGGTTGATCGGCTATTGGGGCCTTGTCGGTCGGATGCCCGATTTTCTTTTGGGTTTCGTCGAGGGTATTACGGACGGCGCCACGGGACGGCCATATCACGCGATGAACGGCGATATCGGCAATGTGCCGGTGACTTCGGATATGCCGTTTGCGGGAGATGTCGCGCTTCTCGTCCTGCCATTCGTCATGGCCTGGGTGTTCCGCCGTGGAATGGCATTGCGCCAGGAACTGGATGAGGTCGTCTGACGTGGCCATTGTCGTGGATCTCGACGACATACTGCAACGGCGCGGCATATCCTTAACGGCACTTTCGGAGCGGATCGGCCTGACGCTTGCCAATCTTTCCATTCTCAAGACTGGAAAGGCCAAGGCCATTCGCTTTTCGACTCTGGAGGCGATTTGCCGGGCTCTGGATTGTCAGCCCGGCGATCTTTTGCGCCACGAGGGTGATGTGTCCTGATTATGGATGTGGCGGCGTTTCGGCTTGGGGCGCAGTCGTTGCTTTTGGCAGATCGTTGAGTTGACCACGCGGCACGGCTTGGAATTTCGGCACCGGTTGTCCGGCATAATAGACCGGTCCCTTATAGTTCTGCGGAAGCTGTGCGGCATTCAGCCGGTCGACGTAGCTATCGCCCGTCTTGTCGCGATACGGTGCATGCTCTTGTGCTGGAGGTGGCGGGGCGGTCTTCTTGTGTATGGGTGCGGCGGCGGCCACCGACAGAAGGGAAAAACCAGCCGTCAGAACTGCCGCAAAACGATATATCGACATCTTTCTTTTCCTCTACCGGTAGAATAGCGTCGTAAGAGAGGAGTTATTCTCCCAACGCGCCGCTAACCTTCATACCACGCTGCCATACCTGATCGATATGATTGATGGCGGTGATGTCCTGATCCGGCGCACCTCTGACGATCAGCAGATCCGCGCGCTTGCCGGGGGCGATCAGGCCACGATCGGACAGTTGCAAAAGGGCGGCGGCATTGCCTGTGGCCAGCGTGATCGCCTGCATCGGGGTCAGTCCTGCCGCAACCGTCAGGGCCAGTTCGCGATGCTCGGCAAAGCCGGGAATACGCGTGGGGGCAGCTCCCGAATCCGTTCCGAAGCCGATATGGATACCTGCCTTGTGCAGGATCAGCAGATTGTGTTGATTGATCGACAGGGCATGACGTGAGGCGGGTGTGATCGGCTTGGCCAATGTCTTGATCCGCCAGTCTGAACTGGCGAACTGCGCACGCAGCGCCGGATTGAGGCCGGCGGCCAGGAACGGATTATTCAGCCATTCCGGGTGTTCCGCGAACAGGTAGTTGGCTTCATCCAGGTCCAGCGTCGCAATATACCATGTGCCGCGCTGCTTCATGGCCATGATCAAGGCCTGATCCACCGGCTTGTCACGCACGCCGTGCGCTACGATATCGGCTCCGGCATCGACGACGGCCTTGGCGACGTCCAGATCGTGGATATGCACGGCCACGCGCACATGGCGCTTATGGGCTTCATCGATGGCCGCGCGATAGATGATGGGCTTGAGCTTGGGATAGACCTTGCCGTTCGGCACATCGTTACGGAAATCGTCCACCCAGATCTTCACGAGATCGGTTCCCTCGTCGATCATCCGATCGACGTCCTTGCGGGCTTCCAGGGGCGTTGTCGGGCGATAGATCTGATCCGGTCCCAGGCCATGAACCATGCTGGCGGGCGGGATGCCGTTCGGTGCGCTGATGCCTTGATCGACGCCGAAAAGGTCCGCGCCGGGATTTGCCCCTGCATGCTGTTCATGGCGCAACTGGTCGAAAAGGGGCGATTTGTTGAGTCCCAGCGCAGTGACGGTCAGCACGCCGTATTGCGTATATTGCTTCAGCGCGGCCAGGATGTTTTCGCGTGTATAGTTCGTGCTGGCCGCGCCGGTGCCCGATACCAGACCGACGTGACTGTGATCGCTGATCAGGGCAGGCAGCAGCGTCTTGCCGGTGAGGTCGATATGCTGCGCGTTTGCAGGTGCCTGGCCGCCGATGCTGACGATGCGTCCGTCGTCCACGACGACACTGACGTCCGGGCGCGCGGCTTGTCCCGTGCCGTCGATGACCCGCGCATGGTCGAAAACGGTCGGCGCCGCCACGGCGGCTGTCGCAGAAAAGAGCGAGGTCGCCACAGCAAGGAGGGGCAATGGACGCAGATCAGGCATCAGATGGTTTGTTCCCGGCATGACATGATGTTCGGGAACGTTCTCAGGGTCATCTGGATCGGCGGGTCAATAAAAATGTGATGACATCCGTCAGTGGCGTTCAACTGGTGTGCCAGGAAGGCAACTGGGACTTATAGGGTGTATCGAACTGGTGAATGATACGATCGAATTCGTGATGATCGTAGATACGAATCGATTGGGCAGGCTTTATGCCGCCAAGCGCCCGATGCGCGAGGCGATTGACGGCACGCCCGAAGATGCCCGGCCCGGTCTTGTAGGCAATGAACAGGCCGGCATGGAGATAGCTGTTTCGATAAAGCGATAGCAGGCAATCCGCGCCAATGGCGCTGTTGGCGACCGTGCCATAAAAATCGTTATGTACGACGCCGTTATCGGTCAGGAAGAGCACGTTTCCGGCTTGCTGGCTGGCAATGAATTGCAATGCCTCGGCGTCGCGAATCCGGATATCGGCGTCCAGCCACCATCCACCATAGAGTTGCGTGACGTGCACGCGCAGGAAATCGACGGCCTCTGCTGGCGAAATGTAACCAAGTTGGATGTGTAACTGGGTAAAACGGAAGCTGACAATGACGAAAAGATATAGAATTACTAATTACTGTTAAGTAATGATCTATCGTATGATTCCGGATTCATGCGCGTCCTGGTTACCTTTAGGACGCTTGCCATGATGCCGCGATTGCGTAACAGCATTGAAATGCGATTTTGGTTTTTGTGAGATTTGCCGGTTGGCTGGGGGACCTGGATTCGAACCAGGGCTGACCGGGTCAGAGCCGGTAGTTCTACCGCTAAACTATCCCCCAAAACCGGACGGAAGAGCCAGAAGCTCTGCGGTGGCGGGCAATTAGCATCGTGACGCAGGCTATGCAAGCCCCATTTCCATCCCGGACGAAGACAGGGATCATTTTACTGTTTTGTCATAATCTTCTTGCGACGAACAACGCGGCGTTCCACAGTGTAAATGTAAGGTGTCCTTGGCGGGCATCGGGAGAGCCGCCAAATGAGTTTTTGCGAGAACCGGATGCTTGCCCAAGGCAAGCCGCACGCTTCACCGCGTTACGCGACATCGCGTGAACGGGCTGAATGGCTCGGTGCGAACGGATGTTTCGCGGCGCTCGATCTGGGCACGAACAACTGTCGTTTGATGGTGGCGGTGCGCAGCGGCGACGGTTTCCGCGTCGTGGACAGTTTCAACCGCACGGTGCGACTGGGCGAGGGGCTGCAAAGCGCCGGGGTGCTGAGCGACGACGCCATGGCGCGCACCATGAGTGCCCTGCATGTCTGCGCGGCGCGACTGCGCCAATGGCCGGTCCGGGCGATCTGCTGCGTTGCGACGGAAGCCTGTCGCCGCGCCGCGAACGGGCGGGCTTTCCTCCAGCGTGTTCGTGCTGAAACCGGGCTGGACATTGCCATCATCAGCCCGCGCGAAGAGGCCGAACTGGCGATGGACAGTTGCGGTGCCCTGCTTCATGCCAACAATCACCGTCGCGAACGCGGTATCCTGTTCGATATTGGCGGCGGCTCGACCGAAATCGCATGGCTGCGTCTCGACCGCGCGCGCCGCGCCCAGACATTGACCGGCACAACCAGCATTCCATGGGGCGTCATCACCATGGCCGAGCGCTTTGCGGCGCCCGCTGCGGACGCATCTGACGAGGAGCATGCGGCCTATTACGAGGCGATGGTGCGGCATGTCATGACGGAACTCGATGGTTTCGAGGCCGTGCATCATATTCGGCGGGAAATCGGCCGGTCCAATGTCGGCATGCTTGGCACCAGCGGGACGGTCACGACGCTGGCCGGTATTGCGCTCAACCTTCCACGCTACAACCGGCATGCGATCGACGGTATCGTCCTGACGGATGCGGCGGCGCTGGGTGCCATCGATACGCTGCGCGCATTCCGTGCCGACGGGCTGGCGACGCATCCATGCGTAGGGTCCGAACGCAATCATTATGTCTTGCCCGGCTGCGCGATCTTCGAGGCCATCCACCGGCTCTGGCCGGTCGAGGCCGTCACGGTTGCGGATCGGGGACTGCGGGATGGGCTTCTGTTCCGCATGGCGCGTGAGATGGAGACGATCGGCCATGTGCGGTCGCCCTCGAACGTCGCGCGGCGTACGCCACCGTCATCGAAGCATGGCGTGTATGGGGCGAATTCGGCTATCTGGGGCGCATGAGCAAGAACAAACCGCCGCGTCGTCCATCATCCAAACAGCCCGAGCGCATACCCGGGCGCGCCCTGAAAAGCACGTCCGCGCCCGGCGGCGACGATGCGGCGCTCGACGCCGCCGCCGTTGCGGCGGGTCGCAACAAGACCGTTTCCCTCCGAACGGCGCGAGGGCGCACGACCGCGCAGCAACGCTGGCTGAACCGGCAGTTGAACGATCCCTACGTCGTTGCGGCGCGCAAGCAGGGGTGGCGCTCACGGGCCGCCTTCAAGCTGATCGAGATCGATGACCGCTTCAAGTTAATCAAGCCGGGCATGCGCATCATCGATCTCGGTGCCGCGCCGGGCGGATGGGCGCAGGTTGCCGTCAAGCGTGGCGCCAGTCACGTGGCGGGTGTCGATCTTCTGCCAGTCGATCCGGTGGGAGGGGCGGAGATCGTCGAAGGCGACTTCACGGACCCGGAAATGCCCGACCGGTTGAAGGCATTGTTGGGCGGACCGGCGGATCTGGTGCTGTCGGACATGGCGCCGAATACGACCGGGCATGCGCCGACCGACCATCTGCGGATCATGGGGCTGGCGGAAGGCGCGCTCGACTTTGCCATGCAGGTGCTGGCGGAAGGTGGCGGATTTGTCGCAAAAGTGTTTCAGGGTGGCTCCGAAAAGCAGATGCTGGAGCCCATGAAGCTGGCGTTTGCGTCCGTGAAGCACGTTAAACCACCGGCTTCGCGCAAGGAGTCGAGCGAATTGTATGTGGTGGCGACAGGATTTCGACCGGCGCGCCTGAAAGACTGACAGATGTCTGGTCCGGATGGAAACCCATTGCGCTATTATGGGCTTCCGACCGACAACTTCGGACCGCTGGACTGCGTTCCCATATGTGTTGTCTCGGACATCAGAGGGGGCGTCGTATCATGGTGCACATGGCCGAAGGAAACTTCGATATCGACATGCAGCTGCAACCTTCTGCAGTCGATGGCATCGAGCGCTTTGTCGTGAAGAAGACCTTCCATGGCGCTCTGGAGGGAACGGGCCACGGAGAGATGCTGGCCGTCAGGACAGCAGTGGAAGGTTCGGCAGCCTATGTGTTGATCGAGCGCATCACGGGCCGGATGGCGGGGCGATGGGGCAGCTTTCTGCTGCGTCATGATGGGCTCATGGATCGACAGGCACCGACGCAGAATATCGTCGTCATCCCCGATAGCGGGACTGATGGGCTGGAAGGGCTTTCCGGCACCATGACGATCGACGCTGAAGCGAAGCATCGTTACGCTTTTCGCTACAGCTGCCCGGAATAAAAAAACGCCGGGGGGAACCCGGCGCTTTTTATGGCAGATCAGGAGGTCGCCGTTTCTGCCGTGCTCGGTACGGCCGGGCGGCTGGACACGACCGACTCGCCTGCCGGTGGGCGAGCAGCGCCCTCCGTAATCATTTCCAGATGGCCCGTGATCTGGCCGCCATCCTCGACCTGCAGGCGACGCGTCTTCGTCTTGCCGATCAGGCGGCCGGTCGAGCGAACGGTCAGGTTACCGCGAACCGTCAGCGTGCCATCGATCGTGCCAGCAAGTTCGGCGTCCTCGACTTCGATCTCACCTCGGAAAACACCACCCTGGGCGACCGAGAGTTCTGCCGCATGGATCATGCTGGCTTCGACCGTGCCTTCGACAACCAGGCGCTCGGCATCCTGCACTGTGCCCTGGACGCTGATGCCGCGACCGACGACGAGCGTACGACGCTCGACCGCGCCGGTACGCGTGGGCGCGCCCGGCGCAGCGGCGGATGTCGGGGTCGGCGCGTTCGGACGGGCGCCAGCCGGCGGGTTGTTGGTCGGAGGCGTCGGGAACGGGGAGCGACCCATGGCGGTATCCTTCGGAGTGGTCGGGGTGGTTTGGGCGTCGGCGCTGGCGGGACGCTCAGGGAAAAGGGACTTGGCGCTGCCGGTCGGCGTCGACGGGTTCGGGCCGTTCGAACCCGAGGGACCTGAAGCCGGGGCGTTGCCGGTCGCGTTGTCTTCTGGTTTGCGTCTTCTGAACAAGGAAACCCCGCTGCGCGATCTGAAAGTGGGCGGTTCGGGCGCCGCAAGCGGCTGGCTGTCGCAGCCTGTGCCATGTGTACCTGCGACGAACACTACTTAACCCGGCTTACACGCTCCCGCGCGGCGGCGACAAGTCGGAGGCGCGTGATTTGCGTCGCTTTTCCGACGCTTTTTTTCACGAGCCGCAACCCGTTGCCGTCGCGGAGTTGGCGTGGGACCCTGCGTTGCCTATGATCGTGTTGATTTGATGGCGAAACGCCACCTTTCAGCCGTTTTCTGGAGAATTCATGAACGTTTCCCCCGTGCCGACGCTTGATCTGCTCTGCATCGGCAATGCCATCGTCGATGTGCTTGCCGAAGTCTCGCATGATGCGCTGGCTTCCCTCGGATCGCCCCCCGGCGGCATGACGTTGATCGATGCCGAACAGGCGCGCAGCATCGAGGCCGGAATCATGCCATCACGCGTGATGGGCGGTGGTTCGGCAGCCAACACGGCGGTGGTCGCGCGTCGCCTCGGCGCGTCGGTCGGCTATCTTGGAAAGGTGGCGGACGATGCGGCCGGTCGTCACTATGCCGTTGATCTGCGTGAGCTGGGGTTGACCTATCCGTCCGCGCCGGTTGCCGATGCGGATGTGCCGACGGCGCGCTGCATCGTGCTGGTCACGCCGGACGGGCAGCGCACGATGCACACCTATCTCGGCATCTGCACGGAGTTCGGGCCGGAGGATGTCGATGCGGCAACCGTTCGTTCGGCGGCGATCACCTATATGGAAGGCTATCTGTTCGACAAGCCGCGCGCCCAGGCGGCTTTCGTCCATGCGGCGGAACTGGCGCACGGCGCGGGACGGCAGGTGGCGCTGACATTGTCCGACTCATTTTGCGTCGGGCGACACAAAGCCCCGTTCCGCGATCTGGTGGCCGGTCACATCGATATCCTCTTCGCCAACGAGGACGAGATTCGCGCGCTTTACGATGCAGCGGATATCGACGAGGCGCTGACGCTGGCAGGGCGTGACACGAAGCTGGTCGCCGTGACGCGTGGCGCGCAGGGAGCTGTCGTGCTGGCGGACGGGAAGCGGCACGACGTTCCAACTGATACGGTGACCGTCGTGGACACTACTGGCGCGGGCGATGCGTTCGCGGCCGGTTTCCTGGCTGGATTGACCAAGGAACGTGATCTGGCATACTGCGCGGCGCTGGGCAATCGCGCGGCCGGCGCGATCATCACGCAGATCGGGGCTCGTCCTGAAGACGACTTCGCGTTGCGTGCCTGATTGTCCGCTTCCGGGGATCGTGATCGAGCCGCTGACACCGTCTCATGCCGAAAGCATGTTTCCGGGTCTTTGCGATGTCCGGGGCTACACTTACCTCGCGGAGGAGCCGCCGGAGGATGTCGCGGCTCTCCGGGCGCGGTATGCTTTTCTGGCCGGCGGTGGCCCCCCGGATGGGCATGAAGTGTGGCTGAACTGGGCGATCCGTAGCGAGATCGGACTGCTTGGCTATACGCAGGCGACATTACGGGGCGATCGGGCGCTGATCGGCTATCACGTCTTCCCGTCGTTCTGGCGTCAGGGCGTTGGACGGCGTGCCGTCAGCCTCATGTTGCAGGCCGTGCAGAAGCGAGGGGATATCGCGATTGCGGAGGCCCTTGTCGACACGCGCAACGTCGCGTCGGCCGGATTGTTGCGCCATCTGGGATTTCATTGGGTGGAAACAGTTCGCAATGCCGACTTCTTCAAGGGCCAGCATAGCGACGAATATCGTTTCGAACGTCTTTTTCCGCCTTTCAACGCGGGTGAACGCGCGTAATCAGCATCCTTTGATTGCAACGCGCGGGGAAACCGGGCAGAAGACGGCCAACCCGTCAAACCCGACCCTGCATCGTTCATCCGATCCGGCAGGGCATGACCTTCGGCACCAGCCCGAACAGGACCGCTTGCATGGAAATCCGTAACATCGCCATCATCGCGCACGTCGATCATGGCAAGACTACCCTCGTCGATCAGCTGCTGAAGCAGTCTGGCGCCTTCCGCGACAATCAGCACGTCGCCGAACGTGCGATGGACAGCAACGATCTGGAACGTGAGCGCGGTATCACGATTCTGGCCAAGTGCACGTCGGTCGTATGGAAAGACACGCGCATCAACATCATCGATACGCCGGGCCACGCCGATTTCGGCGGTGAGGTCGAGCGCATCCTGAGCATGGTGGATGGCGCGATCATCCTCGTGGACGCTGCCGAGGGCGCGCTCCCGCAGACGAAGTTCGTGCTGGGCAAGGCGCTGAAGCGCGGCATCCGCCCGATCGTCGTCGTCAACAAGATCGACCGTGGCGATGCACGCCCGGACGAGGTGCATGAGGAAATCTTCGACCTGTTCGCGGCGCTCGACGCCAATGAGGAGCAGCTCGACTTCCCGATGCTCTACGCCTCCGGTCGTCAGGGCTGGGCCGACACGGAGCTGGACGGACCGAAGAAGGACCTCTCGCCGCTGTTCGACCTTGTCCTGCGCCATGTCCCGACGCCGGGCCTGGACTCGGAAGCGCCGTTTGCAATGGTGTCGACCATTCTCGAGAGCGACAACTTCCTGGGTCGCATCCTGACGGGCCGCGTGGATCAGGGTCGTGCGCGCGTCAACATGCCGGTGCGCGTGCTGCGTCGCGATGGCTCGATCGTCGAGACGGGCCGTATCACGAAGCTGCTGTCGTTCCGCGGGCTGGACCGCGTGCCGGTGGACGAGGCGGAAGCGGGCGACATCATCGCCGTTGCCGGTCTCTCGGAAGCGACCATTCCGGACACGATCGCCTCGCCGGAAGTGGCCGAGCCGCTGGAATCGCAGCCGGTCGATCCGCCGACGCTGTCCATGACCTTCCGCATCAATGACTCGCCGTTGGGTGGTCGTGAAGGCAAGAAAGTGACGTCGCGCCAGATCCGCGATCGTCTGTTCAAGGAGACCGAAGGCAACGTCGCCATTCAGGTGACGGAAAGCCCGGAGAGCGAAGCGTTCGAAGTGGCCGGCCGCGGCGAATTGCAGCTCGGCGTGCTGATCGAGACGATGCGCCGCGAGGGCTTCGAACTGACGATCGGCCGCCCGCGCGTGCTGTTCCGCGAAAACCCGGAGACGGGTGAGCGCGAAGAGCCGTTCGAAGAGGTTCTGATCGATGTGGACGAGCCGTATTCGGGCGTGGTCGTCGAGAAGATGTCCCTGCGCAAGGGGCTGATGCAGGATATGCGTCCGTCCGGTGGCGGCAAGGTGCGCCTGACGTTCCTGATCCCCTCGCGCGGGCTGATCGGCTACCACGGCGAGTTCCTGACCGACACGCGCGGCACGGGCCTGATGAACCGCCTGTTCGCGGGCTACCAGCCGTATGTCGGCGTGATCGAAGGCCGCCGTAACGGCTCGTTGATCTCATCGGAAGACGGTTCGTCGACGCAGTATTCGTTGTTCTCGTTGCAGGACCGTGGCGCGCTGTTCATCGATGCGGGCGAGAAGGTCTATGTCGGGATGATTATTGGCGAGCATTCGCGCGAGAACGATCTCGAAGTGAACTGCGTGCGCGAAAAGAAGCTGACGAATATCCGCGCGGCCGGCAAGGACGATGCGCTGTTGCTGGTGCCGCCGCGTAAGATGAACCTCGAGCAGGCGATCGCGTATATCGAGGACGACGAACTGGTGGAGGTCACACCGTCCGCCGTTCGTATCCGCAAGCGTTACCTCGATCCGAACGAGCGCAAGCGGATGGAAAAGTCCAAGGCGGCTGTCTGATCTCGATTGCAAGCGCGGCATTGGTGGTGCCAATGCCGCGCTCTTTACATGAATTTGTTTATATTGGGGCGTCTTGACGACGAACCTGCGACTTTCGGCGTGTGACCCGAAAGTTTAATGCGCGACGCGTAAATCGAAAGATGGTAATCGACAGTTGGCTATGCGCGAGGATGTAGGCGTGTCAGGAAAAGAGCGTGCTCGTTTCGCCAGCAGTCCATAGTTTATTTTCGTTTTCGGAGATTACCCGATGTCTATCCTCAACCGCCGCCTGATCGCCGCCGTTTCCACGCTTGCTCTCGCGGCAGCGGCGCCGGCTATCGCGCAGACGACGCCGTCCCCTGACGCCCCGGCTGCAGCGCCGACTGCTCCGACCGCTCCGGCGCCCTCCACCACGGCACCGGCACCGGCACCGGCGGCGACGCCCGACACCGCAACGCCGGATGCGGCTGCGCCGACCAGCGAAGCGCCGAAGAAGCACAAGCACAAGCACCACAAGCACCATGGCAAGAAGGCGCCGGCGCGCGCTGCGGCTTCCGAGTCCGGAAACTGATCTTTTCCTGAGTGTTCGGGAAGAAGCGGGGCCGCAACTGCGGCCCCGCTTTTTTTATGCCGCGTAGCGGTCGAGCGAGAGGTCGAGTGCCGGGATTTCCGTACGACGACCGCTGATGCGGTCGGCCAGAAGCTTCCCGGAGCCGCAAGCCATCGTCCAGCCCAACGTGCCGTGGCCGGTGTTCAGCCAGAGGTTGCCGTAGCGCCCGGCTGGGCCGACGATCGGCGTGCCGTCCGGCGTGCACGGGCGCAGCCCGGTCCAGTAGCGCGCATGCGACAGGTCGGCACCGCCGAACATCTCCGAGAAGGATAGTTCCAGCGTTTCACGGCGGTCTTCGCTCAGGCGCAGGCGCCAGCCGGCGAGTTCCGCCGTGCCGCCGATGCGGATTCGATCGCCCAGACGCGTGATGGCGACCTTGTAGGTTTCATCGTTGACGGTGGAGAGCGGAACGCGCGATTCGTCCGTGATCGGCGCGGTCAGGGAGTAGCCCTTGACCGGATAGACCGGCAGATCGAGTTCGATGGGCTTCAGCAGGCGCGGCGAATAGCTGCCCAATGCCATGACATAGGCGTCGGCCGTCAGGCGACCCGCGCTGGTGCGGATGCCGTAGATGTTGTCCGCGGCAGCCTCGACGGCCTCGATCTGCGTGTGGAAGCGGAAGGTCACACCTTTTTCCGCAGCCATTTCAGCGAGGCGCTTCGTGAACAGATAGGCATCCCCGGCTTCGTCGCCGGGCAGGCGCAGGCCGCCGGCCAGTCGCTGGCGTGCGCCGGCCAGGCCGGGCTCGTATTTCAGGATGCCGGAGACATCGAGCAGTTCGTGGGGAATATTGCTTTCCGACAGCAGACGCATGTCTTCATGGGCATGATCGACCTGCTTTTGCGTCCGGAAAAGCTGGATCAGGCCGTTCTGGCTGCCGTCATACTGGATGCCGGTGAGCTGGCGCAGCGCTGTGAGGCAATCGCGGCTGTATTCCGCGATACGCAGCATGCGGCCCTTGTTGATGTCGTAGGATTTCGACGTGCAGTTGGCGAGGAGCTGCGTCACGAAGCGCGCCATCGGCAGGCTGGCCGCTTCGGGCGAATTACCAGCGGGCTATGCTTGCTCAGCATCCATCGCATGGCTTTCAGCGGCAGGCCAGGCATCGCCCATGGGGTGGAATAGCCAGGCGAGACCTGACCGGCATTGGCGAACGAGGTCTCCAGCGCGACGCCGGGCTGGCGATCCACGACTTCAACTTCGTGTCCCTGTTCGGCGAGGTACCAGGCGGTCGTAACGCCGACGACGCCGGCTCCCAGGACGATGATTTTCATTCCATACTCTCGATATAGTCGCGATGATAACGATGGCCGAGCGATGTGAGCAGCTCGTAGCTGATGGTGTCCAGACCGGCTGCCACGGCATCGATCGGACGATGCGGACCGATTAGTTCGAAAGCGGTGCCCGGTGGCACGGGCATCTCGCCCAGATCGGTGATGTCCAGCGCCAGGCAGTCCATGGAGACGCGCCCGACGATCGGCAACGGCACATCCGGGCGCTCGGGATGCACGGCCACGGCCCGCCCTCCGGCGGCGCGTGGCAGGCCATCCGCATAGCCGGCGGAAAGCGTTGCGATGCGGCTGTGGCGGGAGGCGACGAAACGCGCGCTGTAGCCGACGGCGGTGCCGGGCTCGATGCGTCGCTCCTGGATCATCCGTATGCTCAGCGTGACGGTGCCGCGCATGGGATTGGCGCGATCCGGTGTCGGGTTGCCGCCATACAGGGCCACGCCGGGGCGCACGAGATCGAAATGAAAATCCGGGCCGAGATAGATGCCGCTGGAGGCTGCAAGACTGGAGGGCGCATGAGGCAGAAGTGGCCGCAGGCGTCGGAAGGTCGCCAGTTGCGCCGTGTTCTGGCGATGGTCGGGCTCATCGGCGCAGGCCAGATGGCTCATGACCAGCTTGACGTCGAAAGCGGCAAAATCGTTGCCGAGTGCGAGGATATCGGCTTCGTTCAGGCCGAAGCGCGACATGCCGGAATCGATCTGCAAGGCACAGGGCAGGCGCTGCGTCCTGCGCTTCGCCAGAGCGCGCCAGAGCGCAATCTGCGCCGGGCTGTTCAGAACGGGCGTTATGGCGGCATCGGCCAGCGTGGCTTCACTTCCGGCGAAGGGGCCGTTCAACTGGAAGATCGTCGCATCCGGTCCCAGCAGGGTGCGCAATGCAAGCGCCTCGTCGACGGTTGCGACGAAGAAGTTGCGGCAGCCCGCGCGATGCAGGACCGGTGCGACCTTCGAGACGCCCAGACCATAGGCATCGGCCTTGACGGCCGCACCGACTTGCGTGGCGGGACCGACATGCTCGCGCAATCGACGGTAGTTCGTGCCGATGGCGCCCAGATCGATGCTCAGCCAGCCGCCGGCGCCGTCGCGAGATGCGCTCATGAAAGGATAGGAAGTGAGATCATTGTGCCGGAGACACTAAGCCGAAAGTTCGCCATGCCTCAAGCGCCTGTCGGCACGCCCTTGCTGGTCGAATATTCGAAATGCAATGCGGTGTCAGGATGGACGATCGGATGGATGGCATGTGCGGCCATCGCACCTTCGCTGAAGCCCTGCAGGATCAGCTTGAGTTTGCCGGGATAGGTCGCGACGTCGCCGATGGCGAAGGTGCCGGAGAGGGACGTTTCCATCGTGGACGGCGTGACGGGAATGACGTTGCGATGGCTGTCGAGATTCCATGTCGCGATCGGGCCGAGATCGGTCGAGAGGCCATAGAAGGGCAGGAGGGTGTCGGCTTCCAGTCTGCGTGTCTCGCCCTCCAGGGTCGCGACCTCCACCGCATGCAGATTGCCCCCTTCGCCGTGCAGGGCATGCAGTTGATAGGGGACGACTTTTTCGATCCGCCCGGCGGCAACCTGCGCGTCGATGCGCGCCAGTGTTTCCGGCGCGCCGCGGAAACGCGGGCGGCGATGCAGAAGATAGACCGTCTCGGCGATTTCCGAGAGCGACAGCGCCCAGTCCAGTGCCGAATCGCCGCCGCCCGCCACGACGATGCGTTTGCCGGTGAAATCCGCGCGTTTGCGCACGTAATACTGCACGGCGCCTGATTTCTCGTAGGCATCCAGACCGCTGAGAGGCGGACGGTTGGGACCGAAAGCGCCGGCGCCGGCGGCGATGATGACCGCGCGGGCCTGAATCGTCTGGCCGGTGCTGGTGACCAGCGTGAAGTCACCACGACGACCGGCAAGTTTCTCGACGCGCTGGCCAAGCAGGCGCGGCACATCGAACGGGGCGATCTGTGCTTCCAGTTTGGCGATGAGATCCGCACCCTCGATCGCGGGGTGGGCGGGAATGTCGTAGATCGGCTTCTCGGGATAAAGCGCCGCGCATTGACCGCCGATGCTGTCGAGCGCGTCGATCAGGACGCAACGCAGCTTCAGCATGTTGCATTCGAAAGCCGCGAAGAGAGCGGTCGGGCCAGCGCCGATGATGGCGACATCGGTCTGGATCGGGGAAACGGTCATGGTCGGTCCTGATCTGAGGGGCGCGAGGTCGTGGTTGCTAGCAGAAAGCGCGAAAATCGCCCAGAGCGGGACAGGTGTGGCGTGAAAGACACAAAATGACATAAAGGGGTCTTGCGGTACGATGCATGCGCAAAGGCACTGGCGATGACATTGCGAATACGCGCCCAGGAATTGCGCGACGATCTGGCCAACCGGCTGAACTATTCGAACCCGTTCAATGATCGCGTCACGCCATCGGTAGGTCGCACATTTCTGGGAAATGTCTCGTTCATTTACTGAGCGTGACAAGCCCGCTGAGCAGAAGGGCTGGCAAGGCGGGATTCATGCCCGCAAGCGGCACATCGCCGAAACGCAGCGTCAGGCCGAGTATCAGCCCCGCAGCGATGCCGGTGCCGATGCGTTTGGGGGCAAGCGGTCGGCCCCAGGCGATTGCCAGCGTGGCCGGAATGATCGGGGCGATGCCCAGGTAGAACAGGGTATTGAGCTGTGTCAGCAGCGTCTGGAAATGAGCGGCGCCAAGCGCCGAGAGGGCAAAATAGGCCGCGATCACGGTAAAACCCCAGCGGCGCTGCGCGTTATCGCCCAAGTGCGGGACGATGTTGCGCGTCACGATGGCGGCGAGGGCAAGTCCGATGCCGGCGAGAACGACAAGCGCGGAGAGCGCTGTGCCAGCCAGCACCAGTCCTGTCCCCCAGTCGGGCAATAACTGTGCGGCGACGCTCAGGAACGCCTCATCCGCGCCATGGGGACGCGGTTGATGTGTCAGCGCGAAGGTCGCCACGATCAGCAGAAGTGGAAACAGCGCCATATAAAGCGGCATGAAAATCTGCGCGCGACGCAAGGCATCGGGGCTTCGTGCGGCAAAGACGGCCGCCACGGTTGGTGGTGACAGGCAGAAGCCGATGGATTGGGTCAGGATGGTGCTGACGATGAATATGTCATTGGAAAGGCTGGCTGTCGGGCGCAGAACCGATGCGACAGGGGCGGTCGGATTTTGCGGCCAGTGCAGCAGGGCCGCGATGGCGATGGCGGCGATCGCGCCGAGGACGAGCGCATCCTTGAGCGCTGCCACGCGTGCCGGTGCGCGTAACCCGGCCAGGCCCACATAGGCGAGCGCGACGATCGCTGCCAGCAGGCTCGCGGCCGGCGCCTCATGCTGCCATCCCAGGGCGCGCACGACATTCTGCAAGCCGATGAATTGCGATGCGCCCAGCGGCAGTAGGACGGCGAGAAGCAGCACCCCGACGCCGCGTTCCAGTGCGATGCTGCCCGTATGGGCGCGGAAAAGGTCGGGCAGGGTTGCCGCGCCGCTGGCCGCACCGGCGCGCCACAGGCGCGGATAAAGAATGAAGCCGATGGGGAAGGCCAGCAGGATATAGCCGACGAACCACAGCGCCAGCGTGCTGCCTCTTGCGTAGATCCCGCCCGGAAAGCCGAGGAGGGAACCGATGCTGTAAGTCTCGCCGACGGCCAGAAGGAAGTAGAGGGGCGTGCCCAGCCGTCCGGCGGCTGCGAAGAAATCGCGGGCATTTGTTGTCCGGCGTCCTGCGGATAGCGCCAGCAACACGGACAGGCCGATCGTGACGGCGAAGGAAAGGATCATGAACCGACCCGATAGGCGAGCCAGAGGCAGAAACTCGTGAGCGGGATTGCCGCGAACAGCCATGGCAGGACGACCGGAATGCCCAGAAGCGTCCAGGAACTGCGTTCGAGAAACGGCAGGGGAACAAGCAGGAATGCGAAGGGCAGGATCAGGATGAGACGGGTCACGGCATGGCCTGTGGCATAGTCGGGCGCAATCTGGCGGTCAGGTAAACGGTATTCAGGTGTTGCCGCCGACTGTAAAGGGAATGCGACGCAACAGGCGAAGGCCATCATGACCTATCTTTATCTGATGATTGCCATCGTGGCGGAGGTTACGGCGACCTCGTTCCTGAAGCAGGCGATGGGCTTCACCCGTCTGTGGCCGACGCTCATCACGGCGTGCGGCTATATCACGGCATTCTATTTCCTTTCCCTGGCCTTACGCGACATTCCGACGGGCATCGCCTATGCGATCTGGTCTGGGGTGGGCATCGTACTGATCGCGATGGTGGCCTGGCTTTGGCAGGGACAGAAGCTCGATACACCGGCGATGATCGGCATGGCGCTCATCATGGCCGGGGTGGTGGTGATGAACGTCTTCTCGAAGACGGCCGCGCATTAGCCGCCCTCAATCCCGAAGCATCGACCAGCTTCTGCCGCCCATCCCCGGCGGGAGGCGGGCTTCGTAGACAGCCCGGGCGATGGCGCGGGCCAACACGTCGCCGGCCAGCGCGCCGATCCGGGCCGTCAGCAGGGCACGGGCTCCGGATGGCAGGGGGCGCCTTGCCGTGGCAAGTGTGAAGATGGTGTCGCCATCGAACGGAGAATGCGCCGGGCGGATGGCACGGGCCAGCCCGTCCTGCGCCATGATCGCCACGCGTTTGCATTCGTCGGAGTCGAGATCCGCGTCGGTGGCGATGCAGGCGATCGTGGTGTTGGCGCGTGGAGACGGGTTGATCTTCGCATCGCCCCAATCCTCGGCTGCGGCATGGCCGGGCAAAAGGCCCAGGCCGCCGAATTCGCGCCCGATTTCGAATGGTGCCGCCCAGAAGCGACGCGTTTCCGGCATGACGACGCTGCCGACGCTGTTGCAGGCGACGATGGCGCCGACCGTGATGCCGTCATGCGTGACATACGATGCGGTGCCGATGCCACCTTTCAGGCTTCCGGCCGTGGCGCCGTATCCTGCGCCGACGGTGCCGAGCGCCACATCCGAATGCGTATCGCGCACCGCCCGCAGGCCAAGATCACGATAGGGCGGATTGAAGCCCCAGTTCTTGTTTCCGCCATCATCGAGATCGTAGAGGATCGCGGTCGGCACGATGGGTGATACGGGAACGCCGCTCTTGTGTCCGAGGGCAAAGCCGCGCCCCTGCGCGCCAAGCCATGCCGCCACGCCATCGGCCGCCGCCAGACCGTATACGGAGCCGCCGGAAAGCACGATGGCGTCCACGCTGCGGACGAGGTTCCATGGCGCAAGCGCATCGGTCTCACGCGTGCCGGGGCCGCCACCCCGCACATCCACGGCGGCGGTCGCGCGCTGGTCCGGGAGAATCACGGTGACACCGCTGCGCACCTGCTCGTCCTGGGCCTGTCCGACCGTCAGGCCGGCGACGTCCGTGATGGCATTGCGCTGGCCGGGTCCGCCCGCCTGTTGCTGCGCCTGCGCGCCACGCGTCATGCCGGCGGCCAGCGTCGTGAGAAGGAACTGTCGGCGCTGCATGGCGTCTCCGGCAAGGGTGTTTGCGATGATCGGGGTTCTGCGCGATTTGATCGAAAGGGAGAAGGGGTGACGTCAGTTCGTATCTGTTGCGCGGGGTGGGCCGTGCCGCCGCATCATCGCGACCTGTTTCCCGTGAGCGGGAGTCATCTGGCTCGCTATGCCACCTTGTTCGATGCGGTTGAAATCAATACCTCATTCTATCGCCCTCATCGGCGGGCGACATATGAGCGCTGGGCGGAAACGGTGCCGCCTGGCTTTCGTTTCGCCGTAAAAGTGCCGCAGGCATGGACGCATGTCGCGCGTCTGGCGGTCGAGGCGCGGGACATGGCCGATTTCGTTGCGGCGGTTGACGGTCTGGGTGAGAAGCGGGGGCCGTTGCTGGTGCAATTGCCGCCCAGCCTGTCGTTCGAGGATGCGCTGGCCGCCGAATTTTTCGCAAAGTTCCGTACGATAATCGCGGGACCGATTGTCTGCGAACCTCGGCACGCCAGTTGGTTCACGTCGGAAGCGGCGGCGCTGCTGGCCCGTCATCATGTTGCCCGCGTCATGGCCGATCCGCTGCCCGTGCCGGAAGCCGCCCAACCCGGCGGCTGGGACGGATTCGTCTATCGCCGGCTGCATGGTTCGCCGGAGATTTATTATTCGGCGTATGGCGAGGAATATCTTGGGAATCTTGCGCGGCAGATCAGGGAAACGCCAGTAGCGCAATGGTGCGTCTTCGATAATACGGCGCGCGGCGCGGCGGCCGCGAACGCGCTGTCCCTGGTCGGGCTGCTACGGGACGGAGGATAACGGTCTGGCGCGGCGCGAATACGCCTGCGCCAGACCGGCGTGCCGTATCAGATATAGTGCTCGGACAGCGGTGCGAAACCGTTGAAGCCGGTCGAGCAGTAGGTTGAGACATAGGCGCCGGTCGAAAGCAGTTCGACGCGATCACCCGATGTCAGCGCCATCGGCAGTTCTACGCGGCGCTTCTCATACATGATGTCCACGCCGTCGCAGCTTGGGCCGGCGACGACTGTCGGGCCGGTCGCCTGACCGTCATGCGGCGTCTGGAAGCGATAGCGGATGGCTTCACCTTCCGTTTCCGCCAGACCGCCGAAACGGCCGATGTCCAAATAGACCCAGCGCGGATCGGTCTCGGCGCCGCCGCGACGGCTGACGAGCACGACTTCCGACGAGACAACGCCGGCGTCGCCGACCAGAAAGCGGCCAGGCTCGATCAGCATCGTCGGCAGGTCGTTGCCGAAGTGGCGGGTCATGGCATGGCCGATGGCAAGGCCGAACTGGTCGATCTCGGGAACGTCGCTCTGGTAACGAACGGGGAAACCACCGCCCAGATTGACCATGCGCAGGTTCAGCCCCGCTGCCGAAAGATCGGTGAACAGCATGGCGACGCGCGCGATGGCGGCCTCATACGCAGCCGTGTCGGTTTGCTGGCTGCCGACATGGAACGACAGGCCGTACGGATCGAGGCCGAGTGTGCGGGCACGCAGCATCAGATCGCGGCCATGGTCCAGCGTGGTGCCGAACTTGCGCGACAGCGGCCAGTCCGCGCCTTCGTTCTCGACGGCGAGACGGCAATAGACGCGTGCGCCCGGTGCGTGTTCGGCAAGCTTGGCCAGTTCCTCTTCGCTATCGAAGACGAAGAGATCAACACCTAGCGCGAAGGCTTCGCGAATGGCCGAGACCTTCTTGACCGTATTGCCGAAGGAGACCCGATCCGCCGAAGCACCGGCATCGAGGCACATGCGGACTTCGCCGATGGAGGCGGCGTCGAATGACGAGCCCAGTGCGACGAGGCGTTCGAGAATCGCCTGTGCCGGATTGGCTTTCACGGCGTAATAGATATGCGCGAGAGGCATTGCCTCCTGCAGCGCATGATAACGATCGGCGACGCGGTCCACGTCGACGATGAGGCAAGGCGTTGCCGGCTGCTGCTCGGCAAGATAGCGGGCGATCTTTGGAGTCATGACGCTCCTCCCGGTGGCCGTCCTGACGGGAGCGGCGTGTTGCGAAACGGTCGAACGGACCGGCGATCAAGTCGAGGTCGTCTTGCCCGCGCCGAGACGCGATGAGAGCAACCCGATTGCCAGAACGCTTGACGTCGTTGCGTAACCTACAGAGGGCCAGTGGCACGTGCGTTGCTGCGTGGGCGGCCATATGGGGCTAAACCATCGTGTGTGCAACATGGTTTTTTCACTGCGTCGAAAATTTCATATTTGCGTGCCGCAGTCGCATCGTCTGCCGCATTATATTATGGGAACGTAAACCGACACTATTGCGTAATGATGATCCAGTATCGTGTTACGTTCTGCTCGTGAGGAGTTCCCGTTTGACCGACGCCATGCGCCCCCAGTCCGGCAAGGATATCGCGCAACTTCGGGAGCAGATCGACGATGCCCGCCTTCAACGGGATGAGGAAGGGATTCGTCAGGCCCAGAAACTAGGACCGAATGCGCCGGGGACGGGTGCGGCCACGCCCTTCCACATGCCGTGGGCGGGATGGAAACTGGTGTTCCGGCAGACGATCAGCGAACTGGGCACGAGCCAGGTTTCCCTGGCCGCCGCTGGCTGCGCCTTCTATGCGACGCTGTCGCTCTTTCCGGCGATCAGCACCCTGATCTCGGTCTATGGTCTTGCTTTCAACCTCGAAACCGTCGAGCCGCAACTGGAGGTTCTGCGCCATCTTCTGCCGAGCACGGCCTATACGCTGATCGGCAACCAGATTCATACGTTGATCTCCCAGCCGCATTCGTCATTGACGATCGGGCTGATCTTCTCGATCTCCGTTGCGCTGTGGTCGGCCTCGGCCAGCACCAAATCCGTGCTCTCCGCGCTCAACATCGCCTATGGGCTCGAGGAAGCGCGCAGTTTCGTCCGTTTTCAGGCGCTGGCGCTCGGCACCACCTTCATCGCCGTTCTGGGCGCATGCCTGACGCTGGCCTTGATGGTCGCGCTGCCGGCGCTCGTGGACTACCTGCCGGCACATTTCGGCAGCCTGCGGGCGCTGCCCTACCCGGCAAGCCTTCTCATGAGCTATGGCGTGCCGGCACTGATCCACTGGGGCGCCCCGGCGCTGATGCTGCTGTTCGTGTTCGGGGCTGTGACGCTGCTTTACCGCTATGGTCCTTCCCGCGCTCCGGCGGCGTGGCGCTGGATCGTTCCCGGCTCGATCGTGGCGACGATCTTCTGGGTCGTCACGTCGCTCGCTTTCTCATTCTATGTCGGGCGGTTCGCGGCTTACGGATCGACGTACGGGCCTCTCGGCGCCGTGGCGGCCATCATGATGTGGTTCTTCGTCAGCGCTTATGTCGTGCTGTTCGGCGCGGAGCTGAATGCCGGTCTGGAAGACCGTATCATGGGACGTCAACCCAAGGTCTCCGGCCTGCCGCAGCCGGACGCCGTCACGGCGAAGGTGGTTTCGGACGACGCGATCAAGGGCGGGCATGCCAAGACGCCACAGGCCGACGAACACCCGCAGCAGGCGTGACGAACGGTTTCGTCGGGGAACTTCGGAGACGTTGAACCTTTGTCCTCGGGCAAATCCTCCTCAAGCCAAAAGGGATTTTCCCATGACCCTGACGGACAAGCTGTTCCACAATTCCACCACGACGGCCGAAGCTGGCGTGGGAACCGATCTGAGCGATGAGCAGCAGCTGCATCTCACGTTGCATGACGGTAAACGGATTCCGCAGCTTGGGCTCGGTGTCTGGCAGACGCCGGCCGACGAGACCGCCGATATCGTGCGCCATGCGGTGAAAGCCGGATACCAGTCGATCGATACGGCGATGATCTATCGCAACGAGGAGGGTGTCGGCGCCGGTCTGGAGGGCCATCCCGATATCTACGTGACCACGAAGCTGTGGAACGACGATCAGGGATACGACGCCACCAAGCGTGCTTTCGAGGCCAGTCTCCGCAAGTTGAAGCGCGATGTTCTCGACCTCTACCTGATGCATTGGCCGCAGCCGAAACGTGGGCTCTACGTCGAGAGCTGGAAGGCGATGATCGACCTGCAGCGTGAGGGCCGCATCCGCTCGATCGGCGTCTCGAATTTCACGGCGGATCATCTGACCCGCATCATCGATGAGACGGGCGTCGTGCCGGTCGTCAATCAGGTCGAGCTGCACCCGCGATTCCAGCAGCGCGAACTGTGTGCGTTCCATGAGAAGCACGATATCCGCACGGAATCCTGGAGTCCGCTTGGACAAGGACAGGTGCTGAACGACCCGATCATCACGTCGATTGCCGGGAAGCACGGCAAGACGGCGGCGCAGGTCGTGATCCGCTGGCATCTGGACAGTGGCCTGATTGTCATACCGAAATCCGCCACGCCGAAGCGGATCGACGAGAATATCGATGTGTTCGATTTCCGTCTCGATGATGAGGACATGGGCAAGATCGCTGCGATGGACACATCCGGTGGCCGCATCGGTCCCGATCCTGCAACGTTCTGAGGCCTGGTCACGCCTGTTTGGCCGACGAGCATTGATTAACCCGCCGGGCTGGGGATATGTCGCTTATGAAAGGCGACTGAACCTCATGACCATACGCTTGTCGATGCCGTTGGCGCTTGCCGGCGCGCTGCTTGTCTCAGCCTGTTCCCAGCCTGAAATCGATCATACCCGCATGCACGTTACAGGCATGACGGATCTCTGGCGGCAGCAGGGATATTCGTATGCAGATGCACGGATGCTGGAGCGCAACAGCATCACGCCGCAGGATGCGGCGCAGTGGAAGGCATTGGGTGTTTCGCCCTCCAGCATGGTGACGTGGACCGCTGCGGGATATACGCCGGGCACCGCACTGCCCTACCTGCGTGCCGGCGTGGTGCTACCAACGAACAGCGCGCCGCAGAACGTGGTCCGCTGACGGCGGCGTGCTGCCCTTAGTGGCAGCTTCCGCCTTTGCAGGCCTTGCAGGCGCCACAGGCGCTATTGGCGTTGCCCGCGGTCATTTTCGGGGCGAGCCCTGCTGTTGCCCGCAGCGATGCCCATTGTCTCGGGAACAGGCGCGCGCCCCAATAGGCGGCGCAGAGTGCGACGATGATGGCGGCAATGACAACTTCGATCATATCAGCCTCCGGTAAGCATGCGTGTTATCTGGTATGTGGCGAGTGCCGCGCCATAGGCCAGCGCGAAAAGATAGCCCGCGGTTCCCGCGACGACCTTCCATGAATTCGTCTCGCGTCGGATGACGGCCAGTGTGGACAGGCACTGCGGGGCGAAAACATACCATGCCAGAAGCGAGAACGCGGTTGCCAGACTCCACTGTGCCGAGAGCAGCGGCGCCAGCTTGTCGGCCGCATTGTCTTCCGTCGCGCCCAGGGCATAGACGGTCGCCAGCGCGCTGACGGCGACTTCCCGTGCCGCCATGCCGGGGATGAGCGAAACGCAGATCTGCCAGTTGAATCCAATCGGCGCGAAGATCGGCATCATCCAGTGCCCGATGCGCCCCGCCAGGCTCCAGTCGATGGCGGCGCCGGATGCGCCTGGAGGGGGTGCCGGGAAGCTGGAAAGCGCCCAGAGCAGGACGTTGAGGGTCACGATGATCGTGCCGACCCGCGACAGGAACATGGTGGCACGCTGCCAGAGGCCCAGTGCCAGGTGGCGCAGGACAGGACGCCGGTAGGGCGGCAGTTCCAGCAGGAGCGGATGTTCCGCGGCCTTGACGCCGTGGGTCATGAGGCGCGCGACGATCAGGCCGCTGACGATGGCGAAGGCATAAAGCCCGAACAGTACCAGCCCTTGCAGCCCGAAGATGCCCCAGACCCGCCGGTGCGGCACGAAGGCGCCGATGAGCAGCGTATAGACTGGCAGCCGGGCCGAGCAGGTCATGAGCGGCGCGACGAGAATGGTGACGAGCCGGTCGCGCGGGTTCTGGATGGTGCGCGTCGCCATGATGCCGGGTATGGCGCAGGCGAAGCTGGAGAGCAGGGGAATGAAGGATCGCCCGCTCAACCCGGCCGTTGCCATGATCCGGTCCAGCAGGAAGGCCGCGCGCGGCAGGTAGCCCGATTCCTCCAGTGCCAAAATCCACAGGAACAGGATCAGGATCTGCGGCAGATAGGTGATGACCGTGCCCGCGCCGGCGATCACGCCATCCACGAGGAGGCTGCGCAGGACGCCGTCCGGCAAGGCCGCGCCGAGCGTCTGCCCCAGCGTGGCCACGCCGTTCTGCAACAGGTCCATGACCGGCTGCGCCCAGGAAAATACCGTCTGGAACATGACGAACAGGACGGCGAGCAGGATCAGTGGGCCGAAAACGGGATGCAGGAACCACCGATCCAGCCGATCGGCCAATAGCTCTCCGTCGCGCTTCGAATGCTGGACATAAGCCGCGAGGAGACGACGCACCTCGGCGTGAATTTCGACGTCCGCTCCCAAAGGTTTCGGGGGCAGAGGCGGGGGCTGGTCCAGAACGTCGAGCAATGCTGACGCGCCGTTCTTGCGAACGCTGACGGCCGGGACGACCGGCATGCCGAATTCACGGGAGAGACCATCGAGATCGACGGAGATGCCACGCCGTTTCGCCTCATCCATCATGTTGACGACGAGGATCATCGGCAGGCCCAACTGCCGTAATTCCAGCACGAATCGCAGGTGCAGCCGCAGATTGGTGGCATCCACCACATTGATCAGAAGCTCGGGCCGGGGCTCGGTGCGATGTCGCCCGAGGCAGACGTCGCGTGTGACGTCTTCGTCCGGGCTGGTGGCGGCAAGGCTGTAAGCCCCGGGAAGATCGAGCAGCCGCACCGGCCGGCCGCCGGGCGTGACGAAGCGGCCTTCCTTACGCTCGACGGTGACGCCGGCGTAGTTGGCGACTTTCTGGCGGCTGCCGGTCAGTTGGTTGAAGAGGGCTGTCTTGCCGCAGTTCGGATTGCCGACCAGTGCCGCGTAAAGCGAGGCGACACGAACGTCCATGGAGGATCAGGCGTTGTCGCGCAGATACACTCTGGCGGCTTCGTCGCGGCGCAGGGCGAAGCGCGTGGTGCCGACGCGAACGGCGATCGGATCGGCCCCCATCGGGCCATGAGCGACCATCTGCACCGGTTCGCCGGGAACGAAGCCCAGTTCGAGCAGGCGCGCTGTGATGGGGTCGGCTGCGCCGCGTGGTTCCACGTGGTCGATCACCGCATGGCATCCCTTGGGCAGAGCATTGAGGTACATCGATCCGACATCCCGAGTGATTGTTAAGAACGCTTCTTAGTCGCCGGGAGAGGTGCTTGTAAACCGGGCATCGTTAAACTCGCTGTCATCTGGGGAGGGATTGGCAGCGTTCGGTCCGCATCGTGCGTTGTCGCGAGTCCATCGCGTAAAAGGAAATCCAGACGCATGAACGATACGGGCATAGGGACTTCGAACGCATTTCAGGGCGGGCCTGCCAGAGAAATGCACCTGAGCCGTGGCACGGAAGACGGGTTGGCGCGCACGCCGTTGGAAGGGTTTTTCTTCGGCTGGCTGGCGATGGTGCCGATGATCGTGGGGGCGTTGCTCGGCGCTCTTCTGCCGAGGCGGGCGGGCCGAGGCGTCGCCATGGCGACCCGCTTGTGGGGTGGTGGATTGCTCTGCTTCCTGTCCGGCGTGCACCGCGGATACAGTTTCCGCGAGAAAGGCGGCCCGCTGCCCGGTGAGATCGGCGGCATGCTGGCGATCTTCGCGCCGGGCATGCTGTCATTGCTGGTGCCGTTTCGTCGGCTGTCGTTGCTTATGCTGACGGCTGGATATGCCGCGACCGCCGCGATCGACACGCAATCGGCGCGGCGGGGGGAGGCGCCGCGCTTCTTTGCGCGCCTGCGCCCTGTGCAGATGGCCGTGCCGGTGACGGCCTTTGGCGCGCTGTTCTGGCGTTATCGCCGTTCGAGCGGCAATGGTCCCAGGCCGACGCGACCGTAGCGCCGGGCATAGGCGAGGATTGCGGCATAGCAGGGGAGCACCAGCAGGGCGAACATGCCCTGAAAGCCGAGATAGGGCTTCAGCAGGACATAGAACTGCGGGATGATCGCGCCGCCGCTGTAGGACATGACCAGCAGGGCGGAGGCCAGCGGCGTTGCCGCGCCCGCGCCGCGAATGGCGATGGGGAAAATTGTCGGCATGATCATGGCGTTCGCGACGCCAAGAAGCGCGACGCACAGGACTGACGTGTAACCGTGTGTCAGGAAGGCCAGCGCGGTCAGCACGATTCCAAGGACGCAGGAGAGCTCGAGATATCGTTCCTGCGGCAGGATGCGCGGCACGACGAGAAAGCCTGCGATGTAGCCGATCAGCATGCCGCCGAGCGTGAGCGAGGTGAAGAATTTGGTCTGGTCCAGCGGCAGGCCGAATCCCTGGCCATAGGTGCCGATGGCGTCGCCCGCCATCACTTCGGCCCCGACATAGAGGAACATCGTGATGAAGCCCCAGACCAGATGCGGGCGGAAGATGGATGTCGTGGCCTCTCCCGACAAGGATGGGATCGGCGGCGCCTCGAGATTGGGGAGTGACGAGACGGCGACGATGGCCGCGACGACCAGCAGCATGGCGGCCATGCCGAGATACGGCCAGTAGAGCGCGTGCACGAAATTCGAGAGGATGCCCTCGCGCACGGCGGGGTCGGTTGCGGCGGCGGCCTGTGCGGCGACTCCGCCGATATTGTGCATGACCAGCGTCGCCAGAACGATGGGGGCGAGAATGCCAGCGAACTTGTTGCAGATTCCCATGATCGCGATGCGCTTGGCGGCATGGGTTGGCGGGCCGAGCAGGCTGACGAGCGGGTTGATGACAACCTGCATCAGCGAGAGGCCTGCGCCGAGGGTGAGCAGGCCGGTCAGGGCGCCGCCATAGATCCGCCACGCGATGAACTGGCCGAAGGTCGCGACGCCGATGGCCGATACGACGATCGACAGCGCCAGCCCCTGCTTGAGACCGAGCTTGCGCGCGATCATCGAGGCCGGGATGGAGAAGAGCAGATACGAGACATAGAAGACGAGCGGAATGAAGAAGGCGTTGAAATCCGTCAGCGAAAACGCAACGCGGACGAACGAGATCAGCGGGCCGTTCAGCCATGTGACGAAGCCCATGGCGAAGAAGATCATGGCGGCGATCAGCAGTGGGCTCCAGCCGTGGGGACCGACGAGGCTATCGTCGGGGATGCGGTCGGGAACCGTGCCGTCGCCGTCAACGTGGCGGTAGGTTGTGGCCATCGTCGTGTTCTCTTTCATAGAAAAGCCGCTCCCAACAATCCTGCGTCGCTCCCGAGTCGGGACGGCGTGAGTAATGTTGCGTCGGCGTCACGAAGGATACGCTTTTTGGTGGCGTGGTCGAGTGCCTCGATCAGGTCATGCGCATTCGAGAGGCCGCCGCCCACCGGCAGGATGGTGGCGCCGGTGAGATTGACGGCCAGCGCCAGCGCGGCGGAGACATATGTGACGTAGTGTTCGATCGTGCGGCGCGCGAGCGGATCGCCCTGCCGCCAGGCGGCGAGGATGGCGCGGCTGTCTGCCTTCTCCCCGCCGTTCCAGGCGTGCAGGCGTTCCAGCCCGCGTGCGCCGCCGATGGTGTCGATGCAGCCCCACTGCCCGCAGCCGCATGGAAAGCACGGGATATGCGATTCCATGCCGGGGAGGTGGGGGATGACCGGACCATGCCCCCATTCGCCGGTCAGGCCGCCGGCGCTGGTGATGAGACGGCCGTCCAGCACGAGTCCACCGCCGACGCCGGTGCCGAGGATGATGCCAAGGACGTTCCGATGGCTGCGTCCCGCGCCCATCCGCGCCTCGGCCAGCGCGAAGCAGTCGGCGTCGTTGCCGATCCGGATCGTTCGATCGAGCGTGGAGGACAGGCGCCGGGCCAGTTGAACGCCGTTGATGCACGGGATGTTGGCGGCGGTGCAGATACCGCTTTCCGGATCCTGCAATCCCGCAAGGGCGATATGCAGATCCAGATCGTCATGGATCGCCGTCGCCTCTTCCAGCGTGGCCAGAAACATATCCAGGTCATGGATCGGGGTCGGGAGTTTCTGCCGGTCGGCGATCGTGCCGTCATGCCGCACGATCGCGCAGTCGATGAAGGAACCGCCGATATCGGCGCAGAAGACGGGCTTGGTTTGCGGTGTCATGCTCAGGATCGTTCGGAACGTGCATTCAGAAATTCGCGCAGTCCGTCGCCAAGGCAGTTCAGCCCGATGACGGTTGCCGCAATGGCGAGGCCGGGAAACAGGCAGGGCCAGAAGGCCGCACCCAGGGTGTTGCGGCCATCGCTCATCATCGTGCCCCATTCGGGCATCGGTGGCTGGGCGCCGAGACCGAGGAAGGACAGGCTGGCGGCGGACAGCACGACGGTGCCCCCGCTGAGTGTGATCTGCACCATCAGCGGGCCGGCGGCGTTGCGCAGGATGTGGTGAAAAAGGATACGGGTTCGGCTGGCGCCGAGGACATGGAGGGCCTCGATATAGGTGGCATGCCGCAGACCGGCGGCAAGGTTGCGCGCCAGCCGCGCATAGACGGGGAGCGAGAACGCGGCGATGGCGAAAAGCGCGTGCAGTAATCCCGGCCCCAGCAGGCTGACGACGAGCAGCGCGAGGATAAGGCCCGGGAAAGCGAAGACGATGTCGGAAGCGGCCATGATGCCACGGTCGATCCACGGCGCGGACATGCCGGCGAACAGGCCCAGCGGGATGCCGAGACCGGCGGCCAGCGCGATGGAGACGGCAATTTCCCCCAGCGTCAGTCGCAGGCCATAGATCAGGCGCAGCAGGATGTCGCGCCCGAACGCGTCCGTGCCGCAGGGATGCAGGCGGGAGGGGGGCTGGAGCACATGATAAAGATCCTGCGCAGCCGGATCGCCGCCCAGGACGAGCGGGCCGAACGCCGCGAGCACCATACCGATGGCGCAGAGCAAAACGCCGATCGTCAGGACGGCGTGGTGACGCCAGAAGCGCGATTCTGCCAGACGCTTCATTTGTGACCCCGCATGCGCGGGTCGAGATAGACGATGATGGCCTCGGCCAGGAGATTGGCGCTCAGCACGCCGAAGATCGACAGCAGGGTGATCGCCTGAATCGTAGGATAATCACGATAACGCACCGCGTCGATCAGAAGGCGACCGATGCCGGGCCAGTCGAAGACCGTCTCCGTCACGATCGCACCGCTGATAAGCCCGCCGAGATTGAGGAAGACGACGGTCACGACGGGGATCATCGCGTTGCGCAAGGCGTGGCGCAGCAGGACGGTCATGGGCGACAGGCCCTTGGCGCGCGCCGTGCGGATATAGTCCTGGCGCAGGATGTCGCGCATGCCGGTCCGGGTCATGCGGAGGATGAGGGCCGAGGGCATCAGGGCAAGCACGAGAACGGGCAGGATGACGTGATGCCAGTCTCCGGCACCCATCAGCGGCAGCCAGTGCAGGCGCACGGCAAAGACTTCCATGCCGATCAGGGCGACCCAGAAGCTGGCGAGCGATGCGCCAAGGAGGGTCATGGCCATCAGCAGGTGGTCGGGCCAGCGGTTGGCGCAGACCGCACCCACGATTCCGCCGGGAATGGCGACGGCCATCGCCAGAAGATAGGCAAGGCCGCCCAGCAGCAATGAATAGGGCAATCGCCCGGCGATCATGCGACCGACGGGCGCGCCATCGCGAAGTGACAGGCCGAAATCGCCCTGAAGGGCGTGGCGAAGGAAATGGCCGTATTGGTGGAGCAGGGACTGATTGAGGCCGAGGCGTTCATGGATGGCCGCGACGACGCCCTCCGGTGCCTGTGGGCCGGCCATCAGGCGTGCGGGATCGCCGGGAAGGGCGTGAATGGCGATGAAGACGATGGCGGAAACGCCCAGCATGATGACGGGCAGGTTCATGGCGCGGCGAAGAACGGTATTCATGGCCCGTCTTTCCAGGCGCGGCTGACGACGATCTCGCCATCCGGCATCGAAAAGACGCCGTGCACGTTGCGACGCACGCCGTAGAGATTGTCCTGCATATAGAGTGGCAACAAGGGAGCGTCCTGCGCGATCTGGCCTTGCATCGTGCGATAGATCGCGGTGCGTTCGGCAGGGTCCAGCGTTGCGGCCGCCTGATCCATCGCGGCGTCCACCAGATGATTGGCGTAAAATCCCAGATTGGCACCGCCCGGTGCGCTGTTGGCGCTTGCGTAGAGCGGTCGCAATTGAAGATCGGCGACGAAAGGCGCGGACCAGGACGAGATAATCATGCCGATACCGGTCTTTCTTTTTTCGGCAGGGCCTGAAAAGGCGGATTGCATCCAGACGCCGGCTTCCTGACGCCGGATCGCCAGCTTGATGCCAAGCGGTCGCCACATAGCCTGAAGCGCTTCGGCAATCGGTTCCTCCGGCTCCTGCACGATGACGGTCGCGGGAAAGCCGTTGGCATGGCCGGCCTGTCGGAGAAGCGCTGCGGCCCGCTGGAGATCGGGACCGTCGGCTGGTGTGCAGGGCAGGTTGCCCGGCGTTTCCGGCGTCAGTGGATGGCAGGCTGGTGTACCGTTTCCGTGCAGAAGGCCAGCGACGAGAGCCGCGCGATCGATGGCAAGCCCAAGGGCGCGACGAACGCGCGCATCGTCCAGGGGTGGGAGGCGGTTGTTCAGGGCGACCCAGAACTGGGTGCCCCCCGGATGCCGGTCGACATGTGCGACATCGCTGTCACGATACAGGTGGCTGAATACGGGGGCCAGCGGCATGACGACATCGGCATCGCCGGTTTGCAGCGCCATGTTCAGAACGGACGGTTCCGGCGACCAGCGCCAGTCGATCCTCTCAAGCCTTGCCTTGTCGCCCCAGTAACGGTCGTTGCGCAGCGCGCGCACGCGTTCGCCATCCTGCCAGTCGCCGAAACGATAGGGACCGGTGCCATCGGCATGGCGCGCCAGTGTCGAGGTTGCCGCGACGGGCGAGACGATGGCGGCCTGTGTCTGGGAAAGAAGGTGCAGCAGATCCGCATAGGGAGAGTGCAGGGTGATGACGATATCGTTTCCGTCACGTTCCACGCTGGAAATCAGTTTGCGGAAGATGCCGGACCCCGCGAGAGCCGCATCCGGCGCAACAAGACGATTGAGCGATGCGACCGCGGCCGGCGCGTCGCATATTGAGCCGTCATGGAAAAAGACGCCGGTGCGAAGCGTGAAGCGCCAGACGCGGCCATCCGGCGAGGATGACCATGCCGTAGCGAGCGCGGGCTGGATATTGCCGTGTTCATCCTGTGCCACGAGACTCTCGTAGAACGGCGCCAGGACGGATCGTGTGGCGGTTGCGTTCTGATCGGCCGGGTCCATGGTGCGTGGCGGTTCGGCAAGCATGACGGTCAGCGTCGCCGCCGAAGCGGTGACGGTCTTGCACGTGGCGGCAAGGGCGGCGCTGAAGGAAAGACGACGTCGCGACACATTGTCTCCGGTTGGACGGAATGTTGGCGAAAACGCGCGAAACGATAAAAAATACGGTCTCGTTGTTAATTCGTCATGATGTTCTATTGACATGAACTTGGTTTATCAAACGAAATAAGATGGTCATCGCACAAGGCGGTTCCATCATGTTTTCGGCCGGGCATCATCGCATCCTCAGCACGTTGAGCCGTCATGGTTCGATGAGCCGCACCGATCTGGCGCGCAACCTCGCCCTGAGCAAGGCGAGCGTCACGCTTCTGGTGCGCGACCTCATCGCACGCGGTGTGCTGCGCGAGCAGGAACTGGTTTTCGGGCAGGGGCGACCGTCGGTTACGCTCGGCCTGTGCAGTGACGCGGCAAGCTTCGTCGGCATTTCATTGCAGACGGACCCGGTGACGGTCGTCCTCACCGATCCTCATGGTCGTGTGCTGGCCGAGCATTCGATGCGCCGGGAAGCCGACCCCGCGATTTGTTTTCCGCAACTGGCGGCGGCGGTGGAGACCGTGCGCGCGCAGGCAGGACCTGATGTCGGGCCGATTGCCGGCATCGGGGTCGCGCAGCCGGGATTCGTCTCGCGCGATCGGCGGGTCTGTCTGGCGTCGGCGGCATTGGGCTGGGTGGATCTCGATGTGGCCGGGCGCCTGTCGTCCCTGACCGGCCTGCCGGTTTTTGTGGAGAATGACGCAAATGCCCTGATTCTGGGCGAGCAGCTCTTCGGCCCGACGGGCGACCGGCCGGATTTCAGTCTGGTTTTCGTCGGGGACGGCATCGGAAGCGCGCATATCGTCAATGGACGCCTGCATCGTGGGCATCATGGCGGGGCGGGCGAACTGTCCCATTCACCGATCGCATTCGGCTCGCAGGACGCGCTGCCCTGCCGGTGCGGCAACCGGGGATGTCTGGAGACGGTCTCGTCGCTACAGGCGATCCGCGGCGCGGCGCGGCAGGTGGGGTTGACGACGGATATTGCCGAACTGGTGGCATTGACGGCCAACGGCCATCCGGAAGCGCTGGCGATCCTGCACCGTGCCGGGACGGCGCTGGGCATCGCGCTGGCGCAACTGGTGCAGATGTTCGACCCGAGCCAGGTGGTGGTGATCCTCGACCCCGCATTGAAGGAAAGTGTCTTTGGCCGCGTGCTGCGTCAGGAGATGGAAACACATGTGTTGCGGCGCGCGGGCGTCCAGACGGCGCTGACATTGCGTGGCGCGGAAGCCAACAGTTTCGCCACGGGTGCCGCCGGACTGGCCGCCCAACATTATCTGTTCGGGAGCGATTGGACATGAGCAGGAAATTCCGCATTGCCTTCGGCGGTATTCACACGGAATGCAGCACATATAATCCGGTTCTGATGCAACAGGAGGATTTCCGTATTCTTCGCGGAAGCGACATGCTGGAGATGCCGTATTTCGCATTTCTCCAGGATTTCGATGCGGATTTCCTGCCACTGCTGCATGCGCGCGCCGTGCCGGGCGGCCCTGTTTCCCGGGCGGTGTATGAAGCATTCAAGGCGGATTTCCTGACACGGTTGCAAGCGAGCCTGCCCCTCGACGGGCTTTATCTGGCCATGCACGGCGCCATGTTCGTCGAGGGGCTGCACGATGCCGAGGTGGACTGGATCTCTGCGGCGCGTAATGTTGTCGGTCCGGAATGTTACGTTTCAGCGAGCTATGACCTGCACGGAAATGTCAGTCAGCCGATCATCGATTCGCTCGATATGTTCTCGGCCTATCGCACCGCGCCGCATATCGATGTCGAACGCACGATGCGGCGTGCCGTGGATATGCTGGTCGACGCGCTGAAGGAGGGTGTTCGACCGGCGATCGTCTGGGCGCCGGTACCCGTTCTGTTGCCGGGCGAAAGGACGAGCACGGAGGACGAGCCGGCGAAAAGCCTCTACGCGCGTCTGCCGGAATACGATGCTCGGGCGGGTATCTGGGACGCGGCGTTGATGGTCGGATACGTCTGGGCGGATGAGCCGCGCGCAACGGCATCCGCCGTCATCACGGGGACAAATGAGCTGGCCCTGAAGCAGGCGGCGCGCGAACTGGCGCAAGCGTACTGGAATGCCCGGCACGATTTCGTGTTCGGCTGCGAAACGGGCAGCATTGCGCACTGCGTGGTGCGGGCGATGAAAGCGGAAACGCAACCGGCCATCATCGCGGATTCGGGCGACAACCCGACCGGCGGCGGTGTCGGCGACCGGGCGGATGTGTTGTCCGCCCTGGCCGCGCAGGATGCGCAGGATGTCATCGTTGCGGCGATCACCGATCCGGCCGCCTGCGTGGAAGCGTTTGCAGCTGGCATCGGGGGGCAACAATCCTTCTCGATCGGTGCGCGGCTTGATCCGGCCGGGGTGCGCGTGTCGCTGGAATGCACCGTCGTGCATTTGCAGGATCATGCCGAGCCTGCGGAGCGGGAGGCTGTCGTGCGGCATCGGGGCATCACGATCGTTCTTGCCGCGCGACGACGGCCTTATCACAACATCTCGGACTTCCAGCGGCTGGGACTCGATCCGGCTGCGGCGCGGATTCTGGTCGTGAAGTCGGGCTATCTGTCGCCGGATCTGGCGCCCTTGGCCAATCCCTCGCTCATGGCACTATCGGATGGTGTGGTGAATCAGGATGTCGCGCATCTGCCGCGACGACAGACGCGGCGGCCCTGTTTCCCGTTCGACGCGGAATTTGCGTGGTCGCCGACGGTTTTCGTGCAGACGCCGCGCGCTGGCACGACATGACGGGAACGCCGGTTCTCGAACTGGAAGGGGTGCGGGTCGATTTCGGCGCAGTCGCCGCGCTTGAGGGGCTCTCTCTACGTATCGGCCGCGGCGAGACGCTGGCGCTCGTCGGTGAGTCAGGTTCAGGAAAGAGTGTCGCGGCGTTGACGGTGATGGGCCTGTTGCGTGGCGGAACGATTGCGGCGGGACGGATACTGTTTTCGAACGGCAAGGACCGTTTCGATCTCGCGACATTGTCGGAAAGGCAGTTCCGTGCGCGGCGCGGTCGCGACATCGGCATGATTTTTCAGGAACCGATGAGTGCGCTGAATCCGACGATGCGCATTGGCAGGCAACTGAGCGAATGTCTGGCGCGTGCCGAACGGTCGGGCCGAACCGATCTTCGTCAGGCCGGAGAGGCCTTGCTGGCGCGAACCGGCATCAACGATCCCGCGCAGTGCTGGCGTGCCTATCCGCATGAACTGTCGGGCGGCATGCGCCAGCGCGTGATGATTGCCATGGCGTTGAGCACCCGCCCGGCACTCCTGATTGCCGACGAGCCCACGACGGCGCTGGATGTCAGCACTCAGGGGCGCATTCTGACGCTGATACGCGAGATGGCGGCGGAAACCGGCACCGCCACCTTGTTTATCACGCATGATTTCGGCGCGGCGGCGGCTATCGCGGATCGGGTGGCGGTTCTGTATGCCGGGCGACTTCTGGAAGAAGGGCCGATCGACGACGTTCTGCGAATGCCACGCCACCCATACACGCGCGGATTGCTGGCTTCCATGCCCGATCCGGCGCGGATGATCGCGGATCCGCGCGGGCGGCGGCGTTTGCGTGTGATGGCGGGTGCCGTGCCCGCACCGGGGATGCGCCCGACATCCTGTGTCTTTGCGTCGCGCTGCGTTGCCGTGCAACCGGCATGCGAGGTCGCCGCCATTCCGACGATGCAGCTGGCGATGCGTCATGTCGCCTGCCGCCGCGCGGACGAATGGACGGTGGCGCCATGACGACGCTTCTGGATGTGCGCGATCTGCATGTGGCGTATCGTGGCGGCGCGCTATGGCGCTCTCGCCCGGTGCCGATCGTTCACGGCGTTTCGTTTCGTGTCGGTCGTGGCGAAATCGTGGGGCTGATCGGCGAATCCGGTTCCGGGAAAAGCACGATTGCGCGCAGCATCGTGGGGCTTACACCGGTGGCGAGGGGAGAGATCGTTCTCGATCAGGGCACGGCGCATGTCGGTCGCGCACGGCATGTGCAGATGATTTTTCAGGACCCGTTCGCCAGTCTCGATCCGCGCATGACCGTCGGCGCGCAGATTGCCGAACCGCTGGCGATTCATCGTCTCGTGCCGAAAGCGCTGCGTCGGCAGCGTGTTTCGGAACTGCTGACGCGGGTAGGCTTGTCCGATGCCGTCTACGATCGGCTTCCGCACGCCTTTTCCGGCGGTCAGCGCGCGCGGATCGGCATTGCGCGCGCCTTGGCTGTCGAGCCGGCGTTGCTGATCGCGGATGAGGCGACGGCGGCGCTGGATGTTTCCGTGCAGGCCCAGATCCTGAACCTGCTGATGGATTTGCGGGACGATCTGGGGTTGTCGATCCTGTTCATCACGCATGATCTCGCGGTGGTGCGTGTTCTCTGCGATCGGGCGGTCGTGCTGCGGCGCGGCCGGATCGTGGAACAAGGAGAAACAGTCGCGCTTTTTGCAGCGCCGCGTGAAGACTACACGCGCCTGCTGCTGGCGTCGCATCGAACTCTGGAGCCTCAGGCATGATCGAACTGGAAGTGTGCGTCGACGATGTGGCGAGCTTGCATGCGGCGCAGGTGCCGGGCGTCGCGCGGGTCGAGCTTTGTGCGGCGTTGGCGGTTGGCGGTTTGACGCCCAGCATGGGGCTGATGCGGTTGGCGGTGACCCTTGAGACGCCGGCCTATGCGATGATCCGACCGCGCGCGGGTGACTTCGTGTTCGATGCGGAAGAGGAAGCGGTCATGCTCGGCGATATTGCCGCGGCGCGCTCGGCGGGTCTGGCGGGCGTCGTGCTGGGGGCCAGCCGGGACGATGGGACGCTGGATATCGCCATGCTGGCACGGCTGAGTGCGGCTTGCGGCACGATGGGGCGGACGCTGCACCGGGCTTTCGATCTGGTGCCTGAGCCGTTGCGGGCGTTGGAAACGGCAATCGAACTTGGTTTCGAGCGCATCCTGACATCTGGCGGTGCCAGGACGGCACCGGAAGGGGCCGCTGTCCTGCATTCCCTGACGCAAGCCGCAGCCGGGCGGATCGAAATTATGGCGGGTGGTGGCGTCAATCCGGCGAACGTGGTGGCGCTGGTGCGGGAGACGGGGGTCGGTGCCGTGCACGGGTCCTGTCGCGGCCCCGTTCAGCAATATGCGCCAGTCGTCGCGGCCCTGGGTTTTGGTGTGAGTCGTGCGCCGGCCGATCCTCTGGTGATTGAGGCCCTTCGCGCTGCGCTCGACACCGTTGACAGATACGATCATTCATAAGGATATATCGAATATGAAACGAACCCGATATGCAATGTTCCTGTCCTGCGCCGCAATGGCGCTGATGCTGGGAGGGGCGAGTCCGGCGCGCGCGGCGCCGGATCTGATGCCAATGCCGCAATCCGCGACGTTCGACGGCGGTGGTGTGCCCCTTGCGGGAGGTATGCAGGTCGTATGGGACAGTGGAAAGCCCACGCCGCTCCTGAAACGCGCGCTCGCCCGTTTTCAGACGCGGTTGAACCAACTGACGGGCCCATCGGCTGCGGGCGGCGCGCCGCTGGCGTTGCATATTCGCGTTGGACGGGACCCGGAATACCTCACCGTTCACGAACATGAACATTACACGCTGAACGCCGGCGCGGATGGCGTGACGCTGACGGCGAACGGACCGGCGGGTGTTCTTCGTGGTCTGGCAACGCTGCTGCAACTGGTGCAGCACACGCCGCAGGGCGTAACTCTGGCCGATGCCCATATTGATGATGCGCCACGTTTCGTCTGGCGTGGGCTGATGCTCGACGTGTCGCGCCACTTCGTGTCGGTCGAGACCGTCAAGCGCCAGCTGGACGCGATGGAACTGACAAAGCTCAACGTGCTGCATTGGCACCTAAGCGACGGCACCGGTTTCCGTGTCGAGAGCCACCGCTACCCGAAGCTTCAGGAAATCGGCGGTCATCATCAGTATTACACCCAGGCGCAGATTCGCGAGATCGTCGCTTATGCGGCGGATCGTGGCATCCGTATCGTGCCGGAGTTCGACATTCCGGGGCATGCCTTGTCGGTTCTGCAAGCCTATCCGGAACTGGCGGCGCAGCAACCGGTTCCCTTGACGAAGGAATGGTTGAAGACCTGCCAGACGGCGTTCAGTGGCGGAGGTTCGACCACAAGCTGTTCGCAACATCTCAACCTCAACAATCCAGCGTTCGACCCGACGCGGCCGGATGTCCTGCGTTTTGCCGCAGGTCTCTACGCCGAGATGGGAGCGCTCTTCCCCGACCGTTATTTCCACTCGGGTGGAGATGAGGTGGTGTCGAAGCAATGGACGACCAATCCGAAGATCGCCGCGTACATGAAGGCGCACGGTTATGCGGACGCGCCGGCGTTGCAGGCGGCGTTCACGGCGGAGGTCGAGAAGGTTCTCGCCCATCAGGGCAAGATCATGATGGGCTGGGATGAGGTCAGCGAAGCGCCGATTCCCAAGGATGTGGTCGTGGAAGCCTGGCGTGGATCGAAATGGATCGGTTCCGCAACACGGGCCGGTCATCCGGTGGTCGTTTCGTCGGGTTATTATCTGGATCTGCTGCGTCCGGCGGCGGAGCATTATGCCGTCGACCCGTTCGATGTGCAGGCGGATGGTCTGTCACCGGAAGAGGGCGCGAAGGCCCGCGTAAAAGCCGGTCCGATGATCGATGCGTTCACGCTCGACCCGAATGAACCGCCGCTGGACGACGCGCAGAAGAAACTGGTGCTGGGTGGCGAGGCACCGTTGTGGAGTGAGATCGTCTCGGACGAGATGACGGATGCGCGCCTGTGGCCACGTTCGATCGCCATTGCCGAACGCTACTGGTCGCCGGAAAGCGTGCGGGACGTGGCGGATATGGAACGTCGTTTGCCGACCATTCAGGCGGAACTGGAAGCGACCGGGCTTGAGGCATCGCGCAATCGGGCGCGCATGGTGGCGCGTATGACGCCGGACAATATCGAGCCGCTGACGGTACTGACGGATGCGACCGTTCCGGTGCAGAATTACGCCATGAATCGCCTGGCGAACAATGGCGACGAGATGCTGGATGCGCCGGGCGCGATCGCTCAGCCGGACAGTTTCTCCGCCATGGCGTTCAATCGTCTGGCGTCGCGTTACGCGGCCGGCGACCTGAGCGTTGCGGCCCCCTTGCGCGCGATGCTGAATGTTTATGCCGCGAATGCCAGCGCGTATCAGGTCGTGGCCACGACACCGCAACTTCAGGCGGCCATACCGGTCTCGCAGCAGCTTTCGGCTCTGGCGCTGACGGGTCTGGAGGCGATGGAGAAGGGACACCACAACAAGGCATGGCGCGTGAAAGCTGCGCAACAGATCGCGCAGCAACAGGCGGTGTTCGCGGCTTGCGCGACCCATGTCGCATCGCTGAAAAGCACGCTGCCGCCAAGCGGCCTGATGATCGCGATTCTACCGGGTATCGAGGCGCTGGTGAACGCCTCGAAGTAAAGGGGGGGGGGGTCAGCCCGCGTTCGCGAGAGCGCGGGTTTCCGGCGACAGGGCGCCTGCGCTGGCTTCGTCCAATACGACGACGACATCGCCGTGCAGACGGATGGCCGACGCGCTGACATCCGGCGTGATCGGTCCTTCCAGCGCCGCCGCGACGATATCGGCCTTGGCGGGGCCGGTCGCCACCATCAGCAGGCGCTTGGCATCCAGGATGGTGCCGACGCCCATGGTGATCGCCTCACTGGGGACGGCATCGGGGTCGCCGCCGAACATTTCCGCGTTCTGCTGACGGGTGGCGGCGTCCAGTTCCACCACGCGGGTGCGCGTATCGAAGGGCGAGGGCGGTTCGTTGAAGCCGATATGTCCCGTATCGCCGATGCCGAGCAATTGCAGTGAAATGCCGCCATGCGTGCGGATCGCGGCCTCGTAGGCCGCGCATTCGGTCTTCAAATCCGCTGCGATGCCATTGGGCACATGAATATGGCGCTCATCGGCATCCACATGATCGAAGAGATGGGTCTGCATATAATGTCGGTAAGAGCGTGGATCGCTCGGCGGCAGGCCGACATATTCGTCCAGGTTGAAAGACGCGATACCGGAGAAGGACAGTGCTTCCGCGCGATGGATGTCGGCCAGTGCTGCATAGACGCCTTCCATCGTTCGCCCCGTGGCAAGTCCCAGAACCGCATCGGGTCGCTGTCGAATCGTGTCGGCCAACAGATGCGCCGCGACATGCGTGGCGGAGGCGGCATCCGGGGTGATGATGAGTTTCATAAAAGCTCCACGGGAATGGCGAGTGACACGGTCACCCGTGTCGGGATGATCCTGCATAGGAGAGGGCGCTTAATTCAGCGATAGATATTAACTGGTCGGCCGTCGACTTGATTATCTCAAATGACGACTGGGCAACGTTCGTTACGGTTGCAGCGATGGCATGGATGGCGTCGTCACAAAAATTTCTTTGTTTCAGGAATAAACTATTGCGATCCAGTAATGGCCCGCATAAGGTTTTTGCAGATGCTTGCTGCCGAACCCAAAGGTGACCCACTGCGGTCCATTCGGCAGGCCAAGTTTGCCGCGATCAATTTTGTTCAAATGCTGAATAAACGGACGGGATTTAACCATGCGCATATCGAATCGTCGGCTGCTGTTATGTTGCGCCACCCTGATGGCAGGTAATGGTCTGGCCGCTACCTCGGCGAAAGCACAGACAGCGTCATCGAAATCGGTTCATGCGCAAGGCAAGGGGCATGCCGCTGCGGCGCCGTTACGTCGTCGGCATAATGGCAATGAGAGTGGTGTGTTGGGGCCGGCCGGGCCGCAGACGGAAGAAATCGCGGTGTCGGGCAGTGCACGACATGCCGATGGCGTAACGAACACGACGCCGGGTGGCGGTTTGATGCCGCGTCAGACCGCGCCGCGTTCGCAAAGCGGCGTGACGCGCGACTGGATCGCCAAGCAGACGCCAAGCGGCAACATCTCGTCGATGATCGCGAATCTGCCGGGTGTAGTGTATGCCAACCAGAGCCCGCTGGGCACTGCGGGCGATACGCTGACCATGCGCGGCATGAATGAAAGCCAGATCGGCTATCTGTTCGAAGGCGCACCACTGGCGGATCCGATCAATTATGAGCCGTACACGTCGATGCTCGTCGATACGGAAAATCTTGGTTCGGTGACCGTCTCCCAGGGATCGCCCGATCTGGATGCGCCACTGTTCAACGCGGTGGGTGGACAGATTTCCGCGACCGAAATGAATCCGTCGCATCAATACGGTGGATATCTGAGCCTGCTGGGTGGCACGCACAGCGCGAACAAGGAATTCCTGCGTCTCGATACGGGTGATATCGGCAATACCGGCATTCGCGGCTTTGCATCATTCTCCCATCTGTCGAACAACAACTGGCGCGGTCCGGGCGGGGCGGAACGATATCACATCGATTCGAAGTTCGTGAAGGAGTGGGGTGAGGATAACTCCATCACCGCGATTTTCGGATATAACCGCCAGGAGCAGACGACCTGGCGTGAACCGACGGCCGCGCAATGGAAGCAGTATGGCACGGGCTTCAATTATAGCCCGACCTATTATCCCGGCAACTCGACGTATTATAAACTGAATTTCGGCAATCTGAATTCGCTCGACGTGATTGCGCCGATGCATTTCACGCTTGCCCATAATCTGACGCTGAACGTCACGCCTTATTACGTGCATCAGAATGGTCCGTCGGTGGGTGGCGAGAATATTCCGGCGTCGGGCGGTTATTACGGCACGATGCAATATGGCGATCTGAACCAGCCCAATTCCTATGTCGGTGCCAACGGCCAGCGCATGTTGACGACGGCGGGTGTCGATCCCTGGAACCAGAAGACCGGTGCGATCAACGCGTCGCTCAACTGGACGTTAGGGAGTAATACGCTGTCGTTCGGATACTGGTATTCGTATACGACGCATGAGGAGCTATCGACCTTTGCGGTGGTCGATCCTTCCGGCAAGGCTGCCAACGCCTATGGTCGTTACGGCATCACCGTACCGGGTACGGGCGGCGCTCTGTTGAGCGGCTATAACCTCAACTTCGTCCAGCAGGTGAATGCGCTCTATCTGGCGGACACGCTCAAGCTGCTGGACGACAAGCTGACATTGAGCGCCGGTTTCCGCGCGGCGATGGTGGCGCGTCAGGGTACCAACGATGTTCCCGGAGCGGATCCATACAAGGTTGTCGGCAATTATTTCGAGCCTCTGCCGCAGTTCTCGGCCAGCTATCAGATCACGCCGCGCGACCAGATCTACCTGAACGGGACGACGTCTTTCCGCGCGCCGGAATCCGTCGAGGCCTATAGCCAGATTTTCGATCCGAATTCCGCCCATGCCGTGGAGCAGCCGGGCAGCCTGAAGCCGGAATACTCGATCGGTGAGGAAATCGGTTATCGCCATACCGGAAAGTTAATCAATTTCCAGATTTCGGCATTCAACATGAACCTGACGAACCATCAGGTCACGTCGAGCGCCTATATTCCCAATACCAATATGCTGATTTCCGAGCCGATCAATATCGGTGGCGAGACGTCGCGCGGCATTCAGGGCGAACTGGGACTGAAGCCCTGGCATCATTTCAGCCCGTATGTTTCGGCGCAGTATCTGCATGCGACGCTGGATAACAACGTGCCTGTATCCGCGAAAAACGCAGCGGGCGCTTCCGTCATCGATTATCTGCCGACGGCAGGGAAAACGATGGTCGCGGCGCCGCATTGGACGGCTTCGGTCGGGCTGTCCTATGACGACAACAAGCACTTCTTCGGTAATTTCGACCTTCGCTATGTCGGTTCGCAATGGTCGACGTTCATGAACGATCAGCGCATTCCCTATTATGTCGTGTCCGATATTTCGCTTGGTTATCGTTTCCCGCATGTGCCGCATCTGAAGGGGCCGAAAATTCAGCTGAACCTGATCAATATCGGCAATAATCTTTACCGCTCGTCTCCCGGCAGTTTCTCGGCGACGGCGCAGGGGCGGCGCGGCATTTACGGCAATGCGATTTCGGCAGGATCGCCTGTCTATCTCACGGGCGGTAATTTTGCCGCGCTGGTTTCGCTCTCTACCGGCTTCTGATTTTTAGAGGCGATGCAGGAAAAAAGGCCAACGTTATGTTGGCCTTTTTTTGTTGGACGATGTCGCGCGGAGAGGTGACTGGAAATTCCGTCCGGAAAGATGCGTTCAGTTCTCCAAAGAAGTCTTTCCGATGACCGGAGCGGGCTCTTTCTGATGATAATCCAGAAGCATGAGATCGTTGCCGCTGGGCTTTAGCCATTCGGCGGGGCAGTAGAGACGCTGCTGAGGGCCAATATGCCAGTAGCGTCCCAGAAGATGGCCATTGATCCAGCAATATCCTTTTTTCCAGTTACTGAGATCCACGTATGTGCCGCCCGGCGCGCGCAAGTCAAAAGAGGCGCGAAACAGAAAGCCGCGAGCATCTATGTCTGGCGACAATGGTGCGCATTGGGCGATAAAACGGTCGCCCAGCGGCAGGCCGAATATTTGCCAGTCGTGGAGGATATGGTTGCCCAGAGTGACAGGGCCATCGAGCCCTTTCCGATCCCCCAGTGCAGCGCCATAGCCGATATGGCCAAAGCTATCGACCCAGATATCCAGCCGACGAGGATGCCCGGCCGGTGGGATCATCGTATCGGCATCGTTGGGAACCATGCGCGATATCGTGCCGATATCGGTGCCGTCGAGAAAAATACGTGCGTAGTCGTGAACGGGAGGTAACCGGAGCATGCCGCCGATGTTCGGCGGTATCGTGACGCGATAGAGCGCCATGCCGTGACCCTGCCGCAAACCACGTTCGAGCGAAACCGGATGCTCCGCGTGCAGGGGTGGGGGCAGCAGATTTTCCAATCTGCCGACATGTGCGGGAATAACCGCCTGAAAATCGGTCATGTCAGGCGGTTTCGGCACTTGTGCGGCAGGTGTGCCGGTTGCCTGCAATAACGCGGCACGAAGCGCGTGGAATTTTGCCGTGGGGCGGCCAGCCTCGTCGATAGGTGCATCGTAATCGTAGCTGGTGACCACCGGCTGGAAGGACGATCCGTCGCGATGTGCATTTGCGCCTGCGCCGAATCCGAAGTTGGTCCCGCCATGCACGACATAGAGGTTGAAAGAGACGCCGGCGCGCAGGATGGCGTGGAAGTCCTTGGTGAAATCCACGCGTGCCATCGCTTTTTCACCCCAATGCGTGAGCCAGCCAGGATAGGCTTCACTGATCCAGAACGGCGCATCGGGCGCAAGCGCTCTGGTGTCGGCGATATTGTTTTCGCCATCCAGGCCGATCGCACAATCGGGGAGAAATATGCGCTTTTCGCGTAGTTGCGGCAGGCCGTCCGCGATCGTGAAAGGCCCCGGAATTCCGTGGCGCTCCCACGCGTTGCGTGTCCAGTGCATATAATCGATATCGCCACCGAACGACGCGTATTCGTTCTCGATCTGCGTCAGGAGGATGGGCCCGCCGTTCTGGGACAGGAATGGGCGCAGGACCGGGGCGAGAGTTGCGATATAGCGTTCGCAGGCGCTGAGGAAAGCGGGGTCGCGTGTGCGTAAGGCGATGTCGCCATCGAAGAGGAGGTAGGGTGGCAAGCCGCCGAAATCCCACTCACCGCAAATATAGGGGCCGGGACGCAGGAAAACCCAAAGCCCTGCTTCCTGACAGAGGCGGATGAAAGCAGCGAAGTTCCGGCGATCGGTATGCAGATCGAACACATTCGGGCTCGTTTCGAGCGTGTTCCAGATCAGATAGATACCGATGGTGTTAAGGCCCATCGCCTTGGCCATGGCAATGCGATGGGCCCACTCGCGACGGGGAATGCGGGCCGGGTGCATTTCGCCGGAGCGGATCTGAAAGGGGACGTCATCGAGACGGAAGCCGTCCGGATGCAGCGTCAGTCGGTGTGCACGTCCGTCTGGTCGTGCTGCCGACGGACGTGTGGCGGCTTGCGTCGATGTCACCAGACGGTCGCCGAGCGCGAAGAGCCCCAGGGTCAGGGCGGTGCGACGTGAGAGCACGGGGCTTACGGCGTCAGCTCCAGCGTCATGACTTCGAATGGCGCCAGTCGAATGACGACGGGTGTTTCGGCGTCCAGGGTTTTTGGCGCTGCTGATTTCGCCCAGAGTGCATGGACGGCATAATGTGACGGTGCATCGGACGGCAATTCCAGCACCTTGCGCGGCTCGATAAGGATATTGCGAGACGTCTGATCCGGATTGCGCAGGGTGATGATTGCCTTGTGGGGCGTCCATGCTGCCCAGCCGTAGGGTTCCAGACGGCCCGGATCACCGCCGACCCAATGACTGTCCTTCAGCACGTCCGCATTGGCGCGGGCCCATTTCGCGGTTTGTGCGATGACATCCCAGTCGGCCGGTTTCAGCAGGCTGGGCGTGATGTAGAGTTCCTGCTCGTCCGTGCCGGTGCCGAAAAAGGAATGCACTTCGTCGGGGAAATCGTGACCGGGGTCGTCGTTCAGACGCTGATTTTTCTGCGCGTAGATGATGCCATGCAGCATGAGGGAATTGAGCGGGAAGAGCGGGGCTTTGACGACGATGTTATGATAGGTGTCGGAATCACGGTAGGTGATCCAGCGCTGACGTCTGGTTCCGACCCCGCGCAGCATGTCATCTTCACCGCCCCGCCAGATGGAATCCGCCGTCCGCAGCCAGAATGGTGACGGATACGTGCCAGTTGTGAGGTTGATGAACGTATTGGGTTTAGTGCGATAGATATCGGCGATCAAATGGATTGCGGCGTCAAAATCGCTATTGAAGACACTGTCGGGCGCGACCTGATTGGCGTTGCCCGTACCGTCGAACTTGAACTGGTTGATGCAGTCCTCGCGGAGCAGCGTCATGACGGCCTTGTGGAAGACGGCATAATAGTTGGGGCCGGAAAGGTCGAAGCCACCATCACGCGTTTCCAGACCGATCTTTTGTCCGGCGGCGACGCGGATTTCCTTGGGTTTGCTATAGCCGCCCCATGGCGAGAGCCACACGCCGGGTGCAGCACCGTATGACGAGGCAAGCTGGCAGAGCGGCCGAAAACCCTGCGGGAAATCCTTGCTGAACTGCCAGGTGCCGCTTCGGTCGTCCCACCCATCGTCGAACAGATAGGAATTCAGTTCGACACCGCGGCGGCGCACGAGTTCCTCACCAAAAGCCTTGATACGATTTTCGGCGTCCGCTTGTGTGTAAGGGGTGAAATAACCGATGTCGTACCACGAATTATAATTGAGGAACGGCCGGTATGGATGGGTACGCTCGCGCTCCACGTATATCTGGAAATCGCGACGCATCTGACCGTGGCGCACGACGCCGCCGACAGCGGAGACCGTGAAGGCATGATCGGCCTGAATGGGCAGGGCCTGCGCGAGGGTCAGACGGGTTCGGCCATTGAATGCCAGACTTTCCGACAGCGGATTTTCAATGCCGAAATAACTGTCATCAATGAAGACCGGAGAGCCCTGAACATCGCCGATGACCTCGCCGTCATTGCTGTTCGCCTCCAGCAGGGCGACGTTCCTGATCGCCAAAGCCTGCGATCGTGGCGTCAAGGCAATGCTTTCGCGGAGATAGGGCGACCCCTCACGTTGCTCCGCACGCCATACAAGTGTGAAGCGGCCTTGCGGATCGGCAAAGCGCGCGGTGACGGCTTGGCCGGGCAGGTGGTCTGCCGCGCGTGAGGCTTTCACATCGGGTGTTATCGTCTCGACCCTTGGTGCCTGTGTCAGGGGCAGGTCGGCACTGGTCAGGGCTTCTCCATTGGCGAGATTGACAGTGAACAGCCCACGCAGTGCGATTGTCTGTCCATGTGCCTGATCGGTAAATTTCGGTTCGACGAGTTTCGAGCCACGCTTTATCCATGAAAGCCGGACAGCACTGTTGCCAAAGCTCTGCTGTGCATTCGTCAGGCTTGCGACCGGCGTGCCAGGGTTCAGGACCGTGGAATCCTCGGCCTGCGCGCTCGAAAACGCCATCAGACTGACCGAGGCCAGAAACACGCCCGATGTGAATCTTCTCATGCTCATAACTTAGAAACCTGTCGAAACGGAGAAGATGAGTCCGAAGCCGCCGCCGATAACATAGGTGGGCGAACTGCCCGAAATCGTCGAGCCGAAAACACCTCTGGTTGTTCTGGCGTTTAGTCCACCATTGCCCGCTGCAAGATACTTGTTATCCGTGATGTTCATCGCGTTCACCTGCACCTGCGGATATTTGGCGATCCAGAGTTTTTTGAAACGATACCCCATCGTGACGTTGCCGATCGCATAACCTGGCATGGTCTGATCGTCCATGTATGTTGAATATTGCGAACTGACATAGCTCATATAGCCGTTGGCGAAGAAATGGCCGTTGTCATAGGAGAGGCCGACGTTGACGGTATATTTCGGGCTGTAAGGCGCGATCTTGCCTGCGCTGCGAATGTAATCCGCACCCCTTGGCAGGTTGTTGTCCGTCGTGACGTGCAGATACTGGAAGGACGCATATGGGCTGAATCCGTGCCAGGGACGCAGGCCTGCGGCAATCTGGAAACCTCGCGATGTCTGGCCACCCGCATTGATATAGTTGGAGACCAGCCGGCCACCGATGTAGCTGGAGATCGAGCTCTGGCGGTTTGTCGAGTTGTAATTGAAGAATGATGCGGTGATGTTGACGAGGCCGGTATGGCGATAACCGATTTCCTCCGAAATTGAATATTGTGCCTTCAGATTCGTTGAATGTGCGAGATCGACGGTAGGTGACGAGCCGTCCCAGTATGTTCCGTAGACAAGAATACCTTGCGGTTCCTTGAACGCGGTTGCGGCATCCAGATAAATCTGGTCGTGCGGCGTGATCTGGTAGGAGGCGGAGACCTGCGGCAGAGGCTGCCCGTCATTGCGGCCGTAGTTATAGAGGTCACCCGGAATCAGGTTTGTCGAATGATAGGACATCATGACGTATTTGAACCCGGCATTGAGGATCAGTTTATCGTTGAGCGCCTTGTAGGTGTCGGAAACGAAGAGCGAGTTCAGTTGTTGAATAAGGTGAATATTGAACTGTAGAAGCGGGTCGCCGTTTTGTCCGCGGATCGGATATTTTCCCCAGTAATTTTCGCCTTCGCCGTTGTCGCCGATCAGTGTGATGGGCGCAGATTCGGTCTGGTCATAATAATTGTACCAATAGCCGACTTTCAATTCGTTATGGCCGTATTTCCAGCTCAATGTGTTGTTGAAGCCGGCGGCATGTTGATTGGAGTTGTCGATGGCCATGACGGGGGCATACCCGTCTACCGCGCCGGGGAGATTGAGATTCCCGGTGGGTTGCGTGCCGTTATAGCCATATTCCGCCTGCGTCTGTCCGTTATTGAACGTGCCATGGATGTGAACATAATACGGTGCGGACTCAAAGGTCAGACCATGGCCAAGATTGAAGGTGAAAGGCGCGCCGATGATGACTGAATGCGATTGTTCGCTATTCAGCTTGTAGTAGTTGTAATCGCCAGGCGTGTATGTCGGGTCGTAATACGCGGCTGAGCGGCCAAATTGCTTCCATTGCGGCATCGTGATGCTGAGGAAGTAGGGTTCGCTCGCCTGATTGTATGTCAGGAAAATTCGTGCGCTGTTACCCTCGCCCCACTCTTTCAGCGCCATTGAATCGATATGTGAGCGGCGGCTGCGGCCTGGGCCGAGCCACATGGCGTGTGTGCCATAGGAATAGGACGCGAATGTCCTGATGCCGGTGTGGCCGATCTCGCCACTGTCCAGGCGCAGAAATTCGCGGGCGGCCTGATGATTGCCGTAGCTCAGATCAAGCTTGCCGCCAAAATGTTCCGCTGGATCGGTCAGCGTCTCCTTTATCGAGCCTGCAATGGCATTATAGACGGGCATGGCGATATCGGCGACACCCTGCTGGACCGTGATTTTCTGGATGTTCTCGGTATCAGCCGCTTCGGATGTGTAAGGTGTGTAATGGGACATGTCGGCGGCGGGGATGCCGTTGATCGTATAGCCGACGGATGTTTGCGTCATGCCGCGCATATAGAAGCTGCTCTGGTCGGACTGGCCGAACGCGTCCGCGTTCGAGAGTGTCACGCCCGGAATATACTGGATCAGCGAAAGCGGATTGCTGGTGGGCGACTGCTTCGCAATGAAATCGCGTGTCACCGATTGCTGTGCCTGAGGTGACTTTTCCGGAGGAAGGAGACCGCCGCCAGCCGTGGTATTGGTGACGCCGTTGGCACTGCCGATGCCGCCAACCACCTGGATATTTTCGCTGGTCGGGCTTGATGCGTGCTGCCGTGGTGCCGCTGGGTTGGCACGGGCATTTCCGGCCCTCGTGGCTTTCGGCCCTGACGGTTTGTTCGTGGGCTCTGCACCAAGCGCCAGCGGCATCATGATCGTCGAACAAAGCAATGTAGCGCCAGTGCGACGTAGCAGTCGGGCGGAACGACAGGAATGGGGCTTCGAACGGCTGGGTGCCTTGCGCATGGACTGGTCTCCCGGATTGATGGCAGCAGCTTAGTCACGGCTGGAATATCAATTGCAAGACCAAAACGATCAATAACGATCAAAAAAGATACTGATGATGGATTTTTATGCGTTGATGGTGAAGTTATGTGATCCATATATGCGCTTATCATGGCTCATCTGCCTCGATTCGGGCGATGACGGCCTCCATAATCTCGATGACGGTGGCCACGCTTCAATCAAGAACGATCACAAACAATCTTGACAATGATCGTTTTTGTTGCCGAATTGAGGGGGAGGCGAAACGGTGCCAATCTCCTGCCGTCTCATTCCCTTGGGAGAAATCATGCAGCCCGACCGCCTGACGCAGATACGTCACTACCTCTATCGTCATGGCGCAACCGGCGTGAATGAACTGGCACAGATCGTCGACAGCTCAGTTGCGACAATTCGCCGAGACCTGCAACGTCTTGAAGAGCAGGGTTTCGTGCGGCGCACGCATGGCGGGGCTGAAATCGTCGATTCCGGCGGGCAGGAAATTGGTTTCGAGGCGCGGGAAAGTCATTGTCTGCGGGCCAAGCGGGCCATCGCCGAAGCAGCCTATGGGCATATTCGCCCGCATTCGTCGGTATTTCTCGATTCCGGCACGACCGTGCTGCAACTGGCGCGACGTCTGCGGCTGGAGCCCATGCCGCTCAATGTCTTCACGAACAGCATCGCCATTGTCGATGCGCTTCTGGACACGCCGAAGCTGCAAATCTCCCTGCTGGCGGGGCGGATCCGGAACGAGAACCGGAGTATCGTGGGGCCGCTGGCCGAGCGCAGTATCGAGGCGCTGTGGTTCGATCAGCTTTTCCTCGGTGCCAGCGCCGTGTTGCCGGATGGCGGCATCGCGACGCCGGATAGTGACGAAGCCAGTCTGAATGCCGCGATGATTCGTCATTCCACGATGCAATTCCTTCTGATGGACAGTAGCAAATTCGGTCAGCACGCGACCTTTCGGGTCGGCAAGCTGGAAGATGTCTCCCATGTCGTGACGGATTCCGGTCTTGCAGAGGATTGGATTGCCCGCCTGGCGCAAGGCAATCTTGCGCATACCTGTGTGCCGGTCGATGTGGACGGCGACGCCGGGATGATCGACGCATGATCTCTTCCTGGCACAGAGCGGTTCTGGCGGTGGACGGTGGTGGTACCAAGACGTTGCTGGTTGTCGCGCGGATGGATGGCACCATCGCGGAAGTCAGACGCGCGGCGGGGACCAATCCATTCGATGGCCCGTCGTGGCGGCCGGTTCTGACGGAGTTGCTGACGAATCTGCTGGACGGAATTGAGGCTGCGGGGCTGGGTCTGCCGGGATACGGGGAGGACGCCGAGCATACGGCCGCGCAGGATGCCCTGGTTCACACCATGCTCGCGGCGCCGACGAGCGTGATGAACGATGTCGAGATGGCGTGTCGGGGCGCCTTTGCGGGTCAGCCGGGGATACTGCTGCTTTCCGGAACTGGTTCGATGGCCTGGCGGGTCGGTGCGGATGGCGCGCAGGCGCGCGTTGGTGGCTGGGGCGCCTTGTTCGGTGATGAAGGAAGTGCCTGCTGGATCGGGCGTGAAATGCTGACGGTCCTGTCGCAGGCGATCGACGGGCGCGCGCCGATTCCGCCGCAGGACGTCCGGGCATTGCTGTCGCTGATCGATGCCCGCGATACTGCGGATCCGATGAGCGCGCTGCTGTGCTGGTATGCACGGCTGACATCGCCACGTGCGGAAGTGGCGGCGCTGGCGAAGGGTGTCGATGGGTTGGCGGCGCAAGGCTGCACGACGGCGAAACGCATTCTGGATGCCGCGGCGGATCAGCTGGCCATGCATCTTCGTGTCCTGCGGTGCGATGGCGCCACGTCATGGAGCTATGGCGGCAGTGTTTTATCGAGCCAGCATATCCTGGCACGGTTGAGTGACGAATTCGGCGCGCCGGCGATGCCGCTGCTGCCACCGGTTGGCGGCGGCCTCTTGCGGGCGGCGACGCTTGCAGGCTGGGCGGTCGATGCGCAATGGATCGCGCGGTTGAGCGCGGCCCTGCACGCCGAGAACATTTCTTGATGGAAGGACGTGGATCGATGAACGCGACGGAACGGGGAATTCGTGAGCAATTTGCGCTGTGGAACAAGCTGGCGCCCAACGATGTAACGCCATCGTCGGAGCGGATGCAGGTCGTCGTGGGCTGCGGGACGTCCGTTCATATTGCGGATTCCATTGCCGTAGCCCTGAATGCGCATGGTCATCTCGCACGCGCGGTGCCGGGCAACGAATGGACGCGTCGCCGGGGTGATTACGTGCCGCTGGAAGCGCCGGTGGAAGTGGTTGCGCTGTCCCGCAGCGGCGAGTCGACAGAGACGGTCGCGGCAGCGCGGGTCAGTCGTGCTGCCGGGACGCCGGTTGTCGCATTCACCTGCGCGCCGGGTAGTGCCTTGTGCCGGGAGGCGGACCGTCTGGTGGAAGCCGAGACGCATCCGGAGGAAGGCATCGTCATGACAGCGTCGGCCAGCCTCATGCTGTTGATGGGACTGCGTTACGCGGGTGTGACGGTGGGACCGGAGACGACGCGCGCGGCGGAGGCGCTGCTGAACGCTGTCGATCCGGTATTGCCGGGGCTGATCGAGGGGCGGTCGCATTTTGTCTTCCTCGGCGGCGGCTCCTACTACGGCGTCGCACGCGAAGGTGCGCTCAAGATGCAGGAAATGAGCCTGAGCCAGAGCGAGGCGCACCATCCGCTGGAATATCGCCACGGGCCGATCAGCCTGATCGACGAGCGTTCGCTCGTGGTGTTCATGTATCATCCGGACACGCGCGAGGAAGAGGCGGTGCTGGCCGAGGACTTGCAACGCAAGGGTGCGAAGGTTCTTGGACTTGGCGGTCCCGGAACGGTATCGTTCGATGTTGGCGGCGACGTGGAGGCGGGCGCGTTGACCTGTTTGCCCGTTCTGCAACTGCTGGGTGAATATGTTGCGCGGATGAAGGGGCTCGACACTCTGGCGCCGCGTCATCTGACGAAGGTCGTGACCGTTGCCTGACGCACTCTCGCATCTGTTGTCTCTTGCCCGCGGGGTGCATGATCCTGCCGTGGCGCCGGGTGGGCGGCGCGGCATCGCATCGGTCTGTTCGGCGCATCCGCTGGTGCTGGAGGCGGCTCTCGGGCGGGCGGCGCGGGACGGCGGATGGGTGCTCATCGAGGCGACATGCAATCAGGTCAATCAGGAAGGCGGCTATACCGGCATGACGCCGGTGGATTTTCGCGATCTGGTCTGGTCGATTGCCGGTCAGGTGGGCTGCCCGCGCGAACGGATCATCCTCGGTGGCGATCATCTGGGGCCGAATCCGTGGCGGCATCTGCCTGCCGATGAGGCCATGGCCTGTGCCGGGGCGATGATCGAAGCCTATGCGGCGGCCGGCTTCGTGAAGCTGCATCTGGATGCCAGCATGGGGTGCGCCGGGGAGCCTTCAGCTCTGGCGGACGAGATCGTCGCCGAGCGCGCGGCGGCGTTGGCCGCGCGTGCGGAAGCCGTCGCACCGGGGCAGGCGGTCTATATCGTCGGTACCGAAGTGCCGGTGCCGGGCGGTGCGCTGGAGGCGCTGGATCATCTTGCCCCGACGGCGCCGCAGGCGGCGCGACAGACGGCGGGCGTCACGCATGCGGTGTTCGCGCGTGTTCTTTCGGAAGATGTCTGGCGGCGTGTTCTGGCGTTGGTGGTGCAACCCGGCGTGGAGTTCGGCGCGGAAGATGTCGTGTTCTATCACCCCGAAAAAGCCGTCGGTCTGATCGGGGCGCTGGACGATCTGCCGGGTCTCGCCTTTGAGGCGCATTCGACCGATTACCAGACGGTCGCCGGGTTGCGGCGTCTGGTGGAAGATGGTTTTGCGATCCTGAAAGTTGGTCCCGCCCTGACATTCGCCATGCGTGAGGCGCTGTATGGCCTGGATGCGATTGCGGATGTGCTGGCGCCGGGAGAAAAGCGCCTGCGTGCGGTGATGGAAGCGGAAATGGCGGCTGATCCGTCATATTGGCAGGCGCATTACGACGCGGCGCGCGCACCGTTTCTTCGGCATTACAGTTACAGCGATCGTATTCGTTATTACTGGGCGCGCCCGGCTGCGCGTGCCGCGATCGAGGCCCTGTTCGTCAGGCTGGCCGAGACGGGACTGCCGGACCCCTTGCTGAGTCAATTTCTGCCGCGTCTTTACGAACGCGTGCGTCTGGGCCACATCCCTCGTCATGCGCGGTCCATGGTTCTGGTGGCCATTGCCGACGTACTGGATGATTACGGACAGGCATGTGTGCCAGAGGGGGCGTCATGAGCGGGCAGCAATTCGCCAGCGACAATTATGCGGGAATCTGTCCGGCGGCCTGGGCAGCGATGCAGGAAGCCAATACGGGGTCGGTCGTCGCCTATGGTCAGGACGAATGGACGTTGCGGGCATCGGATGCACTCCGTGCAGCCTTCGAGCACGATGCGGAGGTGTTCTTCGTCTTCAACGGCACGGCCGCGAATTCCCTGGCGCTCGCCAGTTTATGCCGTTCGTATGAAAGCATCATCGCGGCCGATCTGGCCCATATCGAGACGGATGAATGCGGCGCGCCGGAGTTCTTCTCGAACGGTGCCAAGCTATTGACGATCCGCACCGATGGCAGCGGCAAGCTGACGCCGGAAGCGATCCGCGCCATGGCGACGGGGCGCAGCGATATTCATTTTCCGCGCCCGGCGGTCGTGACGATCACGCAGCCGACCGAGACGGGCATACTCTACAGCCTCGATGAAATCCGCGCGATCAGTGCCACATGCCGCGATCTCGGCTTGAAGCTCCATATGGATGGCGCGCGCTTTGCAAACGCCATTGCGGCGCTGGGATGTCGCCCGGCGGACATGACCTGGCGTGCCGGCGTCGATGTTCTGTGTTGCGGCGGCACCAAGGGTGGCATGGGAATCGGCGAGGCGGTGATTTTCTTCGACCGCACGTTGGCCGAAGGTTTCGACTATCGTTGTAAACAGGCAGGTCAACTGGCTTCCAAGATGCGGTTTCTGGCTGCGCCGTGGGTTGGCATGCTGCGGGATGGCGTGTGGCTGGATTATGCGCGCCATGCCAATGCGGCGGCAACGCGGCTGGCCCAAGCGCTGGCTGGAATTCCCGACATTCGGCTGGTTTTCCCTGTGGAGGCGAATGCGGTGTTCGTCTCCATCCCGCCGCAGGCGGCTTTGCGGCTGCGCGAGCGCGGGTGGCTGTTCTATGAGTTCATCGGGGGTGCGGCGCGCTTCATGTTCGCATGGGATGCGGAGGAAGCGCGCGTCGACGCGTTGGCGCGGGATATCGCTGCCTGTGTGGCTCAGTAACCTTTCGCCGGATCGTAGCGCAACGCAGGCTGTTTTCCCGCTTCAATCTGATGGATGACGGATACGGCATAAGCCGCACGATCCCTGTATGATGCCTCGGATGCCATATGCGGCGAGATCGTTACGCCGCGGCATGTCCAGAGCGGGGAATCCTGCGGGAGCGGTTCCTGTGGAACGACGTCGAGAACGGCGCCACGGAGAACGTTACTGTTAATCGCATCCACGAGATCCTGGGCGATCAGCTGGCTTCCGCGCCCGACGCTGATGATCGACGCTTGTGGGCGTAGATGGGCAAATGTCTTCTTTCCGAGAATGCCGGCGGTCTGTGATGTGGCGGGCAGCAGACTCACAAGGATATCGGTCCGGTTCAGGAAGGGAATGAAGGCGTCGTCACCGGCGAATGTATCCACACCGTCGATATGATGCGCGCTGCGCGCCCAGCCACATACCTGAAACCCCAACGCCTTGAGACGTAGCGCCGTGGCGCGGCCCAGTTCGCCAAGGCCCATGACGCCCACGGTCGTCGTCGCGGCGGTTCGTGTCTGATTGAGCCATGGCGACCATTCCTGCCGTGCCTGGGCTTCGGCCCATCGCCATGCGTCCCGAACGAGTGTCAGGGCTGCCCAGCATACGTAATCGCCCATCTGATCGACGGTCTCCTGCGTGCCCATGCGATAGAGCGGCATGTCACGGGGGAAGGCGGGGTCGCGCAGGATATGATCCAGCCCGGCCGCCGGGCTGATGACGGCACGAAGGTTGGGCATGGCGGCGATTCGGCGGCCTTCCGGTTGCCATGCGAATGCGTAGTCGACTGTCTCGGGAGGGACCGATGGATCGTCCCAGTCGATGATGGTCAGCGTGGGGTCGGCGGCATGAAATGCGTCGATCCATTGCGATCGTTCGGCTGGAGAGACGGGTTTCAGGATCAGTGTCGTCATGCTGATTTCCACAAGTCTTCGACTGCCGGGAAAGGGCAGTCGTCACCTTACGATATGGCGATCCGGCGGCTGTGTCATACGGCGTCCAGTCAGGTTTGCGGCTGTAAGAGTTGCGCAGGTTCTACTCGGTCGCGAAAAAAGTGTCGTTTCGCCCACTGTGTTTAACGGCATACAGGGCCTGATCGGCGCGTTTCATGGCTGTCGGCCAGTCTTCGCCGGGGTCGAGGCGCGTGACGCCGGCGCTGAAAGTCACGTTGATAAGCGCGCCAGTCACCGGAAACATATCTGTTGTCACGGCCTGGCGAATGGTCTTGATGCGATTTTGGATGAGAGACGGCGCGCAGAGCAGGACGAGAAGAAACTCTTCGCCACCATAGCGACCGGCATACTCGCCATGTGCCAGTAGACTGCCGGTCAGGCGATGCGCGAATTCCACCAGAACTTCGTCTCCTGCGACATGGCCGTGGACGTCATTGATCTGTTTGAAGAAATCGATGTCGAGCAGCATGATGTAGACATGCTTGCGCAAGTGTATGCCGTTTTTGAGTTCCTGCAGCTTTTCCTGGATGGCGCCACGGTTGAACAGGCCGGTGAGGCTGTCGGTTCTGGCCTGTCGCGCCAGTTCCGCCGTTTGTTCGGCCACGCGGCGTTCCAGGATGTGTGTCTGGCGCAGAATGTAATCGAGGCGCCAGTTCTGGATGCCGTATCCCACGACCACGGCCATCAGAACGTAGAGCAGGATGACGGGTATGGACCGCCACATCGGAACATCCATAATGACAGTGAAGTAAACGGGCGTCGAGATTTGATGCTTGTCGGCATTGATCGCCCGCACGGCGAATCGGTGGGTGCCGGAAGGGACGTTCGGGTAGCGTGCGGTGCTGCCTTCTGTGTCGATCCAGTTGTTGTCGATCCCATCCAGCCGATATTGAAAATGAATGCCGAGGTCGTCCCGAAAATCCAGTGTGCCGAAATGAAAAGTGAGGGGCGCCGATCGATAGGGGATTCGCTGCCCGGCATAATCTGTGTTGCCGATTTGGACAGCATCGATGAACGGCTGCAAATTGCGCTTATGAAACAGATCGTCAGGATGCAGGATATGAGACAGGCCGTTCGATGTGCCGGCCCAGATCGTGCCGTCCGGTCCTTCGGCAAGGGCGTTCTGGTTCAGGTCATTGGCGGCCAATCCGTCGGCTGTCGTGACGGTTACCCAATCCGTGCCGTTGAAAACGGACAGGCCGTGCTCCGTGCCAGCCCAGAGCCAATGCCGGCGATCGGTAAGAAGGCTGTATATTGTGCTGGATCGAAACGCCTCGAATGCATCGATCGATACGACGCGAGAAACATTCTTCTCATATTTTATCCGAAACAAACCGCCTTGGCCGCCGACGCATAAAATATTTTTACCACACATGCTGAGAGCTGTCGGTTGGAAGTTCTGCTTTGGCCAAGGGAGATCGAGTTTACGGAAGATGCCGTCGTCCAGCCGGTAGTAAATTCGATCGTTGATGATGACCCAGAAGATATTGTCTGCGGAAAAAATGCCGCTGGGGGCCGATCCGGAAATTTCCGGTTGAGGATCATGTGTTGAAAAATTGTCCGGGTTGAGGGAAAATATTCCCTCTTGCGTAAGAAACCATATGGTATTGTTTTTTGAAACAAGTATCTGGTTTACGTTTGACACCCGATAACTTCTTTCGCGCAGGCTTTTTGTGTCGATAGAAAATACTGTATCAAGATCGGTAGAGGACCATAAATGGTTCGAATGATCCATCGTAAGTGCATAAGATGAGATATCGTAATGTCTAAGGAAATGCTGATTTTTATAGTCAAGCAAGTCCAGTCCGCCATCGGAGGCGACCCATGCCAGATCGTGATCTGTTGGTAAAACCTGCCATATGTTGTTGCCGGACAAGCCCGTGGATTTTGCGTATTTCGTAATGCTCTGAAAACCCACAGCCCGGATAAGGCCTCTGCCAATCGTTCCCAGCCAAAGGTTTTGTTGCCGGTCAATGAAGCTCCGGCCGAGAAAGATCGATGATAGTTCCAGAGACAGACGCTCGTAGGTGATCTGATTGTGGGAAACCGATGCAATGCCGCCGGCAATTTGTGTAACGAATGCACCTTGTCCATTGGGAGAGAGGTTTAGAAAATTGCCAAGATTGGCAAGGCTTTTGGGTGTGAACTCCAGCCGATGGCTCGTGGAACGGCCTGTCATCGTGTCCAGTGTAATCAGATGATTTACTGTTCTGATTTGAGCGATGCCCGGGCTGAGCTGGTTGATGTCATCGACCCGTTCGTCGGGAAGACCGTTCATGACACCATAACATTTCGGCAGATTGGAGGATAACACGCAAAAGCGACCATGATGGCCGCCCACCCATACTTCCCGCGTATCGGTATATATTGCCGACGTGTCCTGTATGGATTCGGTTTTCAGGCCACTTGAGATATTCGCATCTTCCAGACGGTAACTATCGCCGTAAGGTTTCAGGAACAGAAGTTTGTTATCACCAGCAATAATGACGCCATCTTTCCAGAAGGTCGCCTGGCGAGGAAACTGGGCGTTCAGTCTGGGGCCGATCCATGCCAGCTTGTAATTCCTGAACGTGGACAGGCTGGAGGCAGGTCGGAAAACGGCAATTTGTTTGAGGTATGATACGAAGACAGTATCGTGATCGTCGACAAGCGACCATAAAGCGAAGCCTCGCAATCTGGGATTGTTCGAGTTGTCGATATTTACGGATTTGTAGCCATTCCAGATGGAGAATCCGTTTTCCGACCCGATGAGGAGGCGGCCATCATGAAGCTGGGATATGGAATGGATCTCCTGGTCGGAGATTCCATTGGCGCTTGTATAGAAACGAGGCAAAATGGTTTGGGCAACGCTGGGAAATACCCATGCCGCAATCAATATCAGGCCAAACAATGGCAATATGTGAGCGCAGCGTCGCATTGGCGATATACTGCGCTAATTCTAAGAAATACGCAATGTTCGGTGGCTGACCCCAATAATAGAGATTGTAACATCTCAATGGTGTCGGAAGAACAGTTTGTTCTGAAAAATTACTGGCGTTAGGCGACGCGGGTTGCGTTAGGAGCGGGCCACTGGCGGAGGCTTGCGACGCGGATTGCGTTAGGAGCGGGCCACTGGCGGAGGCTTGCGACGCGGATTGCGTTAGGGGCGGGCCACTGGCGGAGGCTTGCGACGCGGATTGCGTTAGGAGCGGGCCACTGGCGGAGGCTTGCGACGCGGATTGCGTTAGGAGCGGGCCACTGGCGGAGGCTTGCGACGCGGATTGCGTTAGGGGCGGGCCACTGGCGGAGGCTTGCGACGCGGATTGCGTTAGGGGCGGGCCACTGGCGGAGGCTTGCGACGCGGGTTGCGTTGGGGGCGGGCCACTGGCGGAGGCTTGCGACGCGGGTTGCGTTAGGAGCGGGCCACTGGCGGAGGCTTGCGACGCGGATTGCGTTAGGAGCGGGCCACTGGCGGAGGCTTGCGACGCGGATTGCGTTAGGGGCGGGCCACTGGCGGAGGCTTGCGACGCGGGTTGCGTTGGGGGCGGGCCACTGACGAAGGCTGGCGACCTTGGTGGTCTGTGTCTTCGCGTCGGAGTGGGTGTTCGGGGAGGCGGCGACCGTCGCCAGACCCAGAATGGCGGCGAAGAAAAAATTCTTGAAGCGCATCGATATCATCCTTCTCAGAAGACGGCGGAGCAGGCTCCCCGTGACTTGTTGATTGGATGTTATGACGATGCGCCTGCCGGCACACGTTGAGAAAACACAGATGTGTAATGCTAATTAACTATGATTTCACGATCTATTCAAGCAAGGATACTGAAAGTTTTTTGCTGATTCGGTGTTTTTATGTTCTTGTATTGTTCATCTTATATTGCCGGAATGTGCATCTGTATGGCTTCTTTCCGCAAGTCAGAATGGCACAATTCGCGATCTGAAATGAAGAGCGGTAATTTTATTGGCGTATCGTTTTCCTCCTCGTCAGGCGGTGTTTCTTGATGCGGGGTGTCGATCGTGCCGGTCGCCGCATCGATATCGTGGTCTGGTGCCAGCCGACCCGTTGCCGCCCCTTCGGGATGCCGCGGCGTTACTCAGCGGCAATCGATCTCGGACCCAGGCCGAATTGTCGAATGAGGGCGCGGCGGTACGCATGCTGACGCATGCGAAGATCGTCCTCCTGACCGAACCGCGCGGCAATAACGTCCTGAATACGGACGATCTCCGCCAGATGACGTTCAAGCGCCAGTGAATGGGTGGCTGAGGATGCATGGCGACGGTGGATGTTGAGGGCATCCGCGACGTACACGACGTCTGCCCTGGGCTGATCCAGCAATTCGACATACAGCCGCCAGTCGCCTGCGACTTTCAGTTCGGCCAGTTCGTCCTGACAGCGCGCCAGTGCCGCGCGCAGTGGTTTGCGGGCAAAGATGGCGCTGCTCACATTCATGATCAGATTCCGTTCGCCCAGGCATTCACGCACGAAGGCGCGTCCCTTGTGCAGGCTGTCGCGTTCGAGGCGGCTGCCGACGCTTTCGGCATAATAGGGCTTGTAGCTGCTGCTGACGGGTGCGCCGTCCTCATTGATCGAGCGGCTGTCGCAGAACGCCATGACGGCTGTAGGCGCCTGTTCGAGAGCCGCGAGGAGCGTTGCCATGTGGCTCGGTTCGGAGAGATCGTCCGCTTCCGCAATCCAGATCCAGTCGCCGCGCGCCCGTTCGACGGCGCGGCGCCATTGCGAGAAGACGGAGCCGGAATTGTGGCGGCCGGCGACGATGCGGATGGTGCGTTGCCATTCCTTGCTGACCTGACGCGCAACGGCCACGCTGTCGTCTGTCGAGGCATCGTCCAGCACGATGATTTCCAGAACCGGGACGTGCTGCGTGAAGATGGAGGCAAGGCGTCCTGCCAGATAGCGCGCATAATTATAAGACAGCACGACGATGGAAAGGCGTGGTGTTTTCGGCGCAAGGTATTGATGAAGTGTTTCGACGTAGGCGGGAAACGAAAACCTGTCGGCATGTCGGCGGCCGATCAGCCGGCGCTCACTACTGGCGCGCGATGCCGAGATTCGCGCGGCCGTCATGATCGCGCGTGCCATGGCGGAGAGATCGCCCTGGGGTACGACGGCATGACCGGCGTCGCCTTCTGTGAGGATAAGCTGCAACAGTTGCGGGATGCCGCCGCTGCGGGCGAAGGTGCTGCATGGAAGGCCGGTGGCCAGGGCTTCGAGCACGACCGATGGGTAGGGATCTTCGCGGGAGGTGAGCGCGAAAGCGTCTGCTGCGCATAGATAGGGCGTTATGTCGGGGCAATGGCCCGGCATATGGAAGGTGCCCAGCGAAATGGCCAGGCTGATATCGGGATCAAGCCCCTCGCGCAGACTGGGATCGATATCTCCGATCCATAGGAAATGCGTCGCGCCGACATTACGCGCACCTGTAGCGCCGCTGACATGCAGACGTTGCCAGAGTTGCAGGAACAGGTCGAAGCCCTTGCGCATATCGGCATAGCCGGCACCGACGATCAGTCTGTCACGTGTGCCCAGACCCAATCCGGCGCGTTTCGCATCGCGCGACGAGGGGCTGAAGACAGCCGGCGTGTAAAGGCCCTGCGGCAGGATCGTCGGGGTGACGGGTATTCTGGGATCGATGAGGGACGCGGCGGGAACGATGACGTCGCGTGCCAGTTGGCAGGCATGCGCCAATGATGCCTGCAGATTGCGTTGCCGCAGCAGATTGGGCAGTTCGTGCTGAAGGAGCGTGAAGTCGATTCCGGCCGCATGCAGGTCGGCGGCGAAGGGCGTCGAGGCGGCGCTGTTGACGAGGGCGCTGGTATAGCCGTCCTGACGCAGCGCCTGCAGGCGCTGTCGCGTCGCCACCTTGCCGGCCGTCAGGATCTCCGTCGGCGCGACGGCACGGTAGCGCTCGATCATTGCGCCGTCGTCGAGCAGCACGAAGAGGATATCGACCCCATGCTGCGCCTTGAGCTGGCGCCCGATCGCCAGCAGAAGCGCTTGCGCGCCAGCCGGGAAGGCATCGTGGCCCACAAGCAGAAGTCGGCCGTTTCGCCTTGCATGCTCGAAGCCTGTGCTGGCGCGTGCGGTGGCGTTCAGATAGGCGGCGCCGAAATGCTGGTCGGGTTCGAGATAGGCGCCTTCCGCCCATTCGTTCCAGGCATTGATGCACACGATCGGCTCGCCGAAGAACGGGGCACGGCGCGCGCGCTCCACCAGCCCGGCCAGCCAGCGTTCGTAAAGCGGCGGCGTCGAGCCGTGCAGGACGAGGCCATGCCCCTGCCGCCGGGCATCGTTATCCCACGATGGCGCGGCAGTGCGGATCAGCGGGAAGTCAGGCGTCGGGGCGGCAAGGGCCTGATCGACGGCCTCGCCATAATCGTAGACCTGGGCCGTGAAGTCATCGTCCAGGACATGCAGCCGTTCGTTGATGAGCGGGGAGCTGTCCAGCAACTTGTGCGGTGGAAATTCGATGGCGCCGTCCATGCCGAAAGCACGGGGGTCGTTGTCCTTGAATGCCTGCCCCATGATGAAAATGGGGTCTTCGCCATGCCGTTCGCGGAACAGGTTGCGCCAGCGCCCGATGCTGGTGACCGGATCGGGGATCGTGCCGGGTCGGTAGATCATCAGCAGCGGTCGGCTGCCGATACGGATGTAGCGTCGGTCCGCCATGTGTCTCGCCAGGCAATCGACGAGGTCGGCATCGTCTTCCGGTCGATAGTCCTGCGCGATCAGGATATCGTTGTCCGACCCGTCCCAGCGGCGGCTCCAGTTTTCATTCGCCCACATGAGGCAGAACGGCATGTCGATGGTGGGGTTGGCCAGAAGCAGTTCCAGCGGACCATCCAGCAGGCGTGCGCCATTGAACCAGTAGAAATAGAAAACGAAGCCTTCGATTCCGGCTTCATGTGCCATCTGCGCCTGACGCGCGAGGATGTCGGGGTCGTCCAGCGTGTAATGGCCGAGATCGCGCGGCACGCGTGGCTGGTAATGATCCGCAAAGCGCGGCATGCCGCGCGCCACGTTGGTCCATTCCGTGAAGCCCTTGCCCCACCAGCGATCGTTTTCGGGGTTGGCGTGGAACTGCGGCAGATAATAAGCCAGCACTCGGGCGCGCCGGATGGCGCTGTCGGGAAGCGGGCGACGCTCCTCGAAAAACGGTCCCGGCAGGGTGCGGCGTCGCACCTCGCGCGGGATGGTTGTTTCTTCTTCCGGGAGGGCGGGATGGACGCCAGGGCGCGTGCGGTGTTCGATGAAATGCAGCAGCGGATTGGTGTCCGGCGCGTGCCGCAGGTAGCGCGTCCGGTAGAAGATGGGATCGAACCCTTCGAACGGGCGTCGAACCTCGCGGAACCCTTGGATCATATAGTGTTCGAGCGGGTCCAGACCCGAGGCGGCGACGTCCGGATATGTTCGCAGGTAGAAGGCGGGATCGAATTCCGGCAGGGGGCGGATGTCCGCCCGGTGGCGATTGGCGAGATAATGCGCCAGGGCCAGCATGTTTTCCGGGACGCAATGTTGTCGCGCGTACCAGGCCGGGTCGAACCATGCGATTGGCCGTCGGCCCTCGCGCTCGCCATGGCAGACGTAATGCAGCAGCGGATCGCCTGACACATCGCGGTTTTGGGAAAGATACCAGCCGGGATCGAAATAAGGGTTGGGTTTGCGCCCTTCGCGCCAGCCGTGGTGGTGATAGTGGGCAAGGGCGCCTGTGCCCAGCGAACGCAGATCGGGGTTGCGTGTCAGGTAAAAGGCCGCGTCGAACAAGCCGGAATGCCCAAGACGCTGAAGAATACTTGCCATGTCACTGATACATTAACGAAATAGAAACTTTCTTCCAAGACGTTATTTTTCCGTTAACAAACGCGACGTCTTGGAGCATGGGACCGTTCAGTGCGCCTGGTCCACGTTGCGAATGCGGCGTAGCGGTGCCATAGGAAGCGGCGTCCGGTCATGCCGTCGGCCGGGACTTCCGATCGGGATGGCAATGCAGCACGTCACACTCACACGCTTTCCCTATGAGGAAGCGTCCAATCGCCCCGGGATTCTCAGGCTTGAACAGGGTCTGCTGCTCGAATGCGGCCAGCATCTGGCACCGTTGGACATTGCCTATCGGACCTATGGTACGCTTTCCGCGGCGCGCGACAACGCCATCCTCGTCTGCCATGCCCTGACCGGGGATCAGTATCTGGGCGATACGCATCCTCTGACGGGCAAGCCGGGCTGGTGGAGCCGCATGGTGGGGCCTGGCCTGCCCATCGATACGGATCGGTTCCATGTCATCTGTATCAATGTGCTGGGCGGTTGCATGGGATCGACCGGCCCGCGTTCGATCGGCCCCAGGGGAGAGCCGTGGGGAACGGAGTTTCCGCCCATCACCATTCGGGACATGGTCAGGGCGCAGGCATTGCTGCTCGATCATTTCGGCATCGAGCGTCTGTTCGCGGCCATCGGCGGTTCGATGGGCGGCATGCAGGTGCTGGAATGGGTCGCCACCTATCCGGAACGCGTCTTCGCCGCCATGCCGATCGCAACGGCTCCGTTTCATTCGGCACAGAACATCGCGTTCAACGAAGTCAGCCGACAGGCCATTTTCGCCGATCCGGAATGGCATGCGGGGCGCTACTGGGCGCATGACGCTGTCCCGGCGCGGGGGCTGGCCGTGGCGCGCATGATGGCGCACATCACCTATCTTTCTGAAGAGGCATTGACGCGCAAATTCGGACGTCGGGTCAGGCGCGATCCCAAGGCATCGGCGGGAAGCACGCCCGGCGGCACTATCGGGACGGCGTCGCTGTTCGGCGAGATGTTCGAGGTCGAAAGCTATCTTCGTCATCAGGGGTCGAGTTTCGTGCGGCGTTTCGATGCCAATTCCTATCTGACCATCACGCGGGCCATGGACTATTTCGATCTGAGCGCGGAACATGAGGGTGACCTGTCCGCACCGTTTCGTGGTGTGGCGACACGCTTCTGCGTCGTGTCGTTCAGTTCCGACTGGCTGTTCCCGACCTCGCAATCGCGTTTGATGGCGCGCGCCCTGAATCGCGCGGGTGTCAACGTGTCCTTTGTCGAGATCGAGAGCGATCGTGGGCATGACGCTTTTCTGCTCGACGAGCCCGACCTGGATCGGACGGTGCGGGGGTTCATCAATGGTGCGGCCGAGCATGCCGGATTGAAGGCGGCCCACTGATGCGTCTCGACCAGAAGCTCATCGCGGGCATGATTGCGCCACGTACACGGGTCCTGGACGTCGGCAGCGGCGATGGTGCGCTGATCGACTATCTTTTCCGGACGCGCGGTTGCGACGCGCGCGGTATCGAAATCGATATGCGGGAGGTCACGCGTTCCGTGGCGCATGGCTTGCCGGTCATGCATGGCGATGCCGATCATGATCTGGCGCACTATCCGGACAATGCTTTCGATTATGTGGTCCTTCAGCGCACGTTGCAGGCCGTGGAAAGGCCCCGCGAAGTGCTGCGGCAGATGTTGCGCATCGGGCGGCATGCCGTAATCTCGTTCCCGAATTTCGGGCACTGGCGTTTGCGCCTACAGCTGTTGACGTCCGGGCGGATGCCGATGACCGCCGTGTGGCATACGCAATGGTATGAGACCCCGAATATCCACCCCTGCACGATCCGGGACTTCCTCGCGCTTTGCCAGGAGGAGGGATATGTCGTCGACCGCTGGCTGGCGATCGACGAGGTTGGCGATCGTGCGCCGTGGCGCCGCTCTATCCGGCTGGCCAATCTCTTCGGTGAACAGGCCCTGTTTCTTCTGCGGCGACGCGACGCATGACGGAGTTTCTCGTCGGCTTCGATGGCGGGGGAACGGGCACCCGCGTCCGCGTGACGACGCTGGCAGGGGAACTGGTGGGGCAGGGAAGTGGCGGCGGCGCGAATATCGCGGTCGAGCCCGTGCTGGCATGGCGTTCGTTGCGGCAGGCCTTCGCGCCGCTGCGCGCTGAGTTGCCGGCTTCGGCACGGTTGTGGTGTGCGGCGGGTCTGGCGGGAACGGAAGCGGCCGATGCGCGGGGGAGGTTCCTGTCTGCCCGACCTGACGATATGCCCGAGATGGCACTGGTGACGGACGCGCATACCAGTTGCCTTGGCGCCCATGGCGGCGCGGACGGAGCGATTGTCGCCATCGGCACCGGCTCGGTGGGTTTTGCACTGTCGCATGATCCGAATGGGACGAGGCTGACGCGCCGCGTCGGCGGCTGGGGTTTCCCGCAGGGCGATGAAGGCAGTGGCGCGTGGATCGGGCGGCAGGCGGTCAGCGCGATGCTTCAGGCGCATGATGAGCGGATTCAGCCCGATGCACTGACTGAGGGCGTTCGTCAGGCGTTGGCGGCGGAAGGCGACCCCATGGCCTGGGCTATCGGCCGCCGTGCGGCAGAGTTTGCCGCCCTGGCGCCATTGGTCGTCTCGAGCGCTGCACGAGGCAGCGGGCATGCGCAGGCAATCATGCGTGCGGCGGCGGCGGAAATCGAGGCTCACGCCACGGCGCTGTTGAAGCCTGCGGCGTTTGCGAGCCTTCCGCTATGCCTGCTGGGTGGCCTTGGACCGGTGCTGGAGCCTTATCTTTCTGTGCGGTGGCAGCATCTTTTGCGGCCACCGTGCGGCGATTCCGTGGACGGTGCGTTGCTTCTGGCGCGATTACATCGTACGACTTCCATGGAACAATCAGAAGGACAGCCGACATGACCGAGATTCTGCAGGCGATGAAGGAGCGTCGTGCCACCAAGCGTTTCGATGCTTCATACAAGATTCCGGAAGATGAATTGCGCGCCATTCTCGAGGCCGCGAAATCGGCGCCGACAGCCTTCAACGTGCAGCATTGGCGATTCGTCGTCGTGCAGGATGCCGAGCAGCGCGCGAAGATCAGGGCCGCGGCCTGGAACCAGCCGCAGGTGGAAGAGAGCGCGGCGCTGATCGTCCTCTGCGCCGATTTTAAGGCGTGGAAGCGCGATACCTCGCGCTATTGGGCCGGCGTGCCGAAGGAGATGCAGGACAAGTATGTCGGCATGATCCAGCACTTCTACGACGGTAATGAGCAGTTGCAGCGCGACGAAGGCATCCGCTCCTGCGGCATGGCGGCCTATGCCATCATGCTCGCGGCTGCCGCGCACGGATTACAGACCTGTCCGATGGATGGTTTCGATTTCAAGAAGGTCGGCGAGATCATCAATCTGCCGGAAGATCATGAGATCGTCATGTTCGTCGCCATCGGCAAGGGATCGGAACCGCCGCCGCCGCACGGCGCCCGTCTGCCCTATGATGAAGTCGTCCTGCGCGATCGTTTTGCCTGACCGACCGCAACTGCTGGCGGAAAAGCCTTGCGGTTGCATACCGCGCCACCTATATCGTGGCGCTCCCAACCCTGACGCGCGTCGGAATGGATCGAATCCGTTCAGATGCGCGAAAGGCGATGCCGTGGATGGCGTTCGACGACACGTTTGTGCGTCGGGACCGTGATCGCAACGGCAGGCAGGGCCGAAGTTCGGTTTTGCTGACGCTGCGGGGTTATGTTCCATCACGCGACGCTTGAATCGGTTCTGGTCGAGACCCGCCGATATCGGTCGATTATCTCGCCCCCGAGGAGGCGCCCCCTTTATATGACGACGACTTTTGCCGAACTGAAGCTCGCCGAGCCGATCCAGCGCGCGTTGGCCGAAGAAGGCTACACGACGCCCACGCCGATTCAGGCCGGATCGATCCCCTATCTGCTGGAGGGGCGCGATCTTCTGGGTCTTGCACAGACCGGCACAGGCAAGACGGCGGCCTTTGCGCTGCCGATCCTGAACCATCTGCTCAACAATCCGCGCCGCGCGCCGGCGAAAGGGGCGCGCGCCCTTGTGCTGGCTCCGACGCGTGAACTCGCTGCCCAGATTGACGACAGCTTCAAGGCCTACGCGCGGCACATGAAGCTGAAGCATGCCGTGATTTTCGGTGGTGTGGGGCAGGGCCGGCAGGTCGATGCCATGCGTCATGGCGTGGACGTGCTGACGGCGGCGCCCGGGCGTCTGCTCGATCTGATCGGGCAGGGTCACATCGACCTGTCCGGTCTGGAAATCCTTGTCCTCGACGAAGCCGACCGCATGCTCGACATGGGTTTCGTGCGCGATATCCGCCGGATCGTCGCATTGTTGCCGAAGGAGCGTCAGACGCTGCTCTTCTCGGCCACGATGCCGAAATCCATCGAGGATCTGGCGCATTCGCTATTGCGCGATCCGGCCAAGGTGGAGGTGACGCCGCCGTCCTCGACGGTGGATCGCATCCGGCAGGCGGTCATGTTCGTCGAGTCCGAGAACAAGAAGGCCGCGACGCTGCTGCTCGTGGATAACCCCAAGGTTGTGCGGGCCGTGGTCTTCACCCTGATGAAGCACGAGGCCAACAAGGTTTCGGAATTCCTCAACAAGAACGGCATCGTCTCCGAAGCGATCCACGGCAACAAGTCGCAGGGTGCACGCGAGCGCGCCATGAAGGGCTTCCGCGATGGCTCCGTGAAGGTGCTCGTGGCAACCGATATCGCGGCGCGTGGCATCGACGTGGACGATGTCAGCCATGTTTTCAATTATGACCTGCCCAACGTGCCGGAAAGTTATGTGCATCGCATCGGCCGGACGGCACGTGCGGGACGTGAAGGCTGGGCGGTGTCGCTCTGCGATCCCGAGCAGCGGGCATGGTTGCGCGACATTGAAAAGACGATCGGCAAGCCGGTCGCCGTCGTGACCGATCATCCGTATCATTCCGAGGCAGCCCAGAACTCGACCCTGCGTCCGCCCGTTCTGGGTGGTGGCGGTGGCCGGGGGCGTGGCGGTCGCGGTGGTCTGCCGGTCGGTCAGCGCAACGGCCCGCGTGGCAACGGCCGGCCGCCGGGTGCGCCGGGTGGTGGCAATCGCCGTTCAGGTGCGCGTCGCGTCGCCTGATCCGCAAGGCGCGAATGCCGTTGCGGTTTTGTATTGTTCCATGTGAGACTTCCGGGGGGCATATCCTTGGGAGGCGCGCATGGAGACCAAGATCGACGGTGGTATTTTACCGGTGCTGCGTGTCTGGCTACAGCCCGGTGAGCGTCTGGTCGCCGAAACTGGCGAACTCTCTTGGAAAAGTCCGCATATAACGCTCCACACCACGATGTCGGGCGCCGGCAATAGTGGTATTCTGGGTGCGGTCTCCCGCGCACTGGCCGGTGGCGGCCTGTTCATGACTGAATATGTGGCCGAGGGCGCGCCCGGTCTGCTGGCGTTTGCCGCGAAGATGCCGGGTCATATTCACGAACATACATTGGACGGCCATCGCAGCTATCTCGTACACCGCCACGGTTTCATCGCCGGGACCGATGGCGTCAAGCTCGAGCTGGGGTTTCAGCGCAGACTGGGCGCGGGGCTGTTCGGTGGCGATGGTTTTCGTCTCCAGCGCGTCAGTGGATATGGGACGTTCTGGACCGAATTGGGCGGAGAGGTCGTGATGCACGATCTCGCGCCTGGTGAGCAAATCGATGTACATCCGGGACATGTCGGGATGTTCGAGGAAAGCGTTCAGTTCGATATCACGATGCTGCCGGGTATCCGGAACAAGCTGTTCGGTGGCGATGGATTTTTTCTGGCCAGACTGACCGGCCCGGGCCGTATCTGGCTGCAAACGCTCACATTGCCGAATCTGGCGGGCGCCCTGGCGCCATTCCTTGCATCAGCCAAGGCATAGAAGGGACGACCGAAGGCGCGGTCCCTGGGTCGTCGAGCCGGCAACTTTTGACTGAATGCGGTTGTTACAATCGGCATCAGTTTATTGCGGCGTCGGAATTGAATTGCAGTGCTGTTATTGGCGGAGAGGGTGGGATTCGAACCCACGGTAGGCTTGCACCTACGGCGGTTTTCAAGACCGCTGCCTTAAACCACTCGGCCACCTCTCCATGAACCGTCGGGCGGTTCGCGCGCATTTGCGCTGCTGGAGCCGCATTCGTCAACTCTCGAGATGTCACTAAAGTGTCGCCCGAGAGAAACATGCCTCACATTTCGTATCGCGAACGCCCGATTTTCTTCCTGTGGATGCTGCCATATTGCGCTGGAGGCAGCCCGGTGTGGCTGTTCGATCCAATCTGGGACGAGAGAAACGATGTCGAGGAAAACCCTTTTCGCACTCATGCTTGCAGCGGCTCCGGCTTTTCTGGCTGCTGCCCATGGACAGGATGTTGCACCGCCGCCGCATGAAATGCACGGCCCGCATGGGCGCATGATGATGCCGATGCTGGCGGGGATCGATCTGACCAAGCAGCAGCGCGAGAAACTGCATGCGTTATGGAAATCGCATCATGGTGACATGCGTGCGTCATGGCATCGTGAGCGTGATCTCGACGATCAGATCGCGGCGGTGCTGATGGCTGACGGCACCGTCGATCGCGCAAGGCTGACTGCGCTGTTCCAGCAGAAAGATGCGCTGCGTGCGCAGGCTGAGCAGGCCAGTATCGACGATGCAATTCAGGTGCATGATATCCTGACGCCGCAACAACTGGCGCAGGCGCGTGCCACGCATGCCAAGCTGGAAGGTCTGGAGCAGCAGATTCATGACCTGCTGAAACCGCCGCATGACGACGTGGACGCACCGCAGCCCGACTGAGCGACGCCCTCTGGCCCTTTGATGTGGCGTGGGACGATATGACTTGACTTATCGTCTTGCGTCTCATAGGCAGACCGCCGGATCAGAACACGCCACATCGCGAAGGCTCGCGCAGTGGCGCGTTTCCATTTGGGATTAGGGTTTCCTTTGTTCGACTCGCTTTCAGGTAAGCTGTCCGGTGTTTTCGAGGGTCTTTCCAAACGCGGAAAGCTGTCGGAAGCCGATGTCACGGAGGCGATGCGCGAGGTCCGTCTGGCGATGCTGGATGCGGACGTGGCGCTGCCGGTCGTGCGGGACTTCGTCAACAAGGTGCGCGAGCGGGCCGTCGGGCATGAGGTGCTGGATAGCATCTCGCCCGGTCAGGCCGTTGCGAAGATTGTCAACGATGCGCTGATCGACGCGCTGGGCGGCGCCGGGTCCGTGCCGCTCAATCTGAATGCCGCGCCGCCCGTGCCGATCCTGATGGTTGGCCTGCAGGGTTCCGGCAAGACGACGACTTCGGGCAAGATCGCGCTGCGGTTGGGTCAGCGGGAGCGCAAGCGCGTCCTGCTGGCATCGCTGGACGTGCAGCGCCCCGCCGCTCAGTTGCAGTTGCAGCAACTGGCCGAGCGCACCGGGGTGGGTTCCCTGCCGATCGTGCCCGGCCAGCAGCCGGTTGAGATCGCCAGGCGCGCGTTGGAGACGGGGCGTCGCGAGGGGTATGACGTCGTCATCCTCGACACGGCCGGTCGTCTGTCCATCGACGAGGCGTTGATGCAGGAGGTGCGCGACGTGCGCGCCGCGACCAACCCGGTCGAGACCCTGCTGGTCGTGGATGCCATGACCGGGCAGGACGCCGTCAACACGGCGCAGCACTTCAATGACGCGGTCGGCATCACCGGCGTGGTGATGAGCCGCATGGATGGCGATGCCCGCGGTGGCGCGGCGCTGTCGATGCGCGCCGTGACGGGCGCGCCGATCAAGCTGGTCGGCACGGGCGAGAAGCTTGAGGCGCTGGAGGAATTCTACCCCGAGCGCGTGGCTGGACGTATTCTCGGTCTGGGCGATATCGCGGGACTGGTCGAAAAGGCGTCCGAGACGCTCGACCAGGAAGAGGGCGAGCGCGTCGCCAAGAAGATGCTGGCGGGCAAGTTCGACCTGGACGACTATGCCTCCCAGATTCGGCAGATCAACAAGATGGGGTCGATTTCCGGCATTCTCGGCATGTTGCCCGGCATGGGCAAGATCAAGGAGAAGCTGGAAGGTCAGGAGATCGATACGTCGATCTTCAAGCGGCATCAGGCCATCATCTCATCCATGACGAAAGGCGAGCGCAAGACGCCGTCGATCATCAAGGCTTCACGCAAGAAGCGCATCGCGGCCGGTTCCGGCACGAGCGTGCAGGAAGTCAACAAGTTGCTCAAGCAGTTCGACGACATGTCCACCGTGATGAAGCGCATCAACAAGATGGGCCTCGGTGGCATGAAGCAGATGCTTTCCGGGCTGATGTCGGGCGGTGGTCCCGGCGGACGGCCCGGTGGCGGTTTCGGTGGCGGTTTCCGGCGCTGAATTCGCAGCAGGTTTCTTTGGTTTAACAGTTTCTGGAGTTTTTCATGAGCCTCAAGATTCGCCTTGCTCGCGCCGGTGCCAAGAAGCGCCCGTATTACCACATCGTCGTGGCGGACAGCCGCAGCCCGCGCGATGGTCGTTTCATCGAGAAGGTCGGTGCCTATAACCCGATGCTGCCGTCCGACCATGCCGAGCGCGTGCGCCTGAACGACGAGCGTATCAAGCACTGGCTGTCGAACGGCGCGCAGGCGACCGATCGCGTGGCACGTTTCCTCGGCAACGCCGGTCTTGCGCCGAAGCCGACCTGGAACGAGCAGCCGAAGCAGTCCGCGCCGAAGAAGCGTGCGCAGGAGCGTGCGGCGGCGAAGGCTGCGGCCTGATCCTGCCTGTCTGGTCTGATCGCTTCCATGTCTCAACCCGCCAACCAGCATGATATCCTGATCGCGACCGTCGGGCGACCGCACGGCGTGCGTGGTCTGGTGCATCTGCATGCGGCTACCGAGGATCCGGCTGCGGTCGAGGATCTGGGGGCGCTGTATGATGGGCAGGGACGTGCGTGGACCGTGTCCTGGCGCGCACCGGGCATTGCAGTGTTGACGGATGCATCGGGCGCGTCGGTTGCCGATCGCGATGCCGCGGCGCGACTGGCGAACCTGAAGCTGTATGTTTCGCGCGATCGGCTACCGCAGGTGGCGGAAGACGAGTTCTACCACGCTGACCTGCTGGGTCTGCGGGCGGTCACGCCCGAGGGCGCGGCATTGGGCACGGTACGACTGGTCCACGACTACGGTGCGGGCGTCAGCCTCGAGATCGCCGGTGCGGATCGCGACTGGATCGTCCCTTTCACGCGGGCCTGTGTGCCGGTCGTGGATGTTGCGGGAAACTGCCTGACGGTTGTGCCCCCCCATGAGATCGAGGTCGAAGGCGATCTATCCGGTCGCGACGATGTGTCGGTGCGGACATGAGTTGGCAGGCGGACATCGTGACGCTGTTCCCGGACATGTTTCCCGGTCCGCTGGGCATGTCGCTGGCAGGGCGGGCGCTGGAGACCGGCGTATGGTCGTGCACGGCGCATGATCTGCGCACGCATGGTCGCGGGCGTCATCGCGCCGTGGACGACACGCCGTTCGGCGGTGGGGCGGGCATGGTGTTGCGGGCAGATGTCGTTGCATCGGCGCTGGATGCGGTGGCGGCGTCCGGCCGTCCCGTGATTTATCCGACGCCGCGCGGCAAGCCGTTCACGCAGGCCGATGCGCGTCGTTATGTCGCCGGGTCGGGGGTCGTCGTTTTGTGCGGCCGGTTCGAGGGGGTCGACGAGCGGGTGCTGGAGCAGCGCGGTATCGAGCAGGTCTCGATGGGCGATTTCGTGCTTTCGGGTGGTGAAATCCCTGCGTTGGCGCTGCTGGATGCGTGCGTCCGGCTGTTGCCGGGGGTGATGGGTTCGGTGTTGAGCGACGCCGAGGAAAGCTTCGGCGAGGGATTGCTGGAGTATCCGCATTATACCAAGCCGGCCCTCTGGGACGGTCTGGAAGTTCCTGCGGTTCTGCTTTCGGGGCATCATGGGGCGATTGCCGCATGGCGCCGGGAACAGGCCGAGCTTGCGACGCGGTCGCGCCGTCCCGATCTATGGGCGGCTTACGAGGCGCGGCAGGCGACAGACAAGTTTCGAGTTCATTAAGTTTCGGTTTTTAGGAGTCACGTCATGAACATCATTCAGCAGTATGAGGCGCGCGAAATCGAGCGTCTGTCCGCCGCCCGCGCGGTGCCGGAATTCCAGGCCGGCGACACCGTTCGCGTTGGCGTGCGCGTTGTCGAAGGTACGCGCGAGCGCGTCCAGGCTTACGAAGGCGTGGTGATCGCGCGTTCGAACAAGGGCCTGAACAGCAACTTCACGGTTCGCAAGATCTCGAACGGTGAAGGCGTGGAGCGTATTTTCCCGCTGTATTCGCCGAGCATCGCGGACATCACGGTTGTCCGTCGCGGCAAGGTTCGTCGTGCGAAGCTGTACTACCTGCGTGGCCGCAGCGGCAAGTCCGCGCGTATCGCCGAGCGTCCGCGCGACGTCGTCGCTTCGTAAAGCGGTATTGCCGGGAGAAAGAGGGAGGAGAAGCGCATGGTGGCGCGAACATTGTTCGATAAGATCTGGGCCGACCACGTGGTGGAAAAGCTTCCGGACGGCACCTGCATCCTCTACATCGACCGGCATCTTATTCATGAGGTGACGAGCCCGCAGGCCTTCGAGGGCTTGCGGCTTGCCGGGCGGCGGTTACGTCATCCCGAAGCGACGATCGCGGTCGTGGATCATAACGTCCCGACCTCCGATCGAAGTCTGCCGATCGAGGAGCCGCAGAGCCGGCTACAGATCGAGACGCTGGAACGCAACGTCAAGGAATTCGGCGTTCCGTATTTTCCGCTGCGTTCACGAAATCAGGGTATCGTGCATGTTGTCGGGCCGGAGCAGGGTATTTCTCTGCCGGGCATGACGATCGTGTGCGGTGACAGCCATACCTCGACGCATGGTGCGATGGGTGCGCTGGCATTCGGCATCGGTACGTCCGAGGTCGAGCATGTGATGGCGACGCAGACGCTGTTGCAGAAGCCTGCGAAGAACATGCGCGTCACTGTGGATGGTCAGGCCGGACCGGGTGTCACCGCCAAGGACATCATGCTGGCGATCATTGGCAGGATCGGCACGGCGGGCGGTACCGGGCATGTGATCGAGTTCGCCGGGTCGGCGATCCGCGCGCTCGACATGGCGGGACGTATGACGCTGTGCAACATGTCGATCGAGGCCGGTGCGCGTGCCGGTCTGGTTGCGCCCGATCAGACGACTTTCGATTACATCGAAGGCCGTCCATTCGCGCCGAAGGGGGCTGCATTCGATGAAGCCTGCGCCTATTGGCGCATGCTGGTTTCCGATCCGGACACAGTGTTCGACACGGAAGTGACGCTGCGGGCCGAGGATATCGTGCCGAACGTCACCTGGGGCACGAGCCCCGAGGATGTCCTGCCGATCACCGGTCTGGTGCCTGACCCGGCATCGTGTGCTGATCCGGCCAAGGCAGCATCCTGGCGACGGATGCTCGATTACATGGGGTTGGAAGTTGGTCAGGCGATTGCCGGCACGCCGATCGACGTTGCGTTCATCGGTTCATGCACCAACAGCCGTATCGAGGATTTGCGGGCGGCGGCGGATATCGCGCGCGGGCGGCATGTCGCACCCGGTGTGCGGGCCATGGTCGTGCCGGGTTCGGGTCTCGTCAAGGCGCAGGCCGAGGCGGAGGGGCTGGACCGCATTTTCCTCGATGCCGGGTTCGAGTGGCGTGAGGCCGGTTGTTCGATGTGTCTGGGCATGAATCCGGACAAGCTGACCCCGGGGCAGCGCTGTGCATCGACCTCCAACCGTAATTTCGAGGGACGGCAAGGGCCGCGCGGTCGCACGCATCTCTGTTCGCCGGCCATGGCGGCGGCTGCCGCGATTGCCGGATGCCTGACGGATGTCCGCGAAATGGCAGCGATGGAGCCGGCGTAATGGACAAGTTTACGGAGCTGACGGCCATTGCCGCGCCGATGCCGGCGGAGAACATCGATACCGATCAGATTATCCCCGCACGGTTTCTCAAGACGATCGAACGCAGCGGGTTGGGCAAGCATGCCTTCGCGGCGCAGCGTTATGATGAAAGCGGCAACGAGAACCCTGATTTCGTGCTCAATCAGGAGCCCTATCGGCGAGCCGAGATCCTTATCACATTCGACAATCTGGGTTGCGGATCGTCGCGTGAGCATGCACCGTGGGCCCTGCTGGACTTCGGTATCCGTTGCGTGATCGCGCCGAGTTTTGCCGATATTTTCTACAACAACTGTTTCAAGAACGGCATCCTGCCGATCCGTCTGCCGCGTGAGATCTGCGAGCAGTTGATGGACGATGCCCGCCTGGGCGGCAATGCGCGCATCACCGTGGATCTGGAGCGGAAGATTATCCGCCGTCCGGATGGCGGAGAGGTCGCTTTCGATGTCGATGATTTCCGTCGTCATCTGCTGCTCGAGGGTTTGGACGATATCGGCCAGACAATGCAGCATGACGATGCGATCGGGGCATTCGAGCAGCGTCGTGCCGTCGACAAGCCATGGATGCCCAAAATCACGATAGGAGCGACACCGTGACCGATACCAGGAAACTTCTCGTCCTGCCGGGTGACGGCATCGGGCCGGAGGTCATGCGGGAGGTCGCGAAAGTCGTGACATGGCTGACGGCCCATCGGGGTTTGAAGCTTGATATTGCCGAAGAACTGGTCGGTGGCGCGTCGCTCGCGAAACATGGCGTGCCGATCCGCGATGAGGTGATCGCCCTGGCGAAAGAAGCCGATGCGGTGCTGTTCGGCTCCGTCGGCGATCCGGCCTGGTCGCATGTCGGCTTCGACAAGCGACCCGAAGTGGCCATCCTGCGTCTGCGGCAGGAGCTTGAACTTTTCGCCAATCTGCGTCCGGCGAAGGTTTTCGACGCGCTTCTGGACGCCAGCACGCTGAAGCCTGACGTCGTGCGTGGTCTCGACATCATGATCGTGCGCGAGACGGTCGGCGGCATCTATTTCGGTGAGCCCCGCGGCATCGAGACCCTGCCGGATGGCAGCCGGCGCGGCGTGAACACCGAGGTTTATACCACGGCGGAAATCGAGCGTGTGGCGCGTGGGGCGTTCGATCTGGCGCGGGTGCGCGATAATCGCGTCTGTTCGGTTGAGAAGTGCAACGTGATGGAAAGCGGTCTGCTGTGGAAGCAGGTCGTGACGGACCTTCATGCACGCGACTATGCCGATGTCGAACTGTCCCATATGCTGGCCGACAACTGCGCGATGCAACTGGTGCGCAATCCGCGTCAGTTCGATGTGTTGGTGACGGGCAATCTCTTTGGCGATCTGCTCTCGGATCTCGCCTCCATGCTGACCGGGTCGCTCGGGATGCTGCCTTCCGCGACGTTGGGCGCGGTGCAGGAGAGCGGCAAGCGGCATGCGCTGTATGAGCCGATCCATGGTTCGGCCCCGGATATCGCGGGGCAGGGCATTGCCAATCCGCTGGCGCAGATTCTCTCTTTCGCCATGCTGTTGCGTTACTCGTTCGGGCGGGAAGACGATGCGGTGCTGATCGAAACGGCCGTGTCCAATGTGTTGGCCAGTGGCTTCCGTACGGCGGATATCATGTCCGAAGGCATGGCACGCGTCAGCACGGCTGTGATGGGTGACGCGGTCGTGCAGGAACTGCGGAAACTGACGGATTAACGACACGCGCGGGTGTTTAGGTGCTTTGCTTTTTGAGCGGATCGCCTATAAGAGCACCTGTCCGTGCGAGAGTGACGGAACGGTAGACGTAGTCGGCTCAAAATCGACCGCCGCAAGGCGTGGGGGTTCGAATCCCCCCTCTCGCACCAGCCCGATTTCGGGTTGTCTTTCAAGCGCCGGGTTTATGATGGTCGGCGCTGCCACCACCCGGATCGCTCCCGATGTCTGAACAGTTCTTTCCCAAGCCGCAACATAAGCCCGAGCGACCTTTTTTCTCCTCCGGCCCCTGTGCAAAGCGTCCCGGATGGTCGCTTGACGCTCTCGGTGGTGCGCTTCTGGGGCGATCGCATCGTGCACCGGAAGGGCGTGCGCGTCTGGCAGAGGTGATTGATCGTTCCCGTTCCGTGCTGGGCGTGCCGGAAGGCTGGCGTGTGGGCATTGTCCCGGCTTCCGACACGGGGGCCGTGGAGATGATCCTCTGGGCGCTGGCTGGCGAGCGCGGTCTGGATGTCCTGTCGTTCGAGAGTTTTTCCGGCGAATGGGCGCGCGACCTGCGCGATATACTGAAAATCGACGATCTGCGCATTTTCGAGGCGGTATACGGCGAACTGCCGGATCTGGCGGCGGTCGACTGGTCGCGCGATGTCGTCCTGACATGGAACGGCACCACCTCGGGCGTCTGCGTTCCCGACGGTCGGATGATTCCGGCTGACCGTGACGGCCTGGTGATCTGCGATGCGACCTCGGCGGCATTTGCCATGGATTTGCCGTGGGATAAGCTCGATGTCGTCACATGGTCGTGGCAGAAGGCGCTTGGTGGCGAGGCCGCCCATGGCATGGTGGCGCTGAGTCCCCGTGCGGCTGAGCGTCTTGCGCATGCCGACCAGCGCCCGTTACCGAAGATTTTCCGACTTGCGAACAGAAAGGGGCTGATCGAGGCGATCTTTGCAGGCGACACCATCAACACGCCCTCGATGCTGTGCGTCGAGGATGCGCTGGATGGTCTGCGCTGGGCAGCGGCGATTGGCGGGCTGTCGGCACTGAAGGCACGTAGCAGGGCTAATCTGGCGACGGTTGCAGCGTGGGTGGCGCGAACCGACTGGATCGAGTTTCTGGCATCGGATATCCGGACGCGTTCCTCGACGTCGATCTGCCTGAAGATCGTGGCGCCATGGTTCCTGACCTTGTCCGCGGATGATCAGGCGCGGGCGGCCAGTCGCATCGCCGGGCTGGTCGCGGCGGAAGGTGCGGGCTTCGATCTGGGATCGTATCGGGACGCGCCGCCAGGGCTGCGCATCTGGGGCGGCGCGACAGTGGAGACGCAGGATATTGAAAGACTGCTGCCCTGGCTCGATTGGGCGCAGGTGGAAACACGACGGGAATTCGCGGCATGAGCCCCTTTGAAGAGCCCAATACGGCGCTTTTGCCCTCCGGATTTATCGATCTGCTCCAGCATGAGGCCGAGGCCGAGGCACGGGGTATCGAGGCCGTGATGGACGTGTTCGCGCGGCATGGCTACGAGCGTGTCCGGCCGCCATTGCTGGAGTTCGAGGCTTCACTGCTGCACGGGGCGGGGCAGGCGCTGAGCGAGCAGACGTTCAGGCTAATGGACCCCGAATCCCGCCGCATGATGGGTTTGCGTCCCGACATGACGACTCAGGTCGCGCGCATTGCCGCAACCCGTCTGGTCGGTAGTCCGCGCCCGCTTCGCCTGTCTTATGCCGGTGCGTGCGTGGTCGTCGGGACGCCCGGGCGGGAGGGCGAGCGGCAGATCACGCAGGCGGGGATCGAGCTGATCGGTGTCGATTCGGCGGCGGCGGATGCCGAGGTGGTGCTGGTGGCAGCAGAGGCACTGGCGCGACTTCGCATCGCGCATGTGTCGTTCGACCTTTCCTATCCGGCGCTGGTGCAGTCGCTGATTGCTGAAGCCGGGCTGTCGGATATGACGCGAGCCCAGCTTGTTCATGCCGTCGACCGAAAGGACGCGGCGGCCGTGACGGAACTGGGAGGCGAGATTGCCCCTGTTCTGACGGCGATGCTTCATGCGGCCGGGCCGGCAGACGCTGCCCTCGCCGCGTTAGCCGGGCTCGACCTGCCGCCGGCAATCCGGACTATGGCGGATCGTCTGCGGGACGTCGTGGCGGTGATTGCCGCGCGTGCGCCGG